>JAJDZE010000152.1 GCA_022824805.1 Acidimicrobiia bacterium | reverse complement strand
ACCGTTGGCGATGCCTCGCGCCTCGGCGTCGACGGCGCTGATGTCGAGGCGGGGCCGGGGCGGGTCAGGCAGGTGGTGTTCGAACCCGCCGTAGTGGCTGTTGAGAAATCGCTGGTGCTGCTTGAGCGACATCAGCGCCAGTGGGTAGCGCTCGACGAGCTCGGCGTCCCCGTCCGCCGACTCCGCGGCGAGCCGGTAGCGCAGCGCGCCGAGCCGGATCGGCCCAAGCGAGCGGAATGGTGCCGCGGCAACGCTGCCGGCATCTGTCTCCGACGGCGGGGCCGGACGGTCTGCGGGCGCAGACTCCAGATCGCCAGCGTCTCTCTCGGGGCCCGAGCCGGGAGGCGAAGCGGGTGCCAAGGGAACCTGCCGGTCACTCAGCGCAGACCATCCTGCCGGCACTGCCAGCCGCGCCCAGCCGTCCCGCTGAAGCCGTTCGTAGGTGATGCCGTCGAGCCAAGGATGACCGCTTGCGAGCAGGTCCCGCGCCATCTGTTCGTCGCTGTCGGCGAGGTCGGCTGCGTCGAGCGCCAGTGCGCTGGCCAGCCGCCGGAAGATCTCCGTGTTCGGCAGGCACTCGCCGAGCGGCTCGATGGCCGGCAGGTTCAGCGACACGTAGAGGTGCCCCCACGCGTTCATCAGGTCGAGATGCTCGATCTGGGTGGTGGTGGGCAGCACGATGTCGGCATAGCGCGCCGTGTCGGTCATGAACTGCTCGATCACCACCGTGAACAGGTCGTCGCGCTCGAGGCCCGCCAGCACCCGGTTCTGATCGGGCGTGATCGCAGCGGGGTTGCAGCCGTAGTTCACCAGCACCGTGACCGGCGGTCGCAGACCGGCATCGGTGAGCGTCGCGCCGAGTGCTGACATGTTGACGGTCCGCTGCGGCCCCGGCGGCGGCACGATGTCGGCGAACGCAGTGTCGAAATACACCTGCGTGGAGCGCATGTACTCCGAACCCGACACGACGGCGAGGGCAGCCACGCCACGGTGGATGTCCTGGCCGTGCTCGCGGTGCTCCATGCCGATGAGCGCACGCAGCACCGCAGGCCGCTCGTGCGCAATTCGATGAGCCAGCGAGATGATGTCGGCTTCGGCAACCCCGGTGATCGAGGAAGCGCTCTCGAGGCTGAGGGCCCGGGCCTCGGCACGCAGTTCGGGCCAGCCCGAAGCGACGGTGTTCAAACGCTCCTCGTCGATGAGGCCGTCTCGGTCGAGCACGCCGATGATGCCCAGCACCAGAGCCACATCGGTGCCGGGGCGGGGCTGGACGTGCCAGTCGGACCGCTGCGCAGTCATCGTGGAGACCGGATCGACGACGATGACGCTGGCGCCGTTGCGATGGGCCTCCTCCGCATAGGGCCACAGGTGCCGGTTGGTGAGCAGCGTGTTGGTGCCCCACAGCACGATGGTGCGGGCGCCGGCAATCTCGGTGGGGTCCGCCCCGAGCGGCATGCCGAGCACGTCGGCGGCGCCGTGCCAGGCGGTCACACCGCAGATGTGCCGGTTCAGCTGCGTGGCGCCGAGCGCAGCGAAGAACCGGTCGGCCAGCACGCCCTTCTGCACGAGCCCTTGGGTGCCGTCGAGCGAGTACGGCAGCACCGTTTCGCCACCGTGCTGCGAGACGGCTGTGCCGATCCGCTCGGCGATCTCGGCGATCGCAGCATCCCAGCCGATGGGCTCGAACCGGGCCGCTCCCTTGGGCCCGATTCGGCGCAACGGCCGCAGCAGCCGGTCGGGGTGGTACACGCGATTGAGGTACGGGTTCACCTTGGGGCAGAGCTGCCCGTCGGTGAACGGATGGCTGGGATCGCCACGCAGGTTCACGGCCACGCCGTCGGTGACGGTGACTTCCCAGGCGCACGTGTCGGGACAGTCGTGATGGCACGCCCCGCGCACGACCGACGTCGCAGCGTTCGTCGCAGCACTCATCGATGGCAAATTCCCCGCAGCGATTCAGGCATCGCCCCTAGCATGGCTGAACCAGACCAGCGCGCCGTCGATGAATCCTGGGCGGAGCGTGCACGAGGCAATCTGCCCATGTCACAGACGACGTTCACGGCGGCCACCGCCGCCGCGCCACCGCTTGACGACTCGCGGCAACTATTCAGCACTCCGTTTCTGATACTGAATCTCAGTGCGCTGCTCTCGGCGCTTTCGTTCTCGGCAATGATGCCGCTGATCTCGTGGCTCGTCACCGAGCAGACCGGCGGCGGAGATGTTGCGGTGGGATTTGCGATCAGCGTCTTTGCGGTCACTGCCATCGCGGCCCGGCCAGCCATCGGACGACTCGGCGACGAACGGGGACGCCGATTCCTCGTCGTGTCGGGGTGCTTCCTGACCGCCCTGACCATCCTCGGCCATGTCTGGGCCAACACCTACGCAGCCATTCTGATCGTACGGCTGCTCATCGGTGCCTTTCAGGGGGCGTTCTTCGTCGGCAGTGCTGCGATGGTGAGCGATCTGGCCCCTGCCCATCGTCGGGGGGAGGCGCTGAACTGGTTCTCGGTCTCGATCTATCTCGGTATGGCCTTGGGCCCCTGGATGGGCGAGGCCACGAAGGCATGGGGAGATTCATCGCTCCCGCTCGATGGTTTCGACACGGCCTTCGTCGCGGCGGCCGTGCTCATGGCAGCCGCGGCCGTCGTGGGCACCTGGCTTCCTCGCGATGTGCCCGGCATGAGCACCGGACTCGCTCAGCCTGCCGAGGACGGTGAACCCGATGGCGTGGCGCCGCACCGCAGTGAGGTTCCGCAGACCCGTTTGGCACAAGCGGCCCGTCCGCTCGTTTTCGAGCTCGTCGGCCGGCGGGGCGGAAACCGTCCGCAGCCTCCGTCGACTCGCGACGAGCCGACGTCGACCACCTCGAACGCCGGCCGGATCTTCTACAAGCCTGCCCTGTGGCCGGGGACCATCCTTGCCATGGGGATCATCATCTTTCCGGCGATGCAGGGCTTTCTGCCCAAGCTCGCCACCGAGCGCGATCTCGGCGACATCGGCCCGGTCTTCGCGGTGTACGGGTTGCTCGTGCTCGTGCTGCGGGTCCTCGGGCGGAAACTGCCCGACACCATGGGCACCAAGCGCACGGCGACGGTCGCGCTCATCGGCGCGTCGGTCGACATGGCCGTCATGGGAACCTTCGTAACGCCAGCCGGCCTCTACGTGGGGGTGGTGATCATGGCGCTCGGCGGCTCCCTGCTGTACCCCTCATTGATGTTGGCCGCAGTGGACGGTGTCCCACCCAACGAACGTGCTCGAGCCGTGAGCACATTCACGATGTTCTTCGAGCTGTCGGCCGGAATCGGCGGTCCGATCTTGGGCGTCACTGCAGCCGTCGTGGGGGCCACGGTCGGCGCCTTCTACGCGTCGGCCACGCTGTCAGCCGTGGGCATCGTGCTGCTGTGGATCTGGCAGCGCAACCCGACCCCGTCCGGCAGGTCGTGACCACCGCAGCCGAACCCGTTCCCATTGCCCAGCGAGATGCGGCACTGTGTCAGCCGGTGCCGAGCAGGATCATGGTGGCGACGTAGATGCCCAGCAGCACGACGCCTTCGATGCGCCCGGCGCGCTTGCCCACCAGGGCGCCGAGGTACGCCAGCACGACCACGGCCATCATCGCCCCGATGCCCAGGCCGGTCAGCGAGGGATCGTCGATGGCGCCGGCGCCTACGAGACCCATCGCCCCGCCCACAGCGAGGCTGTTGAAGACGTTGGAGCCGAACAGATTGCCCACGATCAGCTCGGTGTGCCCCTTGCGAGCGGCTGCCACCACAGTCGCCAGCTCGGGCAACGAGGTGCCGAGCGCCACGATCGAGAAGCCGATGAACCCGCCGCTCAGATTCCAGTGCTGGGCAAGCGCGATGGCGCCTTCCACGGCGAGCTGGGCGCCGACGATCACCCCGCACAGGCCCAAGACTGCTCGTGCCAGATTGCGCCACGCGGACCCGGCATCGCGTGCCGTCGTGCCGGCAGTGCCGCCTGCATCGGGCAGCAACTCGTCATCACGCGACGTGCGGATGAGCCACACCAGCGTGATCGCCATGAGCACGGCCAGCAACCCGCCTTCGAGCCGGCTGAGGTAGTCGTCCACCACGAGCACGGCGAAGATGGCTGCCGTCGCCACCGACCACGGAACATCCCGGCGCAGCGCCGTGCGAGAGAACGGGATGGGCATCAGCAGCGCTGCCACGCCGAGGCCGAGGCTCAGGTTCGCCACGTTCGAGCCCACGATGTTGCCCACGCCCAGCGCCGGGTTGTCGTTGATCGAGGCCAACGCGGACACGACCATCTCGGGGGCCGAGGTCCCGAAGCCCAGGACTACCGCGCCGATCACGGCCGGTCGCATGCGCAGCGCCGTCGCCAGGCGCGACGCGCCCGCCACGAAGTGGTTTCCGGCGAACACCAGCAGGACCAGTCCCGCCAGCAGCGCCAGCAGCGCCCAGATCATCGCTGAGACCGTCCTGGCACGCCCGGTGTCGTCAGCCGGCCGCTAGTGGTTGTGGCGCGGCGTGCCGTGCGTGCGCGCGGTGTCGCGGTATTTCACTGCGGGGCGCAGCACCATGCCCTCGTCGAACTGGCTGACGATCCCTCGTTGGATCTCCTGCCACGGTGTGTGCGACGGCGGCACGGGGTAGCCGCCGGCATCGTCCAGTTCGGCCCGGCGCCGTGCCAGTTCGTCGTCGCTGACCAGCATGTCGGCGCTGCCGCGCCGCAGATCGATCCGGACGCGGTCGCCGGTGCGCAGCAGTGCCAGACCGCCGCCGACGGCGGCCTCGGGAGCGGCGTTCAGGATCGACGGCGAGCCCGATGTTCCCGATTGGCGACCGTCGCCGATGCAGGGCAGCGAGTGGACGCCGCGCACCAGCAGTGCCGGAGGCGGCTGCATGTTGACGACCTCAGCGCCGCCGGGGTAGCCGACCGGGCCGGCGCCGCGCACGAACAGCATGCAGTGCTCGTCGATCCCGAGTTCGGGGTTGTCGATGTCGGCCCGGTAGTCCTCCGGTCCGTCGAAGACGATGGCACGGCCCTCGAAGGCGTCAGGATCGTCGGGATCGGACAGGTAGCGCTGGCGGAACTCGTCTGAGATGACGCTGGTCTTCATGATGGCGCTGTCGAAGAGATTGCCCGACAGGTTGATGAAGCCGGCGTCGGCCAGCAGCGGCTCGCCCGCAGAGCGGATCACATCGGTGTCGGCGATCGCGGCGTCTGCGCAGTTCTCCCCGATGCTGCGGCCGTTGGCGGTCAGCGCCTCGGGGTGCGGCAGCAGCCCGGCACGCATCAGCTCGCCGACCACCGCGGGCACACCGCCGGCGTGGTGGTAGTCCTCGCCGAGGTACTCCCCGGCAGGCATGAGATTCACCAGCAGCGGCACTGCGAAGCCGTGCTTCTGCCAGTCGTCGTTGTCGAGCGGCACGCCGAGGTGAGCGGCGATCGCGTTGAGGTGGATCGGGGCGTTGGTGGACCCGCCGATGGCGGAGTTGACGACGATGGCGTTCTCGAAGGCCTCGCGAGTCATGATGTCGGCCGGTCGAAGGTCTTCGCGCACCATCTCGACAATGCGCAGACCAGTCCGGTACGCCATCTGCGCCCGCTCGCGGTACGGGGCAGGGATCGCCGCGGCGCCCGGCAGTTGCATGCCCAGCGTCTCGGCGAGCGAGTTCATGGTGGTGGCGGTGCCCATAGTGGAGCAGTAGCCGACCGAGGGCGCCGAGGACGCCACCAAGTCGATGAACCCGGCGTCGTCGATCTCGCCCGCGGCGTAGAGCTCGCGCGCCTTCCACACGACCGTGCCCGAACCGGTGCGGCGCCCATCGTGCCAGCCGTTCAGCATCGGCCCGACCGACAGTGCGATGGCCGGCAGGTTCACCGTCGCGGCCGCCATCAGGCAGGCCGGGGTGGTCTTGTCGCAGCCGATCGTGAGCACCACGCCGTCGAGCGGGTAGCCCGCCAGCACCTCGACGAGGCCCAGGTATGCCAGGTTGCGGTCGAGCGACGCTGTGGGCCGTTTGCCGGTCTCCTGGATGGGATGCACGCCGAACTCGAACGCGATGCCGCCCGCCTCACGGATGCCCTCGCGCACCCGCTTGGCCAGCTCGAGGTGGTGGCGGTTGCACGGCGACAGGTCCGAGCCGGTCTGGGCGATGCCGATGATCGGCTTGCCCGACTGGAGCTCTTCGCGTGTCAATCCGAAATTGGCGTAGCGCTCGAGGTACAGCGCCGACATGAGCGGATCGCCCTCGATGTCGAACCAGGCTGCTGACCGCAATCCGCCGCGCCCGATGCCGGGATCGGGGCCGCTGGGATGAATCGAACGGGGTTCAGAGGTCGCAGGTGCATCTGGTTCGGGAGCCACTGGGCCACACTACGCGTCGCCCGTGACAGCGACGGAATCGCTGACCTCGCCGAAGCGAGAGCTCGGCCGAGCGCGGCCGTGATGCCCGCACAGGGCCAGAACTAGTGTGAGGAGCGCTGGCGCCGTGCTACGAGGGGGTTCGCATGGATCCGAGTTCAGAGACACTGCTGGATCTGCACCGGCGCATGGTGCGGATCCGCCACTTCGAGGAAGCCGCCGGCAGGCTCGCGGAGCAGAACCGGCTGCCCGGGTTCCTGCACCTGTACGTGGGGGAGGAGGCCGTGGCCGCCGGGGTGTGCGCCAACCTCGACGATGACGACCAGATCAGCTCGACCCACCGAGGGCATGGGCACCTGGTGGCCAAGGGAGGCGACTACGGCGGGATGATGGCCGAGCTGATGGGCAAGGCCACCGGCTACTGCGGGGGCAAGGGCGGCTCCATGCACATCTGCGATCTCGATCTGGGGATGCTCGGTGCGAACGGCATCGTGGGCGGCGGCGTGCCGATCGCCGTGGGCGCGGGGTTCGCAAACAAGTACCGGGGCAGCGACCGGGTCTCGGTGGTGTTCTTCGGCGACGGCGCCTCCAACATCGGCGCCTTCCATGAAGCCGCGAACATGGCGGCTGCGCTGTCGCTGCCGGTGCTGTTCGTGTGCGAGAACAACGAGTACGGCGAGTTCACGCCCCGTGACCGCACGATGGCCATCACCGATGTAGTGGACCGCGCCGCCGGCTACGGGATGCCGGGAGCGATCGTCGACGGAATGGACGTGGTGGCCGTGTGGGAAGCGGCCAACGAGGCCGTCAGCCGGGCTCGCCGGGGCGAAGGACCCTCGTTCATCGAGGCCAAGACCTACAGGTTCTACAACCATCACGGCGTGCAGACCCTCGGCATGAAATACCGGTCCGACGACGAGCTCGAACAGTGGAAGCAGCGAGACCCGATCGAACTGTTCGAGGATCGGCTGGCATCCGCCGGTGTGCTCGACGCCGACGGCGCCCAAGCAGTGCACGCCGCTGCGCAGGCAGACATCGAAGCTGCGATCGCCTTTGCCGAGCAGAGCCCGCTGCCCGATCCCGACAGCCTGCTGGTCGACGTCTATACGCCGACCGCGTACTCAGGAGCCACCCCATGACACTCCCGACCGACACCGAGGAACGCCGCATCGCCTATGGAGCCGCCTTCACCGAGGGACTGGCGCAGATGATGGACGCCGACCCGAACGTCTTCGTGGCGGGCGAGGACGTCGGCCGAGCCGGGGGAGTGTTCGGCTCGTTCCGCGGGCTGAACGAGCGCTTCGGCGACATGAGAGTCGTGGACACGCCGATCAGCGAGCAGGCCATCGTGGGCCTCGGCACCGGGGCGGCAGTGAGCGGCCTGCGCCCAGTGGTCGACCTGATGTTCATGGACTTCATCCTGGTTGCCATGGACCAGATCGTGAACCAGGCGGCCAAGCTGAAGTACATGTTCGGCGGCAAGGCCACGCTGCCGATGACGATCACCACCAGCGCCGGGGCCGGGCTGTCGGCGGCGGCTCAGCACAGCCAGAGCCTCGAAGCGATGCTGTGCCACATCCCCGGGCTCAAGGTGGTCATGCCGTCGAACCCTTACGACGCCAAGGGCCTGCTCATCTCGTGCATTCGCGACGACAACCCGACGGTGTTCGTGAAGCACAAGCGCTTGCTGGGACGCAAAGGCGGGGTACCCGAGGACCCCTATGAGATTCCCTTGGGCACGGCACAAGTTGTGCGACCGGGCGACGACGTCACCGTGGTGACCTACGGCCGGATGGTGCACGAGGCGACATCGGCTGCCAACGCGCTGGCGTCTGAGGGCATCGAGTGCGAGGTCATCGATCTGCGCACCCTGCAGCCGCTCGACATGGACACCGTGGTCCAATCGGCGCAGCGGACCAGCCGGGTCGCCGTGGTGCACGAAGCCGTGCGGTTCGGCGGCCTCGGAGGCGAGATCGCCTCGGGGATCGCTGAGGAGGCGTTCGACTACCTGGACGCCCCGATCGAGCGCGTCGGGGCGCCGTTCAGCCCGGTGCCGTTCAGCCCCGCGCTCGAGAAGGAATGGGTTCCCAACGCTGAAATGATCGGCGAGCGGATCCGAGCACTCGCAGCCGCGTGAGCGACGCTGCCGACTCGGCGGTCGGCCCAGCAGTCGGAATCGTCGCCAACCCGCTGGCCGGTAAGGACGTCAGGCGTTTGACCTCAGGGGCGACTCCAGTCTCAGACGCCGTCAAGATCGGTGCAATACGCCGCGCTGTCGTGGGTGCGGTCGAGGGCGGCGCCGAACGTGTGCTGATCAGCGGCGACCGGGCACGGCTGGGGCAACGTGCACTGGCGGGCCTGGAGGTGCCCGCAACGGTGGAGGTAGCCGAACTGCATGGCTGGCACACCGGGCGCGACTCCCAGTTGGCGGCGGCACAGTTTCGTGACGAGGGCGTGGGAGCGGTCATTGCGCTCGGCGGTGACGGCACCCAGCGCGATGTTGCAACGGGCTGGCGTGGGGCACCGCTGGTGCCGTTGGCTGTCGGCACGAACAACGTCTTCCCATTCCGGATCGAAGCCACCGTCGCCGGCTTCGCCGCTGGTGCGGTGGCGAGCGGTCATGCCGATGCCGCCGAGGCGACCTCGCAGGCAAAGATCATCGACGTCGCGGCGGAGGGAGGCCGGCGCGCGGAGGTGGCGCTTGTCGACGTGTGCTTGGTGCGGGGCGCGTTCGTCGGAGCACGCGCCATTTGGGACTTGGGGTCAGTGAGCGAGATCGTGGCTGCCATCGCCGAGCCGGATTCGGTCGGACTCTCGGCCATCGCTGCGGCCGTTGCGCCTGTGGGCAGGAACGAAGCCGGCGCGGTGCATGTCGGCTTGGGGTGTACGGCCCGGGATGCACGGATCGTGCAGAGCGACAGGCACATCCGAGCAGCCGTGATGCCCGGCAGCTATTCGAACATCGACATCGCGCACTGCGAGCAGTTGCGCTTCGGCCAGCCGGTCACGCTGTCGGGTCCGGGCGTGCTGACCCTGGACGGGGAACGCGAGATCGTGCTGGGGCGAGGCGAACGGGCAGAGGTCACCGTCAACCCCGATGGTCCGCATGTGATCGACGTGGGCGCTGCGGTTGCGGCAGCACAGCGACGGCGCTACCCCTTCGGCCCTGCGGTTTCGGGCCGCTGAGCAAAGGGACGCCGATGGCCATCGAGTTTGCAATGCCGAAGCTGGGCCTGACGATGGAGTCGGGGACGATCCTGCGCTGGCTCGTGCCTGACGGTGCCGAGGTCGCCGCAGGGCAGCCGGTGCTGCTGGCGGAGACCGACAAGGTCGAGACCGAGATCGAGGCCTCGGGCAGCGGTGTGCTTGCTCAGACCGGCGAGATCGGCGTGGAGTACCCCTGCGGCGCGCGGATCGGCTGGTTCTTGGAAGCCGGCGAGGAACCTCCGGCTGCCGGTGACGCCGGTCTGGCACCCGGTCATGCCGCTCCAGCTGCCGGTGATGCCGCCCTGGCCGCGGCCCTACAACCAGCCGCAGATGCCGCTGCGGCTCGGCCTGCCCAGCAACCGGTTCCCGCCGCGCCCGTGCGTGCGCCTGGCGAGCGTATTCTGGCGTCGCCGGCGGCCAAGCGGCTGGCCCGAGAGCTCGGCGTCGAGATCGCAGCGGTTGCCGGAAGCGGGCCGAAAGGCCGCGTCACCGAGCGAGATGTGCGAGCGGCGTACGAGGCACGTGGATCTGAGCGCGCTTCGGCCGCATCCGGGGCGGGCCCGGGTGCATCGACTGTTGCGGACGGGTCCCGGATCGATCCGGCGCGGGTCGGCACCGCGTCGGCGGGGACTGTCTCGCGCCCGGCGACGCTTGCGGCCCGCCAACTCGCCGATCTGCTCGGCGTCGATCTCCGCCGCGTGCCCTCCAGCGCCGCCGACGGGCGCATCTCGCGGGCCGATGTGGCTGGGTATGTCCGCACATTGCTGGCTGACCTCAGCTCGCGGTTTGCCGATGGAGATTCGGCTTCGCCCGCCAAGGCGCTGCCGACTCGAGCCCCCGCACCGGCAACGACTGCCGCGGCAGACGAATCGGCGACATCCGACACGTCGGCGCCGCCCCTGTCGCAGACCCCGACCGAACAGATTCCCCTGCGGGGGATGCGAGGCGTGATTGCCGAGCGCATGAGCGCTTCGCTCCGCTCGATGGCCCAGTTGACGCTCACGATGGATGTCGACATGAGTGCCGTGGTGGCAGAGCGGGCTGCCCTCGCCGAGGCTGCCCGCGACGGCGACGCTGATCCTGACGGCAACGCGGATGCCGCCGACGGCGTGGTGCCGGGCTACACCGACTTCGTGATCGCCGCTGCGGCTGCTGCGCTCGGTGCGCACCCGCGGGTGAATTCTCAGGTCACCGACGATGCCGTTGCGCTGCTGGGCGACATTCACGTCGGGCTTGCGGTAGCGCTCGACGATGGGCTGCTCGTGCCGGTCGTCCGCCATGCCGATCGTCTCAGTCTCGGCGAGATCGCCACCGAGACCGCACGTCTCGCCGCCGGGGCCCGAGAAGGCACTCTGGGCTACGACGACTACCAGGGCGCCACGTTTACCGTGACCGCCTTGGGCATGTTCGGCGTCGATGCCTTCACGCCGATCATCAACTCGCCCAACACGGCGATCCTGGGTGTGGGCCGCATCCGCGACGAGACTGTGTGGGCAGACGCCGCGCCTGCGCCTCGGCCAGTCCTGACCCTCTCGCTGACCTGGGACCATCGAGCCTTCGACGGCGCCCCGGCAGCACGGTTTGCCGGCTCGGTACGAGACTGGCTCGAATCCCGCTAGGCGTCGATGTAGCTGCGCTTGGCGACCTCTTCGAGCATGACCTCGGTGGCGCCGCCGCCGATCGGCAGGATGCGTGCGTCACGGCACATCCGCTCGATGGTCGACTCGCGCATGTAACCGATGCCGCCGTGGAACTGCATGCAGTCGTACATCACCTGGTTCACCACCTCGGCGCCGAACGCCTTGACTCCCGACATCTCCTTGATGGCGTCGATGCCGTGTTCCTTGAGCCATGCGGCGTGGTACATCGAGGCGCGCGCTGCGTCGACCTTGGCCTGATTCATTGCCATGCGCTGGCGGATGGCCCCCAAGTCGTAGAGCGAACCGCCGAAGGCCGTGCGCTGCTGGGTGTACGCGTTGGTCAGATCGATGGCAACCTGCGCCGCGCCGATGCCCATCCCCACGATGACCATCCGCTCATTCTGGAAGTTCGCCATGGCGGCGTAGAAGCCCCGGTGCACCTCGCCGAGCAGGTGATCGCTACCCAGCCACACGTCGTGCAGCACGAGCTCGGCAGTGTCCGAACAGCGCCAGCCGTGCTTGTCGAGCTTGTTGGCCACCTCGAACCCGTCCGCGCTGGTCGGAACCAGGAACATGGAGATCCCGTAGCGGTCATCGGGGTTGGTGCGCGCCGCCAGTGCGATGACGTCGCCGTACACGGCGCCGGTGATGAACGTCTTGGTGCCGTTGAGACGCCACCCGTCGCCGTCGGGCACCGCGGTCGTGCGCAATCCCGCCACATCGGATCCTGCGTCAGGCTCGGTGACGCCGATGCACATCATGGTGTCGCCGGACTGGATCGACGGCAGCCAGCGCTCGAGCTGCTCATCGGTGCCTGCATTGAGCAGGTGCGGCAACGCCATGTCGGTGTGCACCAGGATGTTCGCCTCAAAGCCTGCGTAGGTGGAGGTGCCGAGTGCCTCGGCGAACGTCGCTGAGGCAAGAGGGCCGAGGCCGAGGCCGCCCCACCGCTCGGGCACCCGCAGCGAGAACATCCCCAGCTCGCCCATGCGCTTGTAGATCTCGCGGGGCACCTGGCCGTCTTCTTCCCATGCATCGCCGGCTGGCGTGACCTCATTGGCGACGAAGGCGACCGTCTGGTCATAGATCGCCTGCAGCTCGTCGGTCATGTAGACGTTGCGGTGGACGGTATTGCTCACTGGATGCCTCTGTGCCGGGGGGCGGGCGGGGGGTACGCAGCCGGAGCTGAGCCTTGCTGCACCAATTCGGCGAGCGGGTCGCCGCGGCGGAACCGGTCGAGCAGCACGTCGGCGTCGAAGAGCACTCCGATGGGGTTCTCCGCGAAGACCGGCCCGTTCATGAACTCGATGCACTCGGCCATGGTCGCGAAGTTCTCCACCTGGAATTCCACGCCGTTGCCATCGGGATCGGCGTAGTACATGGAGGTGGTCGGACCGTGGTTGATGGTGCGCACCGGCACGATGCCCTCCCCACGCAAACGCTCGTAGTGGTCCATGAGGTCGCCGAACGTGCCCATCGTGTACGCGATGTGCTCCAGAGTGCCCTTGCGCGACTCGTAGCGACCCGGCTGGCCCCGGTTGACGAAGGCCATGCGGTGATGCTCATCGTCATAGGAGATGAAGCAGATGAACTCGTTCTCGTGAACCACCTGCGCACCCAGCACGGTGCACCACCACTCGCGCACCGTTGCGATGTCGTCAGTGCGAAACACGCAATGAGCCATCTTGGTCGGCAGGCGGACTTGGGGAACGTTGGCTTGCGACGCCATGACAACTCCTCGGGCAACCCTTCCGGGGCGACCTCGCCGGTACGGCCGTCAGCGGCGATCGCGGCCGCCCGGCCTCAACAGTATCGGGCGTTGGCAGATCTGCTCCGGGCGGTGGGCTCATAGTGCTGTGCGCATGGCAGAATCGGCGCTCGTGCAAAGGGTGATCGCGTTGGACATGGAGGGCGTCTTGACGCCCGAGATCTGGATAGCGGTGGCCCAGCGCACCGGCATCGACGAGCTGAGACGCACGACCCGTGACGAACCGGACTACGACGCGCTGATGCGCTACCGGATCGACGTGCTCAACACCCACGGCGTGTCGCTCGAGCAGATCCGCGACGTGATCGCTGAGCTGCCCCTGCTTGAGGGGGCACGGGAGTTTCTCGACGAGCTGCGACGGCGCTGGGTCGTGGTGCTGCTGTCGGACACGTTCGAGCAATTCGACGATCACTTCCTGGAACTGATGGGCTACCCCCACTTGCTCTGCCACCGTCTCGATGTGGCCGACGGGCGCTTGGCGGGGTGGAGACGTCGGGTGGACGATGCCAAGCGGCGCGCCGTCGAGGCGTACCGAGCGCTGAATTACCACGTGACCGCCATCGGCGACTCCTACAACGACCTCACGATGCTGAGGGCGGCCGACGCGGCAAGCCTGTTCCGATGTCCCGAGGCGGTAGCCGAAGCCAATCCGGACCTGCCGGCGGCGTTTGCCTACGGCGAGCTGCTGCGCTGGATCGAATGCGTGCAGGCGCCGGCCGCTCGCTGAGCCCCGGGGGCCCGACGCCGGATACGCTGCGAGCCACATGTTCCCCATACGACGAACAGGGACGGAGAGAAGCAATGGCGATTGAGGTCGGCGACCAGATTCCCGATGTGACACTGCGAGTACTGGACGAGGGCGGCACGCCTGCTCCCGTGCAGTCCGGCGAAATGCTGGGCAGCGGCAAGGTGGTGCTGTTCGCAGTGCCGGGCGCGTTTACGCCGGGCTGCAGCAACGTCCACCTTCCGGGATACGTCGAAGGTGCATCCGACCTTGCCGGCAAGGGTGTCGACAAGATCGTCTGCGTTTCGGTGAACGACGCGTGGACCATGAACGCCTGGGCGCAGGCTCAAGGCGCAGAAGGCATCGAGATGGCTGCGGACGGCAACGGCGACTTCGCCGAGGCCATGGGCTTGGTCATGGATGGCTCGGGCTTCGGCCTGGGTTCTCGCTCCCGGCGCTACGCGGCGGTCATCGAGGACGGGACGGTGACCGCGCTCGAAGTCGAGCCGGCAGGTGCTGTCGACGTATCGAGCTGCTCCTCGATTCTGGGCAAGCTCTGACCAGAGGCTGAGCCGAATGGCGAAGCCGTTGCCCGAGCGGCCCGTGAGCCCGTGTTTCATCGAATTCGGGAACAAGAGCGGGAAATAGCCGGTGACGCGCCGGCAGTATCTTCTCGGCGCTCATGACATCCAGCACGCCGAGGACTGCTGACGTGGCCCGCGAAGCGACATCGGCTGTGCACGTCGGCTTCGATGTCGGCGGTACGAAGATCTTCGGCGTAGTGACCGATCATGGCGGCGCCGTGCAGCGGACCCTGCGCGAACGGACGCCCCACGGTGCGGCGCCGCTGATGGAGGCGCTGGCCGACATGACGGCACGCCTCGGCAACGGATCGCGCCCGGCTTCGGTTGGCGTCGGGATGGCTGGCTTGATCACGCTCGACGGTCGCGTCACGGTCTCGCCCAACCTCGTCGACGTCGACGGCGCGGACATCGGGTCTGGGCTCAGCAATCTGCTGGATATGCCGGTGGTCCTCGACAACGAGGTGAACTGTGCCGCCCGGTGGGAGATGTCCGCTGGTGCGGCGCGTGGCGTTCGCAATGGCGTCATGGTGTCGCTCGGTACCGGCATCGGCGGAGCGTTCATGCTGAACGGCGAGGTGCTGCGCGGTTCAGGGGGGCTGGCAGGGGAGCCCGGTCACATGATCGTCGAGGCTGGGGGCCGCCAGTGCGCCTGCGGGCGACGGGGATGCTGGGAGATGTACGCATCCGGCTCCGCGCTGGACCGGATGGCTGTCGAGCGATTCGGCGAGGCATTCCGCGGACCAGAGGTGACGGCCGCAGCACGCCAAGGTGATGCTGCGGCGCTCGAAGTGCTGGATGAGTTCGCGTTCTGGCTCGCGCTGGGCATCTCGAATCTGTGCATCCTGACCGACCCCGAAATGGTGGTGATCGGCGGCGGACTCAGCGAGGACTGGGATCTGTTGGCGCAGTCCACCGACGCACATGTGACAGCGCTGCTCATCGGCCGGTCGGCCGAATCCCGCCCCCGGATCGTGCCCTCCGAAGCAGGCGAGCTCTCAGCGGCGCTCGGCGCCGCCTTGGGCGGTGCGCAGGGTCGCAGTGCCGTCGTGAGCAGCGACGCTCCCGAGTGACGTGAGACCGCTGCGCACGGCCGTGCTGGTGTTGTTGACGGCAGCGGCTGGCCTGCTGCCCACGGTGGCGGCCGTGCGCATGAACTCCTCGGCCGATGATGCTGCAGCACATGCAGCCTCGCTCCGCACTCCCGTGTTGGCCTCCACGCCAGATGAGCCTGCGCCCAACGGCGCAGGCGGGACTGGAGCAGCGGCGTCGGCGCTGCCGCTGCTTCGCGCCGAGCGTGCGCCCGACGCGCTGTGGAGAGCGGCACAGCAGCACCACATCGGCATGGAGATGACCGCGTTCAGCTCCGACTGGCCCGAACCGCACTGCCTCGCGATCTGGATCGACGGCGTCGAAGTGTTCTCCAGCAATCCCGAACCGGTGATCCCTGCGTCGGTGCAGAAGCTCATCACTGCCGCAGCAGCTCTGGCCGTGGTCGATGCCGATGAGCGGCTGGTCACCCGGGTGCTGACCGATGCGGAGATCGTCGACGGCGTCCTTGACGGCACTGTCTGGATCGTCGGCGGCGGTGATCCGCTGATCATGACGCAGTCCTACGCAGATTCTCACCGGCGTCAACCGCAGCTGCGCACGCCGATGGAAAGCCTCGCTGATGACCTTGTCGCCCTCGGCCTCCGAACGCTGCGAGGCAATCTCATCGCCGACGAGTCTCGCTATGACACGACGCGATTTCCCGAGACGTGGCCGCAGCGCTACATCACGCAGCTCAACAGCGGCCCGCTGTCGGCCCTGAACCTCAACGACGGCATCACGGGCTTCACAACGACGCTGTCCGCGGCTGAGCACCCGGCACGCTGGTTCGCTTCCACGCTGGCGGACCTGCTTGTGGTCCGAGGTGTTTCGGTGGATGTCGAGATCGACGTGTCAGCGGCGCCGAGCGGCATGACCGAGATCGCCCGCCTCACGTCGCCCCCGCTGGTGGAGATCATCCAGCAGATGCTGCGCGAGAGCGACAACACCACTGCGGAGATGATGCTGCGCGAGATCGGTCTGCGCGGCGCGGGGGCAGGCGCCACGCCGGCCGGCGCCGCGGCCGCCGAGCGGATCGTGTCGGATCTGCTGCCCGACCAGTCCCGGCCTGCGGTAGTGGACGGTTCGGGGCTGGACCGCCAGAACATGGTCACCTGCAGCTTCCTCGCCGCTCTGCTGGATCACTTCGGCATCGACTCCGATTTCGGGGCGGGATTGCCGGTAGCGGCACGCACGGGGACGCTGTCACACCGGTTCGCCGAGCATCCCGCAGCAGGGCGGCTCCATGCCAAGACCGGCTTGCTCACCGGCGTGAACGCCCTCGCCGGATTCGTCAAAACCGACAGCGGGACGGTGACGTTCGCGCAGCTGCTGAACGGCGTGCCGCCCGAGGGTCGCCTCGGCCTGCAATTGCAGGAGTCATTGGCCGGACAGCTCCTGCGGTACCCCGTGGGAGACGCTCTCGCCCTGCGAGGATTGACCCGTGCCCCCGCCTGAGATTCGGCCCATGTTCCCGCTCGGATCGCCGCTGCTGCCCGGCGCTGTGCTGCCGCTGCACATCTTCGAACCTCGGTACCGGGCGCTCGCCCGGCGGTGCACCAGCAGCGATGAGCCATTCGGGGTCGTGATGATCGAGCGCGGCAGCGAGGTGGGCGGCGGCGATGTGCGAGCCGACGCAGGCTGCCTGGCCACCATTGCCCAGCACCAGGAACTGCCCGACGGACGCTGGGTGATGCTGGCCACCGGCGATCGGCGGATCAGGATCGTCGAGTGGCTGGACGACGACCCCTACCCCCAGGCTCTGGCCTGCGACTGGCCCGACGATCCCGCAGAGGTGCCCGCCGGGGAGCGCAAGGCGACCGTGGCCCGACTGCGCCGCCTGCGCGCTCGGGCGTCTGAGATCGGAGCGCTGGGAGTGACCGCAGCCGAGTCGGCTGCCATCGACGATCAGCTCGCGAAGCTCGCCGTGGCGCCCATCGAGGCATCAGCCTGGTCGTTCCAGCTCGCGTCGCTCGTGCCTGCGGGCCCGTTCGACCGCCACAGCCTGCTGTGCGCCCCAGACCCCGCCAGCCGGGTGGATGTCATCGGGGAGATTCTCGACGGTGTGGAAGAACTGCTGGGCGAACGGTAGCGTCGCCGTGACTGTGCCTCGACGAGACTCCGGCCTGCGAGCCGAGATTTCCGATTTGGTCGGCATGCTGCGGTCCTACATCGTCCAGGAGACGGTGGGCCCGCTGCGCGGACTGGGCAGGTATGTGGCGTTCGGCGTCATCGGCGCCGTCGGGGTGAGCCTGGGAGTGATCTTCGGGGCTCTGGGAGTGGTGCGCGTTCTGCAGGCCGAAACCGACCTCTTCCATGCGAACTGGTCATTCGTTCCCCATGTGGCTGGGGCTGTCTTTCTCGTGCTCGCGATCGCGCTGCTGATCCGCGCTATCCGGCCAAAACACGCCGATGCCACCGCGCCGGAACCGCCCGCACGACGGGCCGACGAGAATGCAGCAGAGGATGACGATGGCTGACGGCAACAGGGGTACCGGGACAGGATCGAACCCAGACGGCCAGCGCATCACGCCCGCGGACATCTCCGATCGTGTGCGACAGCTCGTCGGCGGAGCGGGCGACGCTGTCGAGCAGGTGTCCAGCGCCGCTGTGGCGGTCGCTGCCACCGTCGGCACCGGCCTCGTGCTGGCCGCGTTCCTGTTCGGCCGTCGCAGGGGTCGCCGACGCAGCACGCTTGTCGAAATCGTCCGGGTTTAGGGGGCGGCGCCCGATGGCGAAGCGGTTGAGGCGACTGCCGGCCCGAGCCACTGACGCCATGTGGCGACGGGCGCGGACCGGCAATGGGATATGGCTGGCCGCGGCGATCATGGCGAGCGGGCTGCGGTTGCTCGTTCGCTGGTCCAAGCGCGAGCGCGATGTGGTCTACCGCGGCGAGTTGGCACTGGGCGAACAGCTCACGATCCGACACGTACCACCCGAGCATGAGGACGGGAGTTCGGCGGCGGAGGGAGCGTGAAGCAGCCTGACGAGCTGGAGAACGGCGAGCTGGAGAGCGGCGAGCTGCAATCCGGCGAAACGGTGCTGATGGTCGACAGTCGGCAGCGTCGCTACCTCGTGGCGCTGCGCTCCGGCGGCGAGTTTCACACTCATGCTGGGCTCGTGCCGCACGACCGGATCATCGGCTCACCCGAAGGCACGGAATTCCGCAGCGGATCGGGCGCCCGCTTCGTGGCGGTGCGCCCGACGCTCGGCGATCACGTACTGAAGATGCCGCGAGGCGCGCAGGTGATCTATCCGAAGGATCTCGGTGCGATCTGGATGCTGGCCGACGTTCGAGCCGGCATGGCAGTCTTCGAGACCGGCGTGGGCTCAGGCGCACTGTCGGCGACACTGCTCCGCTGTGGTGCCTTTGTGACTGGCTACGAGCTGCGGGAGGATTTCGCCGAGCGAGCCGTCCGCAACGTCGAGAGCATTGCCGGCGCCGAATCGCTGGATCGCTACGACGTGCAGCTCCGTGATGCGTACGAATCGATCGATCCGCCCCGCAGCAGGCCGTCACCGGGCAATGCCGGCACCGGGACTGCCGGAGAGGCGAGCTCTTCGGGGGGCAGGTACGACCGGGCCGTGCTCGATGTCCCCGAGCCTTGGCGGGTCGCGGTGCACTTGCCCGGGCGGCTTCGGCGTGGCGGAATCCTGGTGGCGTACAACCCGTCAGTGACCCAAGTGCAGCAATTGCGCCGCACGCTGGACGACGGACCGTGGGCGCTCATCGAGACCATCGAGGTCATGCACCGGAGCTGGCATGTCAAGGGAGCATCCGTGCGGCCTGATCACCGCATGGTCGCCCACACCGGCTTTCTGACGCACGCCCGATTGATCGAGGCGTGAGACGAGCTTGCGCGACCCGCGCAGCCGCATCGCGGCTGCGCCATTCCCGACCGGTCCGGCGGCCGGTGCCGCGGGCGGCACGATTGCTCGCAGCGGTGCTGCTGGCAGGCGCGATTGCCGCCTGCGGCGCCGACCCCGACGACTCCGGCCGGGGAAGGTCGCCTGTCGCCAGCGTGGCCTCGATACCGAGTCCCCACGGACCAATCTGGTTGGGTGCACCGCCTGCATCTGTGACGGTCGACGACGTCGTGCTGGCCGGCGTGGTCGCGGTGCATGCGTTCGGCTGCGGGCCGGTGTCTCATGGCTCGGGGTTTGCCGTCGCGCCGGGACTGCTGGTCGGCTCGGCCCATGTCGTTGCCGGATCATCGAACGTCGAGATTGCATGGAACGCAGGCGCCGGCGACGGGCTCGTCACCTCTCCGGCAGACATCGTCGGATTCGACCCGGCACGAGACCTCGCCTTGCTGCGTTCCGATGCTGCCGTGCCGCCGTTGCACATCGAACGCGTGCGTTTCGGCAGCACCGGGGCAGTCATCGGCTACCTGCAAGGAGAAGGGCTTGAAGTGTCGCCGGCGCGCATCGAGCATCTGGTGCGGGCATCGGGCCTGTGGGGCGACGGGATCGGGCGAAACGTGTATTTCCTTGCGGCCGACGTCGGAAAGGGCCAGTCCGGCGGGCCGCTGGTCGATCGGGGCGGCGTGGTCGGGGTGGCGTTCGCCACCGCGGCTGGACCCGACGACATCGGCTATGCGCTCAGCCGGGGCGAACTGTTGGGCTTCCTAGGTTCGACGGGAGTCGATGTGCGATTCGACTATCGCGGCGATGCCGTCATCCAAGCACAGCCCGCGAGACTCAGCGTGGCTTCCAGCGGCGAATGCCGCCGCAGATGACGAGAGGCCTGAGGCTCACGCCTCGATCTGTGCTTGTCGCTTTATTGAAGCTCACGCTTCAATCTGTGCTTGTCGCTTCACCGAGGCTTACGCCTCGATGAAGATGCACTCCCCGGGACACTCTTCGGCGGACTCGATCACAGCGTCGAGCTGCGAGTCGGGAAACTCGGCGAGCCCCTCGACACCGCCCGGTTCGGCGAAGACTTTGTCGCCTTCCTTCACGTATGCCAGCCCGTCGTCGAGAAGCGTGAAGACATCGGGTGCGATCTCTTCGCAGAGCCCGTCACCGGTGCACAGATCCTGATCGATCCAGACCTTCATCGTGTAACGACCCTTCCTGTGGGGCGGCCCGAAAGAGGGAACCGGGCCACCTATGAAATCTACCGAGTCGGCGCGCCTCCTGCACGGCATTGATCGCCCCCGGCCCGGCGGCCCGATCGGCAGGCGGGCAGGCTTCGCGTCTTGCCAGCAGTGTCGGGGTAGTGTCGGCCGCGCATGGACCAAGGCGATGAGGAGACTCAGCGCAGCAGCGCAGCCGATGCGGGCGTGCTCCGCAGCCGCATGCGCACGCTCGAGGAAGAGGTCGCTCTGCTGCGGCGCAAGCTGGCCGACACGCCGGCGCGGGTCAGCACGCTCGAAGAACGCCTGCTCGAGGCAAAGGGTCAGCTGTCGGCTGCGGTCTCGCAGAACGAGAAGCTGACCTACACGCTGCGAGAGGCGCGAGAGCACATCGCAGCCCTGCGCGAAGAGGTCGACAAGCTGACCCAGCCGCCGTCGGCCTACGGCACATTCCTGTCCCGCAACGACGACGGGACGGCGGACGTGCACGCCGGCGGGCGCAAGATGCGCGTCGCTCTGCACCCCGACTTGGCTGAGACCGAGCTGGTCGAGGGCAGCGAGGTGGTGCTGAACGAGTCGTACAACATCGTGCTGGCACGTGGGCCCGAGACGTCCGGTGAGGTGGTGACGCTGAACGAGGTGCTCGCCGACGGCTTCCGTGCGCTGGTCACAGGCCGCGCCGATGAGGAACGCATCGTGGAGCTCGCGGGCGACCTGCGCGACGAGCCGCTGCGGTCGGGCGACAACCTGCTGCTCGACGTGCGTTCCAACATCGTTCTCGAGCGCCTGCCGCGGCCCGAGGTCGACGATCTGCTGCTCGAAGAAGTACCCGACGTCACCTATGAGGACATCGGCGGGCTCGACACCCAGATCGAGCTGATCACCGATGCCGTGGAGCTGCCCTACCTGCATCAGGACCTGTTCCGCACCTACGACCTCCCGGCCCCGAAGGGCATCCTGCTGTACGGCCCGCCCGGGTGCGGCAAGACGTTGATAGCCAAGGCAGTGGCCAATTCGCTGGCAGCCAAGGTGGGGGAGGTCTCCGGCCAGCAGGGTGCACGCAGCTTCTTCATCAACATCAAGGGTCCTGAGCTGCTCAACAAGTACGTCGGCGAGACCGAGCGCCAGATCCGGCGCATCTTCGAGCGGGCCAGGGAGAAGGCTTCCGAGGGCTGGCCGGTGATCGTCTTCTTCGACGAGATGGAGTCGCTGTTCCGCACGCGCGGCAGCGGCATCAGCTCTGACATGGAGTCGACGGTCGTGCCGCAGCTGCTCGCGGAGATCGACGGCGTCGAGGGTCTGCGCAACGTGATCGTGATCGGCGCCTCGAACCGGGAAGACCTCATCGACCCGGCGATCCTGCGTCCTGGCCGGCTCGACGTGAAGATCAAGATCAACCGGCCCGACGAGCAAGCGGCGCTGTCGATCTTCAGCACGTATCTCACGCCGACCCTGCCGATCGACCCGATGGAAGTCGCCGACCTGGGCGGCGGCGATCCCCACAAGGCCGTCCGGATCATGATCGAGCGGACCGTCGACGAGATGTACCGCCCCGATGACCTCAACCGTTTCCTCGAGGTCACCTACCAGAACGGCGACAAGGAAGTCATGTACTTCAAGGACTTCGCGTCGGGGGCGATGATCGAGAACATCGTGCGCCGGGCCAAGAAGAACGCCATCAAGCGGTCGCTGGCCACCGACAGCAACGGCATCCGGCTCGACGATCTCATGGGTTCGATCCGCCAGGAGTTCCGTGAGCACGAAGACCTGCCGAACACGACGAATCCCGACGACTGGGCGAAGATCTCCGGCAAGAAGGGCGAGCGGATCGTGTTCATCCGCACGCTCGTCGATCCCGACGACAGCGATGCGCTCGGCGGCCGAGCCATCGAACGGGTGCAGACCAGCCAGTACCTGTAGAGCACTGCACGTTCACACTGCAGCAACAGGGGCCGCGACCCGAAGGCGCATCTGTGCGCGCATCCTCTAGGGTCTCGCGCGGTGGCGGTTCACAAGGTCGTTGGCATCGAGACGGAGTTCGGCATTCTCCATCGCTGCAACGGCGACTCCAATCCGGTGGCGGCGTCGTCGATGATCATCAACGCCTACGTCAACGGCTTCCTGTGCCAGCGCGTCAGCTGGGACTTCGAAGACGAGCAGCCGGGTGCTGATGCGAGGGGCTTCAACGAGTTCGACGCGCTGGCGCCCGAGATCGAAACCCACTTGGTCAACGCCGTGCTGGCCAACGGCGCTCGCTACTACGTCGACCACGCGCATCCTGAGCTGTCGACTCCGGAGTGCTCAGACTCACGCCAATGCGTCGTGTACGACCGGGCAGCAGAGGAGATCCTGATCCGGTCCATGCAGGCCGCCAACAGCCTCCTGCCCGACGGCGAAGAACTCGTCATCCACAAGAACAACAGCGACGGCAAGGGCAACAGCTACGGCTGCCACGAGAACTACCTGCTCGACCGAGACGTGCCCTTCGGCAGGGTGGTGACGCACATCCTGCCGTTCTTCGTGACCCGCCAGATCTTCTGCGGCGCCGGCAAGATGGGCGTCGAGGTTCCGATGAACGACGGCTCTCCGCCGCCGTTCGGGGACCGGCCGTTCCAGGTCAGCCAGCGTGCCGACTTCTTCGAGGAGGAAGTCGGGCTCGAGACCACGCTCAAGCGGCCCATTGTCAACACCCGCGACGAGCCGCACGCCGACACGCGCAAGTACCGGCGCCTGCACGTCATCATCGGCGACGCCAACATGAGCGAGCTGCAGACCTATCTCAAGCTGGGCACGACCTCGCTGGTGCTGGCGATGATCGACGACGACATCGTCCCCGAGCCCCTCACGCCTCTCGTGCCGGTCGCGGCGCTGCGACAGGTGAGCTTCGACACTGCCCTGTCGGGGCTGATCGAACTGGTCGACGGCCGTCGCATGCGAGCCATCGAGGTCCAGTGGGAGTACTTGGACCTGGCCCGGAAGTATGCGCGCAGCCACGGTCTGGATGCCGTCGGCGGCGACGACATCGGCAATGACATCCTGGACCGCTGGGAAGCAGTGCTCACCGGGCTGGAATCGGATCCGATGGGGCTCGCGACGCAGTTGGACTGGGTGGCGAAACTGCGCCTGTACGAAGCCTTCGCCGAGCGGCACGGCCTCGACTGGGACGATCCCAAGCTTGCCGCCCTCGACCTGCAGTATCACGACCTGCGGCCGTCCAAGTCGCTGTCCCGACGCGTCGGTCTTGAACGGATCACCACCGACGACGAAGTGGACGAGGCGGTCTCGGTACCGCCGCCGACGACACGCGCGTACTTCCGGGGTCGTTGCCTCGACAAGTTCGGCGACGAGATCGTGGCCGCCAACTGGGACTCGATGGTGTTCGACATCGGCACTGATCCGCTGCGCCGCGTGCCGATGCTCGAACCGCTGCGAGGAACCCGCGCGCACGTGGGTAGCTTGTTGGACGA
Source organism: Acidimicrobiia bacterium (assembly GCA_022824805.1). Lineage (GTDB taxonomy): Bacteria > Actinomycetota > Acidimicrobiia > Acidimicrobiales > Poriferisodalaceae > Poriferisodalis. The sequence continues at coordinate 38,440 of JAJDZE010000152.1, read as the reverse complement.
GTGCCGGGACGCAGCCGAGTTGCTGCGCCGGCTGGGCAATTAGCCGCCGAGTTCAGACCCCGACGCAGGCGGCAATCGAAACTCTCACGCATTCGAGACCCAAGCAATCGACACCGGAGGAGGCCCGAGATGGCAGAACGCGAGCAGATGCGACGGTCGGCGCCGAGGGAGACCGAGAGTCCCGCACCGCAGGACACCTCGTCTGAAGGAGCTACCGAACTGAAGGCGGAGCTCGACGACCTGCTCGACGAGATCGACGACGTGCTCGAGACCAACGCCGAGGAGTTCGTGAAGAACTACGTGCAGAAGGGCGGCGAGTGACCCCCATGCCCTTCTTCGCCCCAGGCGACGACCCGGGGGCGAGCTTCCTCGAACTGCTGCGGCGCACGGGCAGCGAGCCGTTTGCCGGGTTCGCGCAGGTTCCTTCCGCAGAGGGAGGTTTCGGCGCTCTCGAGAGCTCTCACGCCACCACCGTGCTGGCCGTGCGCAGCTCCGACGGGGTGGTCGTGGCCGGCGACCGGCGGGCCACCAGCGGCAACCTCATCAGTCACCGCGACATGCGCAAGGTCTTCCCAGCCGACTCCTATTCGGCGGTGGCCATTGCCGGTGCTGCAGGCCCGGCCGTGCAGATGGTTCGCCTCTTCCAGCTGCAACTCGAGTACTACGAGAAGATCGAGGGCAAGCCCTTGAGCCTGGAAGGCAAGGCGAACCAGCTGGCCGAGATGCTGCGAGCACACCTGCCTCAGGCGATGCGGGGCCTCCCGGTGGTGCCGATCTTCGCCGGATTCGACCCCGCCGACCGAAGAGGCAGGCTCTTCCAGTACGACGTGACCGGGGGCCGCTACGAAGAGCAGGACTACGCCACAGCCGGCTCGGGCAGCCTGCATGCAGGGACGGTCCTGAAGCTCGGCTTCCGCGACGACCTGAGCGAGCCGGACGCACTGGCGCTCAGCGTGCAGGCGTTGTGGCACGCCGCCGACGAAGACAGCGCCACCGGCGGCCCCGATCCCGTGCGTGGCATCTACCCGGTGCTTGCGGCAATCAGCAGCGAGGGCTTCCGTCAGCTCAGCGACACCGAGTCTGGGGAGGTCTTCGCTTCGCTGCAGGCCGACCTGTCTGGTGGCGGGAGCTCTGGTGGCGGGAGCGGGGGAGCGGCCCGGTCCGGTTCAGTCGGCGGCGATCCCGATTCCGCCGGAGGCAGCCGCAGCGAGGTGTCGCCATGAGCATGCCCGGGATGTACGTCAGCCCCGAGCAGCTCATGCAAGACCGGGCCGACTACGCCCGCAAGGGAATCGCCCGGGGACGCTCGCTGGTGACGCTCGAGTACGGCGACGGCATTGCCTTGGTGGCAGAGAATGCCAGCGCGACACTGCGCAAGGTGTCGGAGATCTACGACCGGATCGCCTTCGGCGGTGTCGGCCGCTATATCGAGTTCGACCAGCTGCGCATCGCAGGTGTCCGCCACGCCGAGCTGAAGGGCTACCAGTACTCGCGTTCAGACGTGGAAGCTCGCAGCCTCGCCAACCAGTACGCGCAGATGCTCGGGCAGTTCTTCACCCATGAGCTCAAGCCGCTGGAGGTCGAGATCGTGGTGGTGGAGGTGGGGATCGGCGACGAGGCCAACCAGCTCTACCGGATCCAGTACGACGGCACCGTCATGGACGAGGAGGCGTACTGCTGCATCGGAGGCGATGCAGACGCAGTGCGCGAGCGGGTGGCCGAGGGCTACGACCCTGAGCTCGATGCCGACGCTGCCATCCGGCTGGCTCGTGCGGCGCTCGCAGGACCGGAGCGTGAGATCGCTGCACCGGATCTCGAAGTGGCCTTGCTCGAATCGAACGTCGAAGACGCAGCCCATCGCCGCCGGTGCTTCCGGCGTCTCGACGACGCCGAGGTGGAGGTCGCTCTGGGCGACAGCGCAGAGCGACCCGACGAAGTGTGAGCCCCCGCAGCTGTGACGTCTGTGCGCTCCCGCGACCGGAGGCGTCGGCAGTACGGTGAGCGCCGTGCAGCGGCGCATCATGGGTGTCGAGAACGAGTACGGCGTCACGTGCACTCTGCGGGGACAGCGGCGTCTCAGCCCCGACGAGGTGGCGCGCTACCTGTTCCGCCGGGTCGTGTCGTGGGGCCGATCCAGCAACGTGTTCCTCGCCAACGGGGCGCGCCTGTATCTCGATGTGGGCAGCCATCCCGAGTACGCCACGCCGGAATGCGATTCCGTCTATGACGTGGTGTGCCACGACCGTGCGGGCGAGCGGATCCTCGAACAGCTCGTCGCCAGCGCTACCGAGCGACTGGCAGAGGAGGCGTTCAACGGCACCATCTTCCTGTTCAAGAACAACACTGACTCGGCCGGCAACAGCTACGGGTGCCACGAGAACTACCTGACCAGCCGGGCTGACGACTTCTCGAATTACGCCGAGGTGCTGATCCCGTTCCTGGTGACCCGGCAGATTTACGCCGGCGCGGGAAAAGTGCTCAACACGGCCAAGGGCGCCCGGTATTGCATCACCCAGCGGGCAGAGCACATCTGGGAGAGCGTGTCGAGCGCGACCACCCGCAGCCGTCCGATCATCAACACCCGCGACGAGCCGCACGCCGATGCTGAGCGCTTCCGGCGCCTGCACGTCATCGTCGGCGACTCGAACATGAGCGAGTACACGTCATTCCTCAAGATCGGCGCGGCTGCGCTGATGCTGCGCATGCTCGAGGATCCTGCTGTGGTGCTGCGGGACATGACGCTGGAGAACCCGATCCGGGCGATCCGCGAGATCAGCCACGACATCACCTGCAGACGCAAGGTGCGCCTGTCCAATGGGCGTGAGGTGAGCGCGTTCGACATCCAATCGGAGTATCTGGAACGAGCCCTGCGCTTCGCTGAGACGAACGATCTCACCGAGGAGGAATCGCGTGCGCTGCAGATGTGGGAGCACGTGATGACGGCGATCGGCGACGACCCGCTGCAGCTCGACCGCGAGGTGGACTGGGTCATCAAGCACAAGCTGCTCACGAGCTACGCCGACCGCGCTGGAGTCGGCTTCGACGACCCCCACATTGCACTGTTGGACTTGCAGTATCACCACGTTCATTCGACGCGAGGCGTCTTCTATGTGATGCAGCGGCGCGGCCTGGTCGAGCGAGTGCTCGATGCCGCCGATGTTCGTCGGGCTACTGAGGAAGCGCCCCAGACGACGAGAGCCCGGCTGCGTGGGGCGTTCGTTCGCGAGGCCAAGGCACGGCGCCGTGACTACACCGTGGACTGGGTGCACCTGAAGCTCAACGACCAGGCTCAGCGAACCGTCCTGTGCAAGGACCCGTTCCGTTCCCACGACGAGCGCGTCGACAAGCTGATCGAGTCGCTGTGATGCACACCGTGTTGTGCGTGCGCCGGCGCTCAGCTGGCTGAGGCAGCAGATGCCGCGCTTTGCGCGCCTGCGAGCCACCGAGGTGCGTGATGTGCGGGCGGGGCTGGCGCGGATGACCTTGTCCGATGGCAGCAAGGCGTACGCGCTCACGGAGCTGTGCGGCCCTATCAGGGTCGGCGACGAGCTGCTCGTGAACACAACGGCAGTGGAACTCGGCCTTGGCACCGGCGGTGCACATGTGGTGCACACGAATCTCACTTCGCCGTTCGCAGGAACACCAGAGCCGCGGGGCCGGGTCATGAAGGCTCGTTATCTCGGCGAGCAGTTGCCCGTCGAAGCATTCGAAGAAGCAGACGGCTCACCGGCGGCGATCTCGCCAACCTCGGGGGACGCCGCGTTCGATGGTGCCGAGGCCCATCTAGCCGAGATCAGCGACCTCGGAACCTCGGTGCCGTCACCGCCATCGCTGCGCGGAGTGCGGGTGGTGTTCAGCGCGCTTCACAGCCATGCCATGGCGCTGGCGGCCACGGTTCGCGCTTCGGTGGGCGAAGCGCCGGGCTATGTCATGACCGACGGGGGAGCACTGCCGTTTGTGCTGAGCGATCTCGCGGCAGCGTGCCTTGAGCGAGGGGTGATCGCAACGGCGGTAAGCGCCGGGCAGGCATTCGGCGCACCGATCGAGGCGGTGACTGTCGCCTCTGGCGTTACGGTCTTGGTGCGACAGGGCATCGACCGCATCGTGGTGTCGCCAGGCCCAGGGCACATCGGTACGGCGAGTCCGCTGGGCTTCTCGGCCCTGGATCTCGTCGGCCACGCGGCCGTGCTGGACAAGCTCGGGGCGGCGACAGCGCTGGCTGCACGTGCATCGTCGGTCGATGTGCGCGCACGGCACCGCGGCGTGAGCCATCACTCTCGGGCGATGGCATCGCTGGCGCCGGGCCGGACTGTCGTGCCCGTTCCGGTGGAACCCGTGGCCGGCGAGGCGGCGGACGACGCTGCGTGGATCTCGGCGCTGGGGCGTCGAGCGGTCGGCAAGGCGCCACTGCGAGTTGCCGAAGCGCTTGCCCGCTGTGACCTGCACGTGACCTCCATGGGCCGCCCGCTGGAACGCGATGTACGAGCGTGCGAGTGGCTGGGGGCTGCGGCGGCATGGTTGGCGGCCACGACATGAGCAACCCCAGTTCACCGGACGACGACGGGCGCGATACCGATCACGCGAGCGAAGGCATGTCGGCCGCTGGCGAGGACGTCGTGCCAAGCAGCGATCAGCCCGCGGACGCGGGCGCCCGGGGGCACGTCGACGGGCATGGTTCCGATGACCGGCCGCTGGGCCGTCGGCTGCCGCGCGTTCGGCGGGCCATGAGCAGGCGCATGCGCAGCTTGCTCTCGTGGGCATGGGTGCTGCTGGCCGCGGTGACGCTCGCGCTGCTGATGCGCACGTTTCTCATAGCGGCGTTCTATATCCCGTCGGAGTCGATGGAGCCCGTGCTCGAGATCGGGGATCGGCTGCTGGTCTCCAAGCTCAGCTACCGCATCGGCGACCCCGAACCCGGCGATGTCGTCGTGTTCGGAACCCCACCCTCGATGCAGCCTGCGCAGACCGCTGAGCTCATCAAGCGCGTCGTGGCCGTCGGCGGCCAGCAGGTCGAAGCGGCGAACGGCCGGCTCATCGTCGACGGGTCGCCGGTGGACGAGCAGTACCTGTCGAACGAGGAGTACACGCGCGACTTCGGCCCAGTGCTGGTGCCTGCCGGGTACGTGTTCGTCATGGGCGACAACCGCCGCTCGAGCCAGGACAGCCGCGTGTTCGGCGCGATTCCCGAGAGCGAGATCGTCGGGAGAGCATTCGCGCGTTTCTGGCCGCCCACGCGGCTCGGCGGCCTGTAGACCTCGAGCGCCGTGATCGGCACCGATCACGGTCAGGCGGGCTGCGTCTCACAGATGTCGCCGGCAGGGACGGCGGCGTCGGGAGTCTTCGATGATTCGAGCCCGGCAAGCAGGCGGTCGACGTGATCGCCGTACAGGCCGTCGAGGCCCATGCCGCACAGCGCCGCCGCCAGGCGGATGTGCTGCACGTCCCAACCGAAGCAGAGACGCTCGAATCGGTGGAAGAGCGCAGCAAGGCCGCCTGTCCAGTCCTTGGCGGGGAGGTTGACGGCATCGATGCCTGCATCGGCCATAGCCGCAGCCCGGCGCTCCGGTCCCTCCTTCATGCGCCGCACCCGAGTCGAATCGACGATCCGGGCAGACGTGCGCCCGCGCAGGTCGGCCAAGAGATCCCAATCGCCATGGCACAGCCAGAGGCGATCCTCCGCTCCGGCGGCACGAGCAGCGGAGATCACCGCGTCTGCCGCTGCTGGGTCTTTGAGATCGACCGATAGCTCGAAGTCGGCGCCGCAGGTCTGGTACATGTCCGCGAGGGTGGGAATGTCGGCACCGATGCGCTCCCGTTGCAGGGAGCTGAAGGCACGGCGCACGCCCCGGTGCCAAGCGACGCCGTCGTGGTCCAGCATGGCGTGACCGTCCTGGCTGAGCCAGACATCGGTCTCGAGGCCGGTTGCTCCCATGTCCAAGGCCAGGGCGAACGTGTCGAGGGCATTGTCGGGGCCATGTGCGCGCCCGCCACGGTGCGCGAACGCGATCGGAGGCGTGCGCAGTGACGGCAACGGCTGAGGGGGCACACCTCTATCGTGCCACTTGTGCCGGCGATATGGCTATTGCCCATGGTTGCCTTCGGCGTGCTCGCCGTGGTGAGCATCGTCGTGGTCCGACGGCTGGCCATGGAGCTGCGGGCGACGGCGCGGAGTTTGGCGTCTGTCGCAGATGCCGCCGCAGCGGTACGCGCCGACGTTGTGCGAGCGCGCGCTGCGATCGACAGCCTCGACGTGCCGTCGCTGCGCCAGGCCACTGCCGAGCGGGCACTCGGCCTGGCCGTCCGGTGGGCCGCTCGCCGGGTGCTGCCCTTTTGATGGGGCTGCAATCGCCGCGCACAGGTCCGCTTGCGCGTGAACGGCACAGAACCGCCGCGCGGGGTCGGGGTTCTACCATCGAGCCGTGAGCCTGCAGCCCAACGAGGTGCTGATCATCGTGCTCGTAGCTCTCATCGTGCTCGGCCCCAAGCGGCTGCCGGGTGCTATCCGGGGCATCGGCCGCGCCTTCCGGCAGGTGCGCGACTTCTCGACCACCGTTCGCCAGGAAATGGATGCCACGATCTCGCCGCCGATAGTCGAACCTGCATCGCCGCCTGCCCGTCCGGCTGCGGCAGATGATTCGGGGGTTGATCTGGAAGGTGCCGGCACCGAGACCATGCAGCCGAACACAGCAGCGGAACAACCGGAGGGCGCCGACAGCGAGATCCGCGGGGCCGCAGCCGGCGATCCAGCCGGCGATGACGTGACCAGAGACGGCGCTGCGTGAGGCTCCGGTGGCGCCGCCGGCCCCGGCCGGCGGTGATGGGTTTTTGGGATCACGTCGCCGAGCTGCGGAACCGGCTCATCTGGAGCATCGTGGCCATCGGGCTCGGCATGGTCGTGGGGCTGATCGTCTATGACTGGCTGCTCCGCGAGATCTTCCTGCCGCCGTACTGCAATGTGCTGGAAGCCCAACAGATCCGCCGCCCGTGCAGCTTGGTGATCACTTCGCCGCTGGAGGGATTCCGCACCCGCATCAAGGTGTCGGCCTACCTGGGCGTGGTGCTGGCCATGCCGGTGCTGCTGTGGCATCTGTGGCGATTCATCACACCGGCTCTGGATCGCCGGGAGAAGCGGTGGGCGATCCCGTTCGTGATTGCAGGGTTCGTGCTGTTCTCGGGCGGCGCAATCCTGGCGTACTTCACCTTCGAGCGGGCGCTGGACTTCCTGATCGCTGTCAGCGGCGATGCCGTCGACCCGCTGCTCGGACCCGGTGCCTACCTCGGGCTGGTGACCTTCATGATGCTGGCGTTCGGCATTGGGTTCGAATTCCCGATCGTGCTGATCTTCGCCCAGCTTGCAGGCATCGTCGAGCCGCAGCAGCTGAATCGGGCCCGCCGCTACGCCATCGTGGGCATCGTGGCCGGCGCGGCGATCATCACGCCGTCGGGTGATCCCATCACGCTCGCGGCGCTGTCGGTGCCGCTGTACGTGTTCTACGAGCTGTCGATCCTGGTCGGTTACCTCGTCCTGCGCCGCCGCAGCGGCGAACCCCCGCTTCGGCGCCGATTCCGCAGGACGCCGACGCAGAGCGAACAACGCGCGGCACGCGGCGGGCCGACGCCGTGAACTCGAACGGGCCTGGGGTGCCACCCCTGTTCGCGGATCTGCTGGCTGCGCGGAGCATCTCGCCAGACGGCTTTCAGGCCGAGGCCTTCGCCGCGCTGGATCGGGGCGACTCGGTGCTGGTCGCTGCGCCGACGTCGTCGGGCAAGACCCTCGTTGCGGAGTACGGGATCGCGGCGGTACTCGAAGCCGGCATGCGAGCGGCCTATACCGCGCCGACCAAGGCGCTGTCGAACCAGAAGCTGCGCGAGCTGCGCTCCTGGCTGGGAGACGGACGGGTCGGCCTGCTCACCGGCGACAACGTCATCTGCCCCGATGCCGATGTGGTGGTCATGACCACCGAAGTGCTTCGCAACATGATGTACACGGGTTCGCCGCACATCGCTCAGTTCGGCATGGCCGTGCTCGATGAGGTCCACTATCTGCAGGATCCGTACCGGGGAGCGGTCTGGGAAGAGGTCATCATCGGCACGCCGCCGCATATGCGACTGGTGTGCCTGTCGGCCACGGTCAGCAATGCTCACGAACTCGCATCATGGGTCGAAGCCACCGCAGGCGGCTGCACTGCGGTGGTGTGCTCGCAACGGCCGGTGCCCCTGGAGGATCGGTACCTGCTCTACGAGCGACACAGCCGCCGCTTGGTGGACCTGCCGACGCTGCGGGACGGCCGCCCCAATCCCGAGATCGAACGGATCGTCGAGGGGGCGCGTTCTGGGTCCGGCGGCCAGCGTCGGCATCGCCGGGCGGGTACGCGGCCAGCGCGTCCGCGCCGCACCGAGATCGTCGAGCATCTGGCTGCGGGCGCCAAGCTGCCCGCAATCGTCTTCGTGTTTTCCCGCCAGGGCTGCGACGACGCCGCCCGGACACTCGTCGCTGAGGGGGCGGCATTTCTGGATGCCGCCCAGCAGCATCGCGTGCGGCAGATCGCGGCGGCGCACACGACCGATCTCCAAGCAGGCGATCTCGACGCACTCGGCTACGACGAGTGGCTGGAGCAGCTCACGGCCGGTGTCGCAGCTCATCACGCAGGCCTGATACCGGCATTCAAGGAGGCCATCGAGGAGTGTTTCTCGGCCGGGCTGCTGGCGGTGGTGTTCGCTACGGAGACCCTGGCGGTGGGCGTGAACATGCCTGCCCGCTCGGTGGTGATCGAGCAGCTCAGCCGCTTCCGCGGGGAAGGCTTCGCGTTGCTGACGCCAGGCGAGTACACCCAGCTCACCGGTCGGGCAGGTCGCCGCGGCATAGACGAGACCGGTTACGCGTACACGCTGTGGCATCCCCAGACGGCATACGAGGAGACGGCCCGCCTGGTCGCGAGCAGTGAATTCGAGCTGGAGTCGTCGTTCCGGCCCACCTACAACATGGTCGCCAACCTCATCGCCAGCCGCACCCACGACGAGGCAGTCGAGCTGTTGCAGCGGTCGTTCGCCCAGTGGCGAGCTGATCGCAGGGTCGGCCAGTGGACGGCGGAGCTCGAAGCGGAGCGCAAGGCGCTGCGCGAGGCCCGTGCACGGCTGCGGTCGATGGGGGGCGGCCGTGGCCGTTCGCGCTCGCATGCACCGGCACGCGGGAGGTCGCCCGGCTCGGGTCGGCACAGGCGCGGCAGGCCTGCCGACCGCCGCACCGACCGGGCGCTCGTCGATGCGGAGCGTCGCGCCGAGCGCGTGGGCGCCCGTGTGAGCCGTCTGAAGGATCGGATCAAACTTGCCAAGGGAGGGCTGGCCCGCCAGCTTGACGCCACCAACGAGGTGCTGAACAACTTCGGCTGTGCGGACGGCTGGTCGCTGACCCCCACCGGCGACTGCCTGAAGTCTGTGTTCCATGAACGCGATCTGCTGACGGTGCTGTGCCTGCGCGACGGCGTGTTCGACGGTGTGGCGCCCGCACAGCTGGCCGGCCTGGTTTCGGTGCTGACCTACGAACATCGCAGCAGCCAGCCGCCGCCTGCGCCCCGCTATCCCGACAACGACTCCCGCGAACGGGCAGCGCACATGTTCGAGCTGGCGTCGCAGATCAACAGCGCTGAGCGACAGCACAGCCTGGTGCCGTCGCGCGCGCCCGACGCAGCGTTCTTCGCTGTTGCCCATGCCTGGGCTGGCGGGACGGCATACACCGACCTGTGGCACGGCGTCGCAGGAGGCGACCACATGCCCTCTGGCGGCGATTTCGTTCGCCAGATGCGCCAGCTCATCGATCTCGTCGACCGGATCGCAGGCGTAGCTCCCCAGCAACGCACACGGCGCGCCGCAGCCGATGCCTGTTCGGCACTCGACCGCGGTGTCGTCGCTGCCGCTGCCCGCGTTTCCGATGGCCGGATGGGGGAATCTGTCACCGCGGCACCCGGAGACGGCTTCGTGTCGTTGCCGGTGGTGACACGCACACGCAGGCTCACGTGACCGTCCGGCGCAACGAGCCGTGGGGGTCTGCCGCGCCATTGCCAGATGGTGCGCCGATCGCCGGCAGCAATGCCGAGTTGCGCCGGTTGATCACCTGCCAGCGCACCGGCGGCTCACCAGCGACGCCGATCGGCGTGGTCGGCGGCGACCTGTGGCGCGTGGTGGGCGCACCGGCAGGCGGTGCAGATCGTCTGGGTTCCGAGCACGCGCGGGCAGCACCGATCGATCTCATCGAGGTGACGGCCGACGGCGAGACGCACTGGGCGTGCATCGGGGCCGTTGCACGCAACTGGTGGTGGCGCGGCCCCGTCGTGGCCGCCATGAGTGCCGAATCGCTCGGAGTGTGGCGCTTGGCGCCTGCAGCCCATCCCAACGACGGACGGCTGCACGTACTCAGCACTGGTCTGGATCGTCCCACGCTCAGCGCAACCCAACGAGTGCTGGCGCGACGGCGGCTGAGGTCGGGTGCTCACGTACCGCATCCGGCCATCGCCGTGCGACGTGTCGAGCGCTGGGAGCATCGGTTCGATCGGCCGCTCGGACTGTGGCTCGACGGCGAGCGGGTCGCCAGATGCCGCGAGCTGACCCTCGCAATCCGACCCGATGGCGCAGCGATCGTGTTCTGAGCTGACGGTGCCCGTTCGATTTCCGACATCCGCTTGCCGCTCGCCCTTGGGCCATACCATCGGCGCAGTGTCTCCGCCGACCCGACCCGCCGGTGATCCGGCGATCCACTACGCCAACGAGACGTTCACGCCTGCCGAGCAGGACATTCTGCGGCGCTATGTGACGAACCTGCGCCAGCCCGTCTTCGCACTCGTGAACCTGCCTGAAGTGGTGAAGGGAGCGCTGTTCGCCCGCTACTCCCGCACGCACAAGAGCCTGCGGCGGCTGCTGCTGGACGAATTCGTGGACGACCTCGACATCTCCGGCGACGAGACCATCGACGCCACAGTGGGCGTCGCCCGCGCCGAGCAGCTGTACCAGCGCGTGTTCGTGGAATACGGCGACGACTCGGTGGCGCAGCTCGGCGCCGTGCACCTGGCGTGCGAGCAGGCGTCCAACCTGCTCACCAAGATCCTCGAACGAGGGCGGCTGATGTCGTACCTCGAGCAGTCCACCCGCTACCTCGCCTATGACGAGCGCGTCCAGGGCCGCTACCGGTATCACCGGCCGCCCGAAGTGATGGGCTCGCGTGCGGGGACGCGATTCGTCGGCGACGTGGACCGCATGTTCGACGCTTACGGCGACATGGTCCGCCGCATGACGGCGTGGCTCACTGACCATCCCGACGCGGCGACCAGCACCGCCGCCGGCAGCACTGTGCCACCGGTCACCGCCAAGGGCGGTGATCTGGCCCGGCGGCGGGCCATCCGGGCACAGGCATTCGACGCCTCCAGGGGACTGCTGCCGGCTGCCAGCCTGTCCAACGTCGGCATCTTCGGCAGCGGGCAGGCCTACGAAGCGCTCCTGCTGCGCATGCGAGCGCACCCGCTGCCCGAGGCACGCAGCTACGCCCAGATGATGCTGACCGAGCTGCGCAAGGTCATCCCGTCGTTCCTGCGGCGCGTGGACCAGCCCGACCGGGGCATCGTGTGGTCGGACTACCTCGAGGCCAACCGGGTTGCGATGTCGGAATTCGCTGCGGACCTCTTCGCCGAGGAGGAACCGGCCCCGGTGCCCGAGGTCCTCCTGAGCGACTGGGATCCCGTCGGCGAGGACAAGATGCTGGCGGCCATGCTGTACCCGTACACGTCGCTGGGAGAATCGCAGATCGCCGCTCGAGTGGCCCAGATGACCGAGGCCGAGCGCATGGAGCTGGTGCAGCGCTACTGCGGCGAGCGGGCCAACCGGCGCCACCGGCCGGGCCGGGCGCTGGAGCGCATCGACTACCGGTTCGACGTTCTCGCCGACTACGGCAGCTTCCGCGACCTGCAACGCCATCGCTTGCTCACCATCGAATGGCAGCCGCTGAGCCCGCAGCACGGGTATTGCGTGCCTGCGCTCGTGGATGCAGCCGGCGGGGGAGAGGCCTACGACGAGGTGATGGAGCTGTCGGGCGAGCTGCACGACACGCTCGCAGAGGCCGTCGGAACGCTCGAGGCGGCCTATGCCGTGTCGATGGCGTATCGCGTGCGCTACAGCATGCAGTTCAACGCCCGTGAGGCCATGCACCTGATCGAGCTGCGATCACAGCCTCAAGGTCACGAGGACTACCGCCGGGTCGTGACCGAGATGTATCGCCAGATCGCCGAGACCGCAGGGCACCGGGCAGTGGCTGCGATGCTGACGCATGTGGATGTGTCCGAGGGCATCCTGGGGCGCCTGGGCGCCGAGGAGGCCACGGCTCGACGGCAATCTGCCGAGCCGGCCTGACGGTCGAGCCCGGGTAGCTCGCCTGATGGAAGGCTCCGCATGGACGTAGTGGCCCGCCCCGCCGACGGTGAGCATGTGGGAGTGCTCGCCCAGATGGCGGCCGACGCCGTGGCTGAGCAGGTTGATGCGCGCGGCGGCTGGGTCTGGTCGCGCCGGGAGGTGAGAACGAGGCCGTTCGAGGAGAGCCTCGCCGAGGCCCTCGATGATTCCGACAGCGCCGTGTGGATCGGGGAGATCGACGGCACGCCGGTGGGCTACGCCGCTGCCACCGTCGAACCCTTGCAGACCGGCGAGATGCTGGGGCGCGTCGCCGACCTGTATGTGGCGCCCGGTGCCCGCGAGGTCAGCGTCGGGGAGGCGCTGATCGGAGAAGTGCTGCGGTGGTGCGCAGAGCGGGGCTGCGTGGGCGTCGATTCGCTGGCGCTGCCGGGCAACCGTGCCACGAAGAACTTCTTCGAGACATTCGGATTCACCGCACGTCTGCTGGTGCTGCACCGCAAGCTGGCGCCGGACGCTGAGCCTCTAATCGAGCCGACTCCCGAACCGCCGTGAGCGAGCCGGTTCCTGAAGTCTGTGTCGGCGGGGTTGCGGTGCGCGGCAGCTCCGTGCTGCTGGTGCGCCGTGGCCGCCCGCCGGCGCAAGGACTCTGGGCGTTCCCCGGGGGGCGTGTCGAGCCCGGGGAGCGTCTGAGCGACGCCGTGGAGCGCGAACTGGCCGAGGAGACTGGCCTCGGGGTCTGCTGCGGCGAGCTCGTCGGCGTGACCGAGCACATCAGCGAGCACCTGCACTTCGTGATTCTGGACTACGCCGTGGAGTGCCCTGCCGATGCGATGCCGGTCGCCGGCGACGACGCGGCTGATGCCCGCTTCGTGGAATTCGACGAGATCAGGGAGGGCACGCTCCCGCTCTCAGTCGGAATGCGTGACTTCCTCGACCGCCATGTCCTCGATGCCTGAGTCTTCAGCGGCGTCGTCCGCTGCATTGTCGATTTGTGCTCCGGCAGCGTCCTCACTGACGGCGTCTTCGGCCGAGGTTTCGGTGTCGCTGCCCTCCTCGGAAGCATCAGCTGGCCCAGCCTTGGATCTGCGAGAGCGGCCGCGCCGTGACTGGTTGCGCGGGCGTGCTTCGATGGGATCGATACCGAGGGCGGTGGCCACCTCGGGCAGGCGAGACGCCACCTTTCGGACCGCTTCGAGCAGCTCGTCGGTCGGCTCGGCCGGAATGGCAGGCAGCACCACATAGGGCCGCACCGGGGAATAGGCCACCGCTTCGAGCACGATGGCGATCCGGTGCTGGGAAGCTCCGGTCCCCAGCGCGGCATTGGCCTGGGACGTCAGTTCCTGAGCGATCTCGGGGGGAAGCGGCGCCCCCGCCTTGGGAGGACGGGAGCTGAGGCGCAGTGCTCGCACGACGCGCCCTTCTGTCAGGGTGGTCCGCAGCTCGTCGTGCCATTCGTGCTGGCTGCGCTCGACGCGTTCGTTGAGCCCTTCCCGGATCTTGTCGGCCAGTTCCCGGGCCTCAGCGTCGCGGGCATGGTCTTCTGCGGCCACGAGTACCGAGCGAAGGTCGCGCAGATCGACGCGTTCGATGCCGGCGATAGCTGCGTCGGCGCGGTCGCGCCACTCGGCGATCTGCACTGGCCCGACCAGTGATTCCGCGAGCTGCAGCACACCCTCGGCCGGCACTTCGGGCGCACCCTCGGCAGCCGCCTTGCGGTTTTGCTCGGTGATCTCGGCACGCACCGCAGCCAGGCCGCCGCGTACCACCTGTTCCGCCACGACTTGCTGCTCGGTCGGCAGCGAAGCGACGAGCGCATCGCGGTGCTTGCGACCAGGGCGGAGCTTGCGGGCTTTGGGGCGCGGTGGGCGGTCGGCGGTATCGGGCTTCTTCGGAGCCTCGGCATCTCGCGCCTGCCGCTTGCCGCCGCCGTCACCCCTGCGACGACCGTCGCCCTCGCGTCGCTTGCGCTGGCGGGGCTTGTCGCCGCCTAAGTCTGCGACGCCGTCGCGGCGCCGTCGCTCTCCCTCGCGCTTGCGCCGGGTACTTCGTGAATCTTGTTCGCCGCTTCGGCTGCGCTCCCGCTCACTGCCGCCGCTGCGCTTACGGCGGTCACGACCGCTGCTCACCTTGGTCGTCGTCGTTCCCGCTCTGCGATCCGGCGGGCCGATCAGCTCGATGCGCTCCGCGGGCGGCTTGCCGCTGCGAGCCTTGGGCGGGAGCACCTCGGTGACGAAGATGCCGTCGACCTCGAACTCGGCATCAACGCGCAGAACATCTCCCGCAGCGGCGCCCTTTGGCAGCAAACCGCCGTCCAGCACGCCTTTCGGCTCTTTCGCGCCTGCGGCGCGCCACGTCCACGAGCCGTCGTCACGCCGGCTGGTCAACTCGACTTCGAGGCGACGGCTCACGGCGCCTTCACCAACACTCGCGGCAGGGTAGTGCTTGGCGCGAGGGCAACGGCATTACTCTCGACAGCAACCGCCGGAGTGCCCTTGGCGAACGGCGCAATCCGGCTTTCGCGGCGCGCACGCCCGCTCATGCTCCCCAACACCACCAGTCCCTGAAAGGGCCTCCGACGATGGCCGGACCGACCGCACCGACGACGATCGCACGCGAGATCCACGAGGTCGACGTCGCTGACGAGATGCGCGACTCGTTCATGCCCTACGCGCTGTCGGTCACGACGGCGCGAGCTATTCCCGACGTACGTGACGGCCTCAAGCCGGTGCAACGGCGGATTCTCTATGTGATGGACGACCTGGGACTGCGACCTGGCACACCGTTCCGCAAGTCAGCCGGCGTGGTGGGAGAGGTCATGGGCAAATACCACCCCCACGGCGACAGTGCGATCTACGAGGCCATGGTGCGCATGGGCCAGGACTTCGCCATGTCGGTGCCGCTGGTGGCGCCGAAGGGCAACTTCGGCAGCCTCGACGACCCGCCGGCTGCCTACCGCTACACCGAGGCACGGCTGCGAGGCGCTGCGATGACGATGGTGGCCGACATCGACGAGAACACCGTCGAATTCGCTCCGAACTTCGACGGCGAGCGGACCGAGCCCACCTGCCTGCCGGCGCTGCTGCCGAATCTGCTGGTGAACGGCGCCAGCGGCATAGCCGTGGGCATGGCCACCAACATGGCGCCCCACAACCTGAGCCAAGTGGCCGAGGCCATCAAGATGGTGCTGCGCCGGCCTCAGCGCCGTCCCAGCGTCGAGACGCTCATGGAGGTGCTGCCCGGCCCCGATTTCCCGACCGGCGGGCGAGTGGTGTGGGACGAGCAGTTGGTTGAGGCCTACGAGACCGGCAGAGGCTCGGTGCGCATTCGTGCCCAAACGGACATCGAGCGGCTCACGGCCACTCGACACGCCATCGTCGTGACGGAGCTGCCCTACATGGTGGGCCCCGAGCGCGTGCTCGCGAAGATCCGCGATCTCGCCAAGGCCGGTCAGATCGACGGAGTCGGCGAGGTGAACGACTTGTCAGACCGCACGAACGGATTGCGACTGGTGATCGAGTGCAAGCCCCACGTCAACCCCTACCGAGTACGCGCCGAGCTGTGGCGTCGCACGCCGCTCGAGGAGTCGTTCGGCATCAACAACGTGGCGCTGGTCGACGGCGTGCCGCAGACCCTCGGCATCCGGGAGATGTGCCAGCACTACATCGACCATCGCCTCGACGTGATCGTGCGGCGCACGCAGTACCGCCTCGACCGGGTGCGCGAGCGCGAGCACATCGTGGAAGGCCTGCTCATCGCGCTCGACGCCATCGACGAGGTGATCGCCATCATCCGCGGATCTGCCGATGCGGCAGCGGCACGGGTGACGCTGATGGACCGGCTGAGCCTCACCGAGGTTCAGGCCAGCCACATCTTGGACATGCAGCTGCGGCGGCTGACCGCGCTGGAAGTGCGCAAGCTGCGCGACGAACTGGATGCGCTGCGCGAGGCGATCGCGTCGTACCTGTCGATTCTCGAATCCGACGACCGGCGGCGGCAGATCGTGGCCGACGAACTGGACGAGGCCGTCGCGCAGTTCGGCACGCCACCGCGCAGCGAGCTGAGGAGGCGTGCCGAGGTCGAGGCCGAGGACGAGGCCGAATTGCGTGCGGCCCAGGGGGAAGCGTCCGGCAGCAGCGCGACGGCCGGCAGCTTGCCGCAGGGCGCCGATGCTGCGGGCGTGGCAGTCGCCGGTGTGAGCACGGTGACGCTGTCGACATCGGGCTTGCTCGGGCGTCGTCGCGCCGAAGACCCGCTCGCAGCCAAGCCCGGCCGCCACGATGTGCTGGCGACAGAAGTCACCGTGTCCGACCTCGAGACGGTGACTGCGCTCACCGATCGAGCACGACTGTTCACCGTGGACGTGTGGATGATTCCCGAGATGGCGCGCGGCAGCAGGGGAGCGCCCCAGAGCGAGATGCTCGACCTGTCAAGGGGCGAGCGGATCGTGGCGTTGCTTGCCGCAGAGACCAGTGCGGGTCTCGTCGCGCTGGTGACTCGCAGCGGCACCGGCAAACGCGTCGATGCAGCCGAGTTGCTGGCGCGCCGCAACGGAGCTTCCGCCATGACACTGCGCGACCGCGACCGGCTCGTGGCCGCGTTCGAGGCACCTGACGGGTCCGAGCTGGCGGTGGTGTCCTCCACCGGTCATGTGCTCCGCACGGCGTGCGATGCGTTCGCTCCCAAAGGACCGAACGCCGGGGGAGTGATCGCCATGAAGCTCGCTGCTGGGGCCACGGTTCTGACCGCGGCGCAGGTCGCGTTCGGCTCGCTGGTGGCTGCGGTCACCGATGAAGGCACGCTCAAAGTGACCGATATGTCGGAGGTGCCCGCTCAGGGCCGAGGCACGGCAGGTTCGCCAACCGTGCGCTTCGGTGGCTTCGAGACATGCGTTGCCTATGCGTGGGTCGGCGTGGACCGCCAGATCGCCGCCATCGTGGCCGCCGATGGCGATCCGAAGCGGCCCGACCCAACGCCGGTGCGCCCAGAGTTGGCGCCCACCAAGCGGAACCTGCGTGCGCGGCGGGCAGGCCCCAGAATCATCGCTCTCGGTCAGGATCGGTTTGCATGAGCATGACCACCATCGACCCCACAGCTGACGACGGGCCCAGCCGACCGAGAGCGCCGTCCGCAGCGGCCGCAACGGGCACCTACGACGCAGACGCCATCGAGGTGCTGGAAGGTCTCGAAGCGGTCCGCAAGCGGCCCGGCATGTACATCGGCGGCACTGGTTCTGGCGGGCTCACCCACCTGCTGTGGGAGATCATCGACAACGCCGTGGACGAGGCGGCTGCGGGGCACGGCAAGCTGATCGAGGTCACCTTCGGTGGTGATGGTTCCTACGAGGTCGCAGACCGGGGCCGCGGCATTCCTGTCGACGTCAAAGAAGGCGACGTGACGGCGCTGGAAGTGGTGTTCACCGAGCTGCATGCCGGGGGCAAGTTCGGCAATGGCGCGTACGGCGCGTCGGGAGGTTTGCACGGCGTGGGCGCTTCGGTGGTCAACGCGCTGTCATCGCGCATGGAGGTCGAAGTCGACCGCAATGGCCGCACCCACCGGCTGGAGTTTCGGGACCGTGAGGCAGGCAACACCGACGCTGCCGGCTGTTTCCGGCGAGGTCATTCGCTCAAGGTCGTGGGCAAGGTGTCACCGAAGCGAACCGGCACGAGAGTGCGCTTCTGGCCCGATGCCAACGTGTTCGACGCTGACGCATCGATCAGCTACGCCGAGGTGCGCGAGCGCGTGAAGCAGACGTGCTTCCTCGTGCCCAAGGTCAAGTTCTCCCTGACCGACCGTCGTCGCGAGCCGATCGAGTCCGAGGAGTTGATGTCGTCGGGTGGCTTGGCCGATTTCGTCGAGCAGTTGCGAGGCGATGCCGAGCCGGTCGGTGGCCTCATCGAAGTGCGCGGCACCGACCAGTTCACCGAGCAGGTGCCGGTGGACGGTCAGCTCACCGAGGTCACCCGTCATTGCGAAGTGGATGTGGCGATGCGCTGGTGCGCATCGTTCGACGCCCGCATCGCGAGCTTCGTCAACACCATTCCCACTCCGGATGGGGGCACTCATGTGGCGGGTTTCGAACGGGCGCTCACGACTGCTGTGAACGGGGCGCTGGCTGACGCCGATCTGCGCAAGCTGCGGCGCCTGCGAGATGACGCCCGCGCCCAGCGCGAGGATGCGCAGGAGGGCCTCGTGGCGGTGGTCCGGGTGACGTTCCCCGAGCCGCAGTTTCGGGGTCAGACCAAGCGCGAGCTCGGGACGCCCCCGGTGCAGCGCATCGTCGGCAACATCGTTCGCGACGGCTTGCGCGACTGGTTCTCCGGCACTTCGGCATCGAGCAAGCGGATCCACGTGAAGGCGGTGCTCGACAAGATCTCCGACGCCGTGGTGAACCGAGTGACCACACGCCGCGCTCTCGACGAACGGCGCAAGGCAGCAGCGCTGGGATCGGGTGGCATGCCGGCCAAGCTGGCCGACTGCCGGCTGCATCCTGGGGGCGAATTGCTGATCGTGGAGGGCGATTCTGCGGCCGGGCCCGCCAAGCGGGCGCGTGACAGCGCTTGGCAGGCGGTGCTGCCATTGCGCGGCAAGGTGGTCAACGCGGGCAAGGGGACGGCCAAGGCCGTGCTCGACAACGCCGAGGCGGCGGCGCTGTTCACCGCCGTGGGTGGCGGCTCCGGACCGGCGTTCGATCTGGATCAGACCCGCTACAGCCGCGTGGTGCTGCTGGCCGATGCTGATGTCGACGGCAGCCACATTCGCTGCTTGGTGCTCACGCTCGTGTACCACTACATGCGCCCGCTGCTCGACGCAGGACGGGTGTTCGCCGCCCAGCCGCCGACACACGCCTTCACGATCGGCCAAGAGAAGCGCTTCGTGTACTCAGAGACAGAACGAGATGCGCTCATCGCCGAATTGGAGACCGCGGGCCGACGTTACCGGCTGACGCGATTCAAGGGTCTCGGAGAGATGGACGATGACGAGCTGTTCGAGACCACGCTCAACCCCGAGACGCGAGTGCTGCGCCAGATCACCGTCGGCGACGCACAAGTTGCTCAGGAAGCGTTCGAAGTGATGATGGGAGCGGCGGTCGACCCGCGCAAGACCTTCATCGTCGCCCATAGCAGCAGCTACGGCCACGCCCTCGACATCTGAAGCGCACTGTCGCGAGCGGTGTGCAGAGAGTCACAGCAGAAGCCGGAGCCATTTCCAGGATTATCGAACCGGTTTCGAAACGCCGATAATAGACATTATGTCAAGTTACTGAATGTCCGCCGATTTGGCCTATCGATCGGCAGTGTCGGTTTCTGCGGTTGAGGTGACGCAGCAGCGTGTTGACGGTGGCGCGCTCTTGGAGTTCGTTCGGTAGTGCTAAAGCCGCTGCCTCGAAGGCGCCGTAGGTGAGCTCTGCGAGTTCTTCGGCCCTATTGATGACGGCGTTGGCCGGCAGCTTCAGCGCTGCCGCGACGCTCTCCCAAGCCGATCTGCGGTCGGCTCGCCTGATCGAGTAGCCACGCCCGATCTTCTGTGCGAGCTTGATGTCCTGGATTTCGGCGTAATCGTCGCAGTACGGAAGTGCGCTGGCCAAGTCGTACAACGGAGTCAGGCGGACATTGTCGTCATCCAGGAAGAAACTGTAGTTCTTGGTGTGCGCGTCTGAGCCCGCGATCAGCCAGTTGAAGATCAGGGCATCGAGATATCTGTTGATGTCCTCGTGGGCACTCGACGAGTAGGTCCGGATCATGCTGCCCACCGCAGCGATCGTCGGTCCTCCCTGTTTCTCGTATTTCTTGCTTGGCGGTAATCCGAGGGTCTGGCAGATGTCCTCCTGATGCAGGCGCACCAGCCCCGAATCGGTGTCCCTTCGGTCGTAGCGCTCGATGACGACCGTCTGGATCCCTCCGAAGTGAACGATTTCGGTACGCGCGGCGGGTATTCCCAGCCAGCGCGCTGCTGTCTGGCAGAGATGTTCGTTCAGGGGAAGGTCGTCGTATCGGCGGGCCCTGATTTCCGGCTTGAGAATGTGAGTGGACGGTGCTGAGCCCGACGGCTTGTACCACTGATGCCCGATGACTCTCAATGCCGTCTTCGTTTCTCCCCCGCTGAGGCTGAACTGCAGCGAGGCTGGATCACCTAGCCATGCCAGGCTGTCGTTGTTCAGCGCTGCGATCACCGACTCGACTTCGGCCGCGCTCAGCGCATCGAGAACCCCGGGACGATCGTTGAGGTCGTCGATGTCTTCGTGGCTGCAGAACTGCACCGCCCCTGCGCAGTCATGTCCGACCGGGGACGACAGTATGGAAAACGGCGTTGAGTCCGGCAGATCGAACTCGCTCCCCCATCGCTGCAGGACGCGCGCGTCGTCAGGCAGCAGACCCTGGAGCCATGGCGTGACTCGCTCGGCGGGGTACGGGCGACGCCTCGGGGGGAGCGACAGCGATATTCGGCGCACTGCCGTGTCCACATAGCGGAGCCGCGCGCCGAGTCGGCCCGTGCCGCGCACCAGGTCGGCGACGTGCTCGCCATGCAGCAGGACTGCAAGCTCTTGGCTAGGCATTCTCGGCCCCTCTTGGGTGATCGACTGATTCAGCGATGATCTGGGCGATCAGCGGATCCTGACGCTGGGGCGCAAGTCGGACGGCGCATCCATAGGTGCGGGCGAGCTCGAGCAGTGCGCGGCTGGTGATGCTGCCATGGCCTCGCTCGGCAGAACTGATCGTTGCGCGAGTGATGCCGGCCAGCCGGGCAGCCTCGACCTGGCTGAGGCTCGCGCTGCGCCGTGCGTCGCGCAGCGCCAAGCCGAGTGCTTCGGGCGTCAGTACGTCTTGCTCACCTCTCATGAACGCAGACTAGCAATGACAAATATATTAGTCAAAACAGTTCTAGAACAGAGGTGGCTGCTGGGCGATGGGTGGTGAGAGCACGCGGAAGGCTGAGCCATCGTCCGACTACAGGAGTGTGTCTGCTGAGCCAAGCCGTCGTGAAGCGTCGCGAATCAATCGGTTGGCGTCTTGTGTTCGGCTGTCGCCGACTACATGCTCCAACCGCTCCTTGCCGATCAGCAAGTCGATTGCTGGTTGCCCCTTCTGCCAGGCACTCACATCGGGACTATTTTTCGACAAGCTGGCTGCTAGCCCGAAGGCTGCGACGGGGCCGGTGAAGCTGCAGCGGCCTTGCAGGCCGGTGAGGCCCGGCTCCTGTCGTCGAAGCACCAGGGCTGCCATCCCGAGATGAGCCACATGTCGTACGCGACTTGGATATTGGTCTGCGGTTGCAGCCATAGGTCGCATGGAGAGCTCGGCCGTCGCCCTGTGCGTCGTCCTTGCTCTTTGGCATAGAAGCACCATTGTGCGGCCGGGGTGGCCTGAGTGATGCCGTCGCAGCGCAGTTCCGGCACCGTGATGTCGTCGGGCAAGCGCGCGACGTGCGGGAGCCGATCGATGCCTTGACCGGCCCAGCAGGTTGCGTTGAGCTGCAGCAGACCCCAGTCATTGGTAACCGATACAAGATGCTCAGAGCACCGTGACTCCCGCCACATCAGTGCGAGAACGACATCGGGATCCCAGTCGCCAATGCGCTGTACCTGGGATCGGTATCGATCGCAGGCCATTGACACGTCGGGGGCAACGGTGCGGCGGAACTGCTGGCTCGGCTCGACGAGTTGATGGGCGGTGGCGATAGGCGAGGCCGGCAGATTCGGATGCTCTGTGACTGCACCGGTCACCACTCCCCGCGCTGGGCGCGGCACCAGCTCGGAACCGGCTTCGATGATGACCGGCGGCGCTGCCAGCGGGCTGCGCAGGGCCGGCGAGGCCGAATCTGCGGGCAACAGCGTGGAGGGTTGCGCGGATGGATTCGCCGGAGAGGTCGAGGAGCCCGTTGCCGGTGAGCTGGCGGCAGCCAGCATCAAGGCACCGGCGGCGAGTGCCGCTGCACAGACCGTGGCCGCGGCTATGCGCTTGAGATGCTGCAAGAGAGGAGACATTGCCTTCCGGGGTCGGAAAACGAGGCGGGAGCCTAGGGCTAGACACTCGCTGAGAGCTGTCAGTGTCCCGGCAGGCCCAGAGCGGGACGGGTAGCGTGAAGAGACGGTTGCACGGGCATCTGGCCCGGTTGCAGCCGGCGCGATCAGATCACGCCGAGCAGTACGGGGGCATGCCATGAGCGCTGAGTTCGACATCCACATCAAGGGCGGGACAATCGTCGACGGCACACGGGTGCCGCGTTACAAGGGCGACGTGTGGATCCGCGACGGCAAGGTCGCCCAGCTCGGCGGCCGCCCGCAGGGCACGGCCGAACGCGAGATCGACGCCGCCGGCAAGATCGTGGCGCCCGGCTTTGTCGACCTGCACACCCACTACGACGCCCAGATCCGCTGGGACCCGTGGTGCACCATCTCGGGCTACCACGGCGTGACCTCGGTGGTGCTCGGCAACTGCGGGTTCGGCTTCGCCCCGGTGAAGCCTGAGTTCCGTGACCGCTCCATGCTCACCATGACTCGTACCGAGGCGATCCCCTACGAGTCGATGCGGCTGGGCATGGACTGGGACTGGGAGACCATCCCCGAGTATCTCGACTCGCTCGACCGTGCGCCCAAGGGCGTCAACGTCATCCAGTACATGCCCACGGCATCACTGATGACCTACGTCATGGGCCTCGACAAGGCCAAGGCGGGCGAGCCGGCATCCGAAGCCGAGCGCAAGGAGATGGCCCGCCTCCTGCATGAGGGCATGGATGCGGGCCTGTGCGGCTTCTCCATCCAACGACTCGGGCCCGACAGCGTGCAGGCCGACTTCGACGGCTCCCCCATGGTCACCGACATTATGTGCGACGAAGACATCCTGAACCTGGCGCGTGTGCTCGCCGAGCGCGACGAGGGCTTCATCCAGATCACCCAGGGCACCGGCGACATCCGCGCCGACATCAAGTTCCTCGAGGTGCTGGCCGGCGCCGCTCGCCGGCCGATCCTGCACAACGTGGTGGCGCCCGCACGCAAGGATCCCGAGGTGCACCGGCGGCCGCTTCGCTGGATCGAGAAGTGCTGGAACCAGGAACTGCCGATCTATGCACAGTGCGGCACCGGGCGCGCCGGCTTCGCCTTCACACTCGAGCACTGGAACCTCTATGACGCCTCCCCCGCCTGGCGTGCGGTCACCACGGGCGCCAAGGAGGAGAAGATCGAAAAGATGTCCGATCCGGAGCTGCGCAAGGCGCTCGTGGACGAGGCAGAGGAAGCCGACCGCCGGCTGCAGGTGATCCAGGCAGGCGTGGGCGGCAACCCCAAGGGCCTGATCGTCCAGGGTGTCAACCGCCAGGCCGACATGCAGGCCTACGTCGGCCGCTCGGTCGGTGATCTGGCCGAAGAACAAGGCAAGCACCCCATCGAGGTCATGCTGGATCTGTCCCTGCAGGGCGATCTGAACGTGGAGTTCCTGGGCCCCGACAAGGGCTCGAACGCCGAGTTCATGGGCGAGATGATGCAGTCGCCGTACGCCATCCCCGGCGTCTCAGACGGCGGCGCGCACACCAAGTTCTTCAGCGGCGGCTCGTACACCACCGACTTCCTGACGTGGCTGGTGCGCGACGAAGGCACCGTGACCCTGGAGGAAGCGCACTACCGGCTCTCGGCGCTGGCGGCCCATGCTGCCGGCTTCAAGGACCGGGGCACGCTGCGTGAGGGCGCCGCCGCCGACGTGGTGGTCTACGACATGGAGGAGCTCGAAATCGATCCGCCCTGGATCGGCAACGTCGAGCACGACCTGCCGGGCGGCGAGTGGCGCCGGGTGCAGCGGGCCAAGGGCTACCACCAGATCATCGTCAACGGCGAGGTCACCTTCGAGTCCGGCGAATGCACCGGCGCAACCCCCGGCCGGCTGCTGCGCCACGGCCGCGGCTGACATGACCATCACCCCTGAGACCTACGACGGCCCCGCCGAGGTCGACTTCCACTTCGACGTGATGTGCCCCTGGGCATACCAGACCTCCATCTGGATGCGCGACGTGCGCGACCAGTTGGGGCTCACCGTGAACTGGAGATTCTTCAGCCTCGAAGAGGTGAACCTGCGCGAGGGCAAGAAACATCCTTGGGAGCGCGACTGGAGCTACGGCTGGTCGATGATGCGCATCGGCGCGATCCTGCGACGCGAGTCGATGGATCTGCTCGACCAGTGGTACGCGGTGTCGGGCGAAGCGCTCCATGTCGACGGCAACCGTCCCCACAATCCCGACGTGGCCCGTCACCTGCTCACCCAGATCGGCGCCGATCCCGGCATCGTCGACCTCTCGATCGACGACCAGAGCACCCATGACGAGATCAAGGCCGAGCACCAGCGGGTCATCGATTCGGGCGGTTTCGGCGTGCCCACGCTGTACTTCGGCGACACGGCGATCTTCGGACCGGTACTGCTTGAGCCGCCCACTGGCGACGCAGCGCTGCGCATGTGGGATCTGGTTCTGGGCTGGCTGGAATTCCCCCACCTGTACGAAATCCAGCACATGCCGCGTGACGAGAAGAAGATCTTCGACACCTTCAGGCCCTACCTCGAGGCACGCGACTGGGTGAGCATCAACCGCGGCAAGGAAGTCGGCTTCGAGCCCGGATGACATCGAGCGGGTCCGCGCACCTCGAGGTGCAGCGGATCGGCTTACTGGACAGGGTTCACGACGCCGTGAATTCCTCGTCGTCTGCAGCGAGCAGGTCCCCTGCTGCGGCCAAAGCCCCGGCCATCGCTACGGCGCGCTGGTACACGGCTTCGAAGTAGTGCTCTGCGACTGCCTCGCGTCCGGCGAGCGGCGGTTTGCCGAGCGAATGCACAGTCGACGTCGGATCCGTCGTGACCGAGATACGACGCGTCTCGGTGAGAATCTCGGGCGGCTGCACCGGTTCAGCGTCAGCGTCGGGCGATCTGTCTGGGGTTCCATTGGCCGTGGCATCGGGCCGATCCGGCGGCGACGTCGCCCCCGCAGCGCCATGCCAGAACGCTGCGCTCGCCTCGGCAGCCTGCCGTTGCTGGACTTCGGCACCCTCGATACGGCGGGTACGCGAGGCCTTGCGGCGACGGCGATTGCTCATGACTCACCTGTGATGGTCAGCAGGGGGCCCTCGGTCTGGGTCGTGCCGGCGTCGATCCCGTTGGAATCATCGGCAAGGAGGGCATCGGGGTCGATGCCCAAGGCGTGTCGGAGCTGCTCGGCGTCGAGATCGCCGATGGAGCTGGACTTCGGCAGCACCATGTCGGCGATGCGCCGTTTGCCGGCCACGACCTCCTCCACCCGTTCGTCCACCGTGCCGGGGCAGACCAGGCGGTGGCAGATGACCGTGCGGGTCTGACCGATGCGCCATGCCCGGTCGCGAGCCTGGTCCTCGACAGCGGGGTTCCACCAGCGGTCGTAGAGCACCACATGACTCGCCGCGGTCAGGTTCAAGCCGGTGCCGCCTGCCTTGAGCGACAGCACCATCGCCCCAGGGCCGTCCTCGGACTGGAAGCGTCGCACCATGCGGTCACGGGCTGAGCGGCCCAGCCCGCCGTGGTAGCAGTCGATCTGCAACTCGGTACGCCGAGTCAGATGGGCAGCCAGCCGCTCGCCCCAAGTGGCGAAGTGCGTGAACACCAGCGCCCGCTCCCCCGCTGCGAAGACCGCCTCGAGGATCTCCTGCAGCCGGTCGAGCTTGCCGCTGCGCCCCTCGATCTCCTCGTCTATGTCATCGGGCCGGTAGTTCAGCGGGTGATTGCAGATCTGCTTGAGGGCGGTGATGGCCGCCAGGACGGCGCCCTTGCGCTTCTCGCCGGCTTGCTCGCTCTCGGCTGTGTCGACGATCAGCTGGTCGAGCACTGCCTGATACAGGCCGATCTGTTCTGGCGTCATTGCGCAATGCGCCAGCTCGTCGATTCGGTCGGGCAGCTCGGCTGCGATCTGCGGCTCTGCCTTGGTGCGACGGAACACCAGCACACCATTGAGCGCATGCAGGGCCGATTCGGCGGCGCCGCGTGCGTCGCCGGGGCGCTGCAACTGTGCGATGAACGGTGTTCTGGCGCCGACCAGATCTGGATTGCAGAAGTCCATGATCGCCCACAGGTCGCCGAGACCGTTCTCGATCGGGGTCCCGGTCAAGGCGAGGCGGATCCGTGCCGACAGCCGGCGCAGTTGCCTGGCGGTCTCGCTGGTGTGGTTCTTGATGACCTGCGCCTCATCGACCACGATGCGGTCCCAGGCCACCTCTTCGAGGGCGTCGATGTCGCGCACGGCTGTGCCGTAGGTCGTGATAACCACATCGATCTGCCCGTTCTCGACTGAGCCGGCGCCATCGCGCAGGGCCTTGACCAGCTCTGCGGGCTCACGCCGGGCGGGGCCGTGATGGATGATCGTCGACAGCCCGGGCGTGAAGCGCGCCGCTTCGGCTGCCCAGTTGCTGACGACGGCCGGCGGGGCGATGACCAGAGCCGGACCCGGTCGCTGGTCTGCAGCGATGCGAGCAAGCACGGTGGGGGTCTTGCCCAGACCCATGTCCAAGGCGAGACAGCCGCCGAGGCCGGCGCCGTCGAGGAATTCCAGCCAGGCGACTGCTTCGGCCTGGTAGTTGCGCAGCTCGCCCACGAAACCCTCGGGGCTGGGCCGCAGCGTGGACGAGATCTCCGACGCCGAGCGCAGCAGGTCGGCCGCCCAGCCGCTGCCGGAGATGGTGATGCCGCCGCGCACCGACGGGCCCTCGAGGCCCAGCACTTGGCGCAGCATCTGCGAGCCGGTGAGGGCGGTGACCCCTGCGCGCTCGGCGAGAGCGGCGGCCGCCTCAGCGAGGTCGGCATGATCCAGGGCGATCCACCGGCCCCGGTCACGCACAAGCGGGCGTGCCTGGGAGGCCAGTTCGTGAATCTGAGTTGCAGTCAGCTCCACGTCTCCGAAGACCGCTTTCCAGCTCACGGCGGTGAGCTGCTGGGCGCCCAGGGCGCTGTCGGCGTCCTCTGTGGCGGTGAGTCGGAGCGAGGGTGCCGGGCGCTCACGGGAGAGGTTCGGGACCTCGACCTTGAAGCCTGCGGATTGCAGTGCCGGCCCCGTCACCGACATGAGCTCCCATGCCTCGTCCTGACTGAGGATCACTTCGCCGCGCCGTCTGCCACCGGGACGCATCAGCACCGGCAGCAGCCGTTCGAGGCGGGCCAGCTGATCGCGCACTTCGGTGCGATGCGAGCTGACGCCGCTCACCATCGCGACCTCGACGGGCTCATTCACGCCTTCGGGGCTGGTGGCCAGCACCTCCATGTGCCAAGCCCCGGCGTCGTCGGGCTCGTCGAGCCGGACCACCAGCGACTGCCGGGCGGCGCCGGTCACCGGCCTGGCCCACAGCTCGATGCGTCGGGCCAGATCGGAGCCTTGAGTTGCCGAGCCGACGAAGCGGGTGCCGTCGAGGTATGCCAGGAAAGCCTCGGACATCTCCGCACGACTCCGAGGCTCCGGCGATGCGGCAGGAACATCGAGCCGTTTCGCGGCACTTGTCACGATGGCGTCGACCATGCCGGACAGGACCGACTGCACCGTGGTCCGCGCCTCTGACTTGGGTTCGGGTGCAGCCACTGCACCTGGCAAGCAGTCGACGAGGGCCGCCAGTCGATCTGCCGGGGGCGAGGCCGGCTGCCACTGCACCGCGAATTCGGCAGTGTCGGGCCGTTTGCGATTGCGGCGCTTGCGGACTCGGTGGAGCCGCGGCACGGTTCGCCCTCCTGCCACCAGTTCCACAGCCGTCCTGGCCGCGGTTCGCAGCCAGAGTGCGCTGGCACCGAGCACGAGGTCGCTGTTCGGGCTGCGCACGGCGGTGTCGAGCTGCTCGTTGCCGTGCAGAGACTCGTCGTCGCCGGCTGGATCGCTGTCGCCTGCGGCGCCGGGAGAGCTCCCGGGTGCGGACGGGGAGTCGGCCGAGCCGCCCGCCGCCGGACCATGAAGACCGACCAGCCAGCCCAGCACGTCGCCGACGTCAGCCACCAACGCCTCGGCGCTCATCCCGCCCGGCAGCTTGATGTTCGGATGGGAGCGCCAGACACTGTCCGGAGCTCCGGTGGCCACCAGGCGGTCCATGATCCGATCTGTGGGATCGGGCTCGGTACCGGCGCCTGCAGCCCACGCAACGATCCGGCCGGGCAGCCAGGACAGCTGCAGTGCGCAGGGTTCGGGCGGCGGACCTGCTGTGGCATCGCCGGTGCCTGGATCCGAGGCTGCGTCATCGGGCGATTCGGTGGCATCGAGGCCCGTCAGCCGCTCGTAGGCGGCGACAAGCTCGGAGAAATCGGTCTCGAAATCTCGCACGACCTGCCGGCGGATCGGCCGGGGCAGCCGCCGGGCACCTGACAGCGAGGATTCCGTCTGATCGAGCAGATCCAGAAGAACTCGTTCCCAGCGCAGCCGGTCGGTCTCGAGCGCTGCGACTTCGTCCTTGTCGGCGGTGCCGTGCGCTTCGGCCCAGACCAGACGCGCTATCTGGGGCCAGCGCATCGTTGCGAGGGCAGAGGCCGCTGCGCCATTGCGCCCCGCGCCGTTGGGCGCCACGGCGGAATCCGAGATGCCGCCGTTGCGAGCGCGGTCACCGGCGGGCGCGAGCTGCTGAAGCGCCGGCGCGCCCCGGATCGGAGTTTGGGTCGGTGAGTCTTCGTCGCTCATCGCGTCATGCAGGGGCACGGGCAGGTGGGCTGCAGCGCCCGTCCGGACTGCGCTGGGGGCATGGCCCGAACCGTTGATGCAGGACCTGCTTCGGACACAGACACCGCCTACGGCGCTGTGGCCCCGGTCCGCTGCCGAGACCGCGCCACCGATATATCGGTCGTCGGTGTGCAGTCGCCGGCTGCGCCGACTGAGGGTACTGGACACGCATTGCATCGCAACGCGGCTGCTCGTTTACCCTGCGTCGGATGCGATGGTCTGATTCGTTCATCCCGACGCTGCGTGATGCGCCCGGCGACGCCACCGCCGCGAGTCATCAGCTGCTCGTTCGGGCTGGCTTCATCCGGCAGCTGCACTCGGGGCACTACAGCTTGCTGCCGCTCGGGCTGCGGGTGCACAACAAAGTGGCAGACGTCGTCAGAGCGGAAATGGATGCCATCGGCGCGCAGGAGTTCCTGCTGCCTGCGATGCATCCGGGCGATCTGTGGCGGCGCAGCGGCCGGTGGAGCCTCATGGGCTCGGAGATGTTCCGCCTGCGCGACCGCAACGATGCAGACGTCGTGCTGGGCATGACGCACGAAGAGGTCTTCGCGGCGCTGGCGGCGGAGATGAGTTCGTACCGGGAACTGCCCCAGACCTGGTACCAGATCCAGACCAAATTCCGCGACGAGCCCCGCCCGCGCAGCGGACTGCTGCGGGTGCGCGAGTTCATGATGAAGGACTCGTACAGCTTCGACATGGACGAAGCAGGTCTCGACGTGTCCTTCGAGGCGCACCGCGAGGCCTACGAGAGGATCTTCAAGCGGCTCGACCTCGATGTCATGGCCGTGCAGGCTTCTTCGGGCGCCATGGGCGGCGATGCCAGCGTCGAGTTCATGGTCCCCTCGCCGGCAGGCGAGGACGACGTGGCGCGGTGCGCGCGCTGCGGGTACCGGGCCAACATCGAGCGGGCCCGCGCGGCAGTGCCGCCCATCGCTGATCCGCCTTGCGGCGAGGAACCTGAGCGATTCGCGACGCCGGGCATCCGCACCATCGATGCGCTTGCATCCTTCGAGGGCGGCGCGCCGGCCGACCGGCAGCTCAAGACCATGGTCATGATTCTCGACAATCAGCTCACGCTGGTGATCCTGCGAGGCGACCACCAGCTCAACCTGCAGAAGCTGGCCGATTGCAGCGGCGCGACCGATGTGCGTGCGGCCACCGAGTCCGAGACGGTGGCGCAGCTCGGCGCCAGTCCAGGAAGCCTGGGAGCGGTCGGCGTCGACGGTCTGCCGATCTATGTAGACGAGGCGCTGCGGGGCCGTACCTCCATGACCACCGGGGCCAATGAAGACGACTGGCACCTGCGCGAAGTGGATGTGGCGCGTGACATCATCGATCCGCAGTGGGCAGATCTGCGCGAGGTCGCCGAGGGCGAGGCGTGCATCATGTGCGGAAGGCCGCTGGAGATCGTGCGCTGCATCGAGGCGGGCCACATCTTCAAGCTGGGCCGCAGGTACTGCGAGGCGATGGGCGTGTCGGTGCTGGATGCGAACGGCACTGCCCAGACCCCGATCATGGGCAGCTATGGCATCGGCATCGGGCGGGCGATGGCTGCGGTAGCCGAGACCCATCACGACGAGCGGGGCCTGATCTGGCCCGCGGCCGTGGCGCCCTTCGAGATCGTCATCACTGTGCTCGATCCCGGCGATGCACAGCAGTCGGCGGTGGCTGCGACGCTGTACGCAGAACTTGAGCAGAAGACGCTGGCGTGCCTGCTCGACGACCGGCCGCTGCGTCCTGGGGTGAAGCTGGCCGATGCGGAACTGGTGGGAATCCCCTACCGGGTCACGATCGGCGCTCGTGGCATGGCGAACGGCAACGTGGAGCTGACCGAACGATCGACCGGCACAACCGAGTTGGTCCGGTTCGACCGACGCGGGCTGCTCAAGCGCCTGACAGCGCCCGAGTATCAGGAGCCGAGCACTGTGCACGGGAACCGCATCAAATCCGTCGTCAGGCAAGAGCGCCGCATCGCCGTTCACCGAAAAGGCTGAATGCTGCGGCCACCGAACGTGCGCACCTTGGCAGGCGCCAAGCATGTGGACGTTGGCACAGCAGCCGTGGTACCGTACTGCTGTACCGTTCTGCGGCACAGTTCCACTATGCGGAACAGCAAGATGCTGGACAGCACAGCGGGATGACCCGGCCGCAGGACCCATGCTGAATCTTGGACAGTTGACCGGGACGGGGGTGCCCGGCACACGTCATGACCATGGCGAGGGGGCAAGGCATGGCCGATGCGGCAACCGTCGACAGCGCCGATGCTGATGAGGAGATCGATCTCTCAGCCCTCGACGACGACGATCTCATCGCACAGATGCATGACGATCTCTATGACGGGCTCGGCCCCGAGATCGTCGAAGGCACCGAACTGTTGCTCGGGCGCGGCTGGGGGGCCGACAAAGTCCTCAATGAGGCGCTGGTCGAGGCCATGCGCATCGTCGGCATCGATTTCCGCGACGGCATCCTGTTCGTCCCCGAGGTGCTGCTCGCGGCCAACGCCATGAAGGCCGGCATGGAGGTGCTTCGGCCATTGCTCGCGGAGACCGGTGCAGAGCCGATCGGCAAGATCGTGATCGGCACCGTCAAGGGCGACATCCATGACATCGGCAAGAACCTGGTGGGGATGATGCTCGAAGGTGCGGGCTTCGAGGTAGTGGATCTGGGGATCAACACCGATGTCGATGAGTTCCTCGGCGCCCTCGCAGAGCATCGGCCCGACATCTTGGGCATGTCAGCGCTGCTGACCACCACCATGCCGTACATGAAGGTGGTGGTCGACACGCTGATCGAGCAGGGCTTGCGCGACGACTACCTCGTGATCGTGGGCGGCGCTCCGTTGAACCAGGAGTTCGGCGAAGCCGTTGGCGCCGATGCCTACTGCCGCGACGCTGCCGTCGCTGCGGAGACCGCCACAGACCTCATCAGGACCCGGCGCGCTGCCGCTGCGTGAGATGACAGCCGCCTCGTCTCCGGAATCGACCGCTCGCAGGCGACGACGCTCGCGCGCGCGCCGGGTAGCCGAAGCCGCAGCGAAACCGGCGGCCACGCGGCGCGCACCACGGCCGGCTGCCGCCTCCCCTAAGAGCCGATCGCGCCGCGTGCTGGTGCTCGGCTGTGGTGCACTCGCCAACGAGCTGCAGGCGATAGTCGGCAGCGGAGGCCTCGAACACATCGATGTGGAGTGCCTGCCGGCAAAGCTGCACAACCGTCCTGCGCTCATTGCGCCGGAGGTGCGCGCACGGCTGGACCGGCTCGCACAGCAGGGTCGAACCTACGAACAGATACTCCTCGGCTATGGAGACTGCGGCAGCGCCGGAGCGATCGACGACCTGTGCGCCGACTTCGAGCGAGCTCATGCGGCGGGCGACGGGCCCTCGATGACCCGCGTGCCCGGCGCGCATTGTTACGAGTTCTTCGCCACGGCCCCGCAATTCGACGAGATGTCCGAAGCCGAACCGGCGACCTTCTACCTGACCGACTATCTGGCCCGTCACTTCGACCTGTTGGTCTGGCAGGGTCTCGGCATTGCCGACCATCCTGAGCTCGCCGAGCTCTACTTCGGCAACTACCGCCGGGTGGTGCTGCTGACCCAGACGCCCGATGGCGCTCAACGTGCTCGCATCGAGGCCTGCGCTCGTGCCGGAGCTGATCGCCTCGGGCTCCCGCTCGAGATCGTCGAGACCGGCTACGGAGAACTCGAGACCGCGCTGACCAGCGTCGCTGCGCCAAAGCGCAGCACACGCCAGGTGCCGGTGTGACCGACACCGTCATCAGCTCTGCCACTCGTGAGGTGGTGATCGGCTTCGGCCGGCCGTTCGTGATGATCGGCGAGCGCATCAATCCCACCGGTCGCAAGCTGCTTGCTGAGGAGATGAAGGAGGGTGACTTCAGCCGGGTCGAAGCTGACGCACTCGCACAGGTGACGGCTGGCGCCCACATGCTCGATGTCAATGCCGGCGTGCCGCTCGCCGACGAGCCGGCACTGCTCGCTTCGGCGGTGAAGCTGGTGCAGTCGGTCACCGATGTGCCGCTCAGCATCGACTCGTCGATCATCGAGGCGCTCGAAGCCGGCGTGGACGCCTACGTAGGCAAGCCTCTCATCAACTCCGTGACCGGAGAGCCGGAGGTGATGGAGCGGGTGCTCCCGCTGGTGGCGCGGACCGGGGCGGCAGTGGTCGCCATCTCCAACGACGAGACCGGCATCAGCGAGGATCCTGATGTCCGCTTCGACGTAGCGAAGCGGATTGTGAGGGCAGCAGCCGACTACGGCATTCCCACGGCAGACGTGGTGGTGGACCCGCTCGTGATGCCGATAGGCGCCATGGCCACGGCAGGACGGCAGGTGTTCCACCTTGTGCGCCGGCTGCGTGACGAACTGGGCGTCAACACCACTTGCGGGGCCTCCAATGTGAGCTTCGGGCTGCCCAACCGGCACATCATCACCGGAACCTTCCTGGCTATGGCGATCGGTGCCGGGATGACATCGGCCATCATGAACCCGCTCCACGCCGATGTGAAGGCAGCAGTCATGGCCGGCGATGTCCTCGCTGGCAACGACGAGAACTGTGCGGCGTGGATCTCCGAGCACCGCGACCGCAGCGCGGTGGGGGCCGACAGTGCTGCGGGCGCTGGGTCCGGCGATCGTCCCCGCCGACGGGGCGGGCGTCGCGCACGCACCGGCTGAGAGGCTGAGCCGGATGGGGAAGCCGTGGCCCGAACGGCCCGTGAGCCCGTGTCCAATGGAAGCTGGGGACCAGAGCGGGAAGCAACGGGTGACGCAACAAGAGGTTCCGCGCCTGCCCACCGACGGCCCGGTGCCGATCAGGGTGGTGTTCACCCCCAGCGGACGGGCGGGCGCGGTGAATGCCGGTACCACGGTGCTCGATGCCGCTCGGGAACTGGGCGTCGATCTCGACAGCGTGTGCGGCGGGCGCGGCATCTGCGGCCGCTGCCAGGTCGTGCCGTCGGTGGGTTCGTTTCCCAAGTGGGCCATCACAGCCGGCCCCGAAGCGCTCAGCTCGCCGGGCGCCTCCGAAACCGCATACGAAGGCCGACGCCCGCTGGGGCACTCCGCACGACTGGGCTGCCAGGCGCGTGTGCAGGCCGATGTGGTGGTGGATGTGCCGCCGGAGAGCCAGCTGCACGGACCGGTGGTACGCAAGACGGTCGACGTCGGCGGCATCGCCCTCGACCCACTGGCGACGCTGCATGCGGTGACCGTGCCGCCTCCGACGCTGGACGAGCGCCGCGGACTCGCCGAAGTCGTCATCGACTGCGTGGCCGATGAATGGGGCGTTCGCCTGGCCGGCATCTTGCCGGGAGCACTGCCGGCGCTCCACGCGCCGGTCGCCGCCGGCGCCCCCGACGACACCGGCGGTCGGCTGGTGACGGTTGCGGTTCGCTGGAGCGGCCCCGAGCGGAGCAAGCGCACCGGTGTGGTAACGGCGGTATGGCCCGGTGTCGCGACCGCGGCACTCGGCGTTGCGATCGACATCGGCTCGACCACGATTGCGGGCCACTTGGTCGACCTGCACAGCGGTGACGTGCTGGCCTCCGCCGGCCGCATGAACCCGCAGATCCGCCTCGGCGAGGATCTGATGAGCCGGGTCTCCTACGTGATGATGAACCCCGGCGGCGCCCAGGAGCTCACTGCGCTCGTCCGAGACTCGCTCGCAGCGCTGATCTCCGAGCTGTGCTCCGACGCCTGTGCCGAGCCGGATGCCGTGCTCGAGGTGGTGCTGGTCGGCAATCCGATCATGATGCACATCGCGCTCGGCATCGACCCGACCCCGCTCGGACAGGCGCCGTTCACTCTGGCGACCGATGCCAGTGTCGAGGTGGATGGGCCGCAGATGGATCTGCCGTGCCCGGCGGCTCGCGTCTACGTTGCGCCCGCGATCGCCGGACATGTGGGCGCGGATACTGCGGCCGCAGTGCTCGCCGGAGGGCCCGATCGCGACGACGCCGTCACACTGCTGGTGGACGTGGGCACCAATGCCGAGATCGTGCTGGGCAGCTCCGAGCGGTTGTGGGCAGCGTCCAGCCCGACCGGGCCCGCATTCGAGGGCGCGCAGATCAGCTGCGGTCAGCGCGCGACGCCCGGAGCGATCGAGCGGGTGCGCATCGATCCGGTGACGTGGGCGCCCAGGGTGCGCGTCATCGGCTGCGACCTGTGGTCCGATGAGCCCGGCTTCGCGGAGGCCGTCGAGCAACGCGTCGCCGCCGGCGCTCGCAGCACCGCAGCAGGCGTCACGGGAATCTGCGGCTCCGGGATCATCGAGGTCGTCGCCGAGATGTACCTCGCTAGGGTGCTGTCGCGAGACGGGGTCATCGCGGCGCCGCCGGGCGAGGGCGAGCGGGCGTCCCGTGTGGCTTCCGATGGCCGGACATCGTCGTTCGTGCTGTACGAGCCTCCTGACGGCGCCGACGGGCCGACCATCACCGTCACCCAGAACGATGTGCGAGCCATCCAGCTCGCGAAGGCGGCGCTGCGCGCCGGCATCGACCTGCTGTGCGAGCACGCCGGCATCGAGGCCCCCGACCGTGTGCTGCTTGCCGGCGCCTTCGGGGCGCACATCGATCCGGTGCGGGCGATGGTGCTCGGGCTCATCGGCGACTGCGACCCCGGCGAGGTGCGGTCGGTCGGCAACGCCGCAGGCACCGGCGCTGTGCGTGCGCTGCTGTCAGGGCGCCAGCGGTCCGAGATGGAGCGAGTGGTCCGCAGCATCCGCAAGATCGAGACCGCCACCGAGCCCCGCTTTCAGGAATTGTTCGTGGCCGCCATGGCACTCCCCCACGCCACGGCCCCCAGCCCGCTGCTCGCCGCAGCGGTGGATTTGCCTGAGCAAGATGGGCCGCCGCGGGTCGTGGGCGGACCCGGCGAGACACCCCCGCCGGCTCGCCGGCGACGCAGCGGGAGGCGGCGGTGACCGGAACCCGGTTGTGGCAGGACGTCTCCCACCAGTTAGACCTTCAGGCCGAGACCGCGGCACCCGATGACAGCGACGACGAAGCAATGAGCAGGCAGCGATGAGCGAGCGACGACGGCGAGGAGGCGGCCGAGCGGCCCGGCAGGCCCAGCGAGCGACGGCCGATGCGGCATTCAACACCCATGTGCAGCGCAGGCTGCCGCCGGTCGGCGTGCTCGACTCCGAGGGCCTGGCCCAGATCGAGCGCAACGCCGAGACGATCCTGTCCGAGGTGGGGGTGGCCTTCCAGGACTTCCCCCGTGCGCTGGAGCTGTGGCGTGATGCCGGTGCCGATGTGGACGGCGAGCTGGTGCGCTTCCCCCGCGGCCTGTGCCGTGAGATCGTCGAGGCCACCGCGCCGGCCACCTACCTCCAGCACGCCCGCAACCCGGATCGGTCGGTGCCGATCGGCGGTGACGCCACCGTGTTCGCTCCCAACTACGGCTCACCGTTCGTCACCGATCTGGACAACGGACGACGGTATGCCACCCTCGACGACTTCGAGAGAGTGGTGAAGCTGACGTGGATGCTCCCCCACCTGCACCACAGCGGGGGCACGGTCTGCGAGCCGGTCGACGTACCCGTCAACAAACGGCATCTCGACATGGTGTATGCCCACCTGCGCTACAGCGACAAGCCTCTCATGGGCTCGGTGACGGCGCCCCAGCGGGCGGCCGACTCGGTGGAGCTGTGCCGGATCGCCTTCGGCGGCGACCTCGGCGATCGCACCGTGCTGACCAGCCTCATCAACGCATCGTCGCCGCTGCGCTGGGACGCCACCATGCTCGGCGCGGCCGAGGTGTACGCGCGGCACAACCAAGCGTGCGTGATCTCGCCATTCATCCTGGCCGGGGCCATGTCGCCCGTCACCGTGGCGGCGCTGGCAGCACAAGCGCTGGCAGAGGCGCTGTCGGGCATGGCGTTCTGCCAACTCGTGAAGCCAGGGGCACCGGTGATCTTCGGCACCTTCGCGTCGTCGATGTCGATGGCCACCGGCGCGCCCACGTTCGGCACGCCCGAGGCGGGTCTGGCGATCTATGTGATGGCCGAGCTGGCGCGGCGTGTCGGGGTGCCATTCCGCTCGGGAGGGCAGTTCACGGCATCCAAGGCGCCCGACGCCCAAGCGGCCTACGAGTCAGCGTCCACGCTGCTGCCGACGATGGCTGCGGGAGTGAACTTCGTATTGCACGCAGCGGGCTGGCTGGAAGGCGGCCTCACGCTCAGCTACGAGAAGCTGCTCATGGACGCCGACCAGTTGGGGATGATGGAGGTGTACGCCCGGGGCGTGGACATGTCCGACAACGGCCAGGCAGTCGAAGCGTTCACCACGAACCCCCACGGCGACCACTTCTTGGGCCATCCGCACACATTGGCCAATTTCGAGACGGCCTTCTACCAGTCGTCCATAGCCGACAACAACAGCTTCGAGCAGTGGTCCGACGAAGGCTCGCTCGATGCGGCCCAGCGAGCCAACCGCCAGATGCGTCAGATGCTCGCCGACTACGAACCGCCGCCCATCGACGAAGCGATCGACGCCGAGTTGCGCGACTACATCGCCCGACGCAAGGCCGAGGAGCCAGACGCCATCGTCTGAGCTACATCGGCATCTCGTCCCGACCTGCTGTCGCCGTCGCAGATCAGTGCGCTCGGTCTGTCCAGCGCGTCAGAACAATGACTGTTCTTCTACCGTGCCTTGCTGGTCAGCAGCTTCTGCTGCCAAGCGGGTGGCTTCGTTGTATGTGAGATGGCCGTCGGCCGTGACCCGATGGAATGCGATGGGGCGTGCCTGCGTTTGCTCGATGATCTGCGCCCAGAGGTCGCGGTTGGCGATGGACTTCTTGTCGCTGTTTCGCCAACCTCGGCGAATCCAGCCCTCCCACCACTGCTCTCGGAAGCAATTGACCACGTAGGCGGAGTCGCAGTACACCTCCAAGGGACCGGCGAGCGTTTTGACTGCCTCATGTATAGCCATGAGTCCCATGCGATGCCTGTCGGTCTGGACGGCGCCACCTGATGCGCTCTGCCCATCTGGGACGACCCATGCCCAGCCTCCAGGGCCGGGGTCGCCGCGGCTCACTCCATCGATGTACACCCGTGTCGGCTTGCTGCTTGCACTGAGATCTGTCACGGCAGGATTCTGCCACCGGCTGCTGCTGTCACAACGGCTAACCGAACGGCACCGGTCTGTGGAATGCAGCGACGGGGCGTCGCCCGCCGCGCCGTGGAGTCGCTCAGGTGACGACGACGGCGGTGACTCCGGCGACCGCGGCCACGATGCCGACCGACTGGCGTGCATTGAGGGAATCTTGGTAGGCGACCCTGCCGACGATGACGCTCATCACCGGGAACATCGATGCCCCAACCACGGTCGTGGGCGGGTCGAACCAGAT
>JAJDZE010000127.1 GCA_022824805.1 Acidimicrobiia bacterium | reverse complement strand
GCTGAAGCTCGCATCGGTCCAGGTGCGAGCCGGATCGACGAACGCGAAAGCGGGCCGGTGCCGCTCGATCCACAGCCTCAGCGGTTTGCACGTCGGCGCCCCGCCGATGCGCAGCACCGCGTCCGGCGGTTCGTGGTCGGCCCACGCCGTGCGCAGCAGCAGGTCGTGATGGTCGGTGACCACCACCCCGTCCAGTTCACGCCGCAGCTGCGAGCCCGGCTCAGCAAGCAGCGGCCACCCAGAAGCCCGACAGAATTCCGCCACCGCATCCGTCCACCGATCCCCATCCCACATGGGCCCGGCCACTACCACCCCCCGCTCGCGCCCCCTCGCGAAGTCCACTAGCGCATCCACAGCCCCGGCCGATCCACCAGCCCCCCCGGTGAGACCAGATGTGCGAATAGGGAGGGCAGGGGCCAAGATCTGCGACGTTGCGACCTGCTGGATAGCTGGAGCTGAGCTTGTCCCCTGCCCTCCCGAAACGCCCGGTGAACAAGCAATGCCCGTCGGCTCCAGGGGCTCGCGGAACGGCATGTTGAGATGGACGGGACCGGGATCGGTGCCGGTCGCCTGTTCCACCGCCCGGGCAGCCGCAACGCCGAACCACCGCGCCGCGTCGTCGGGAGGCAGTTCGGACGCCACCGGCGTCTCGCAGAACCAGCGCACGTGGCTGCCATACAGCCCGTGCTGGTCGATGGTCTGACCGGCACCCCAGTCCCGCAGCTCGGGCGGCCGGTCCGCAGTCACCACCACCAGCGGCACGCCGGAGTAATGCGCCTCGACCACCGCCGGCAGGTAGTTGGCCGCTGCGGTGCCCGATGTGCACACCAGCAGCACCGGCCGCCCCGAGCCCTTGGCCAGCCCGAGCGCGAAGTACCCGGCGGACCGCTCGTCGATCCGCACCCAGGTGCGCAGCCCGGCGGCGGCATCGACGGTGAGCGCCAGCGGCATCGACCGCGAGCCCGGCGACACGACCGCGTCGGTGACGCCGGCCGCCACGAGCCCCTCGCACATCGAGCGGCACGCCGCATAGGCCGAATCGTCGGCGGAAACCTGCATGCCGCTCAGTCGTCCTCAAGCGCGTACAAGAGGGCTTCGAGCTTGATGTTGGTCTCGGCCAGCTCTGCTTCGGGATCTGCACCATCCACGATGCCGCCGCCGGCGAACAGCCGGGTCTCGGTGGGACCGGTCAGCGCGCAGCGCAGCGCGACACGGAACTCACCGCGCCCGTCCAGCGTCGTCCAGCCGACCGGTGCCGCGTACCAGCCGCGTTCGAAGCCTTCGTGCTGGGAGATCCAGTCGCGGGCGACGCGCCGCGGGAGACCCGCGACCGCCGCCGTGGGGTGCAGTGCACTCGCGAGTTGCAGCGCCGTCGTGCCGACGGGGACGCGCCCGCTGATCGGGGTGTGCAGGTGCATGATGCGCCGCAGTTCCATGACGCCGATCGGCGAGGGGGCATCGAGTGCCGCGCCGCACGCACGCAGCGTGTCGCGCACATCGGTGACCACGATTGCGTGCTCGGTCAGCTCCTTGGGATCGCGCTGCAGTTCGGCCGCGAGCTCGGCGTCTCGCGCAGGATCGCCGGCACGGGGCCCGGAGCCTGCCAGCGCGTCGGTCTGCAGCCGCAGACCGTCGAAATGCACCAGCCGCTCGGGAGTGGCGCCGAAGAACGTCTGCGACCCGCGCCCGAACGCGAACGTGACGCACGACGGGTAGCGCGCCCGCAGGCGATTGAGCACCGCGATGGGTTCGAGCGCCGACGCGATGTGCAGCTCCCGTGCGGTCACGACCTTGTCCATCCCCCCGTCGGCGATCCTGCCGAGGGCGCGCCGCACCAACCCGGTGTAGCCGTCGTCTGCCCGGTAGCTCCCGCCGAGCGTTGCCAGCGCCGCCGCATTCAGATCGCTCGCGGGTCCCTCCGCCAGTTCGGGATCCTCCCAAGTGCCCGCAGCTGTGCTGGTGAGTTCGTCGCTCGCGCCGCCTCGCACGGTCGTTTCGTCGCGGTCGCAGTCGCCGCTGGGCGCACCGGTTGCGCCGGCCAGGCCGCAGACCCCGCTGCCGTCAGCGACGCCGCAGGTGGCACATGCGCCCCCGGCCACTGACCGTGACGCAGCCATGACCGGCCAGACGGGGGCACCGGGCACCGAGGTCAGCCACGACTGGCCGCCCCGACGCATGACGAGCACTTCGGGCACGGTCAGGCAGCCGGCGCCGAATGCCTCCCACAGCGAGCCTGCCGCGGGCGCCTCGGGACCGAACGAGAAGCCGCCCACGGCCAGCGGCCCGATCGGGTGGCCGCTGTCGCCGGTCATGGTGACATCCAGCAGGCTCAGCGCTTCTGCCGCCGAAGCGAAGCGGTCGGCGCCGGCCTCGGTACCTGCCTCGGTACCTGCCTCGAACGCACTGCCGAGCGCACAGAACTCCAGGTCGCCGTCGGGACACGCCCAGTACACCCGCTGGTGCGCGTCGGATGCCGCGAACACGGCCAGCGGGTCCAGCTCGCCAGACAGCTCCCGGCATTCCAGCGTCACGGCGGTCCGGGTGCGCAAGCCCGCTGAGGTGCGGCGGCCCGAGCCTCCGGCGGCCGGGGTCTCGGGCGCAGCCTCCGCTGTCGCCTCGGGACGCGCCGGCCCATCGTCGATGTCGCCGGCCAGGATGCGCTCGGTGGCGTGCTCGACGAGCGATTCGCGGAAGTGCTGTGCAACGAGATCGGTGACCAGCGGGATCAGGCGGGCGGCCAGGTCGGCGCGCTGTGCGGTCGGCACGCCGGCGAAGCGGTCTGCGAACAGCCCGACCGCGTCCGCAGCGACAGCTTCCATGTTCGATGCGTGCCGCAGCGCGAGGCCGATGAGATCGTCGAGCGGCATCTCGGCGGCGAGCAACTCCGTGGCGGCGCGCAGCATCGTCAGCGCGCCGGTGCTGTAGAGCGTGCCGACCGTCACGCCCTCGCCGGTTGCCGCCTCGGCGGCGCCCCCGATGGTCTTGGGCGCCTCGTCGGCACTGCCCGCAGGCGTGCGCAGCGGTCTCACCAGGCCGGTGTCGGTCGCCAGCCGCACCAACTCGGCGTCGAGCCCGGACTGCTCCACCAGCTCGTCGAAGGTCAATGTGTCGTCACGACGGGCACCCAGCGCGACGAGCATCGGCTCGTCGGCGCCATCGCCGAGCTGACCGATCTGCGCCAGCGAGAAGCCCGCATCGGCCAGGCGCCGGATCTCGCCGAGCCGTCGCAGATGGCTGTCGTCGTACTGCGCCACCCGTCCCCGGCGAGCGGGCGGGTGCAGCAACCCGATCTTCTGGTAGTAGCGCACGGTGTCGACGCTCACCGAATGCGCCGATGCCAGCTCGAAGACTCGCACCGGCACAGCGTACGTCCATCATGGGAGCAATTACTCCTAAAGCCATCGCTCCCGTCATGACGGGCTTCCAACTGCTGTGCCGGGAGCAGGTGGCTAAGGTGGCCCGATGGCCGAGCGGGAGCGCCTGAGTGCCGACGACTGGGTAGCGGCAGCCCTGGAAGTACTCGTCAACGAAGGCATCGACGCCGTGAAGATCCTGTCGCTCGCCCGCAAGCTCGGCGTCACCAGGGGCAGCTTTTACTGGCACTTCGAGAACCACGAAGCACTGCTCAACCGGCTGCTGGAGGTCTGGGAGGAAACCAACTCCGGCACGATCATCGCTGCCGCGACGCTGCCCGGTGGCATCGTCGAGCGCTGCGTCGCCTTGATGCGGTGCTGGCTGTCGATGGAGCGATTCGATCCGCATCTCGAGGTGGCGGTGCGCCATTGGGGGAGGCGCAACCCCGAGCTGTGGGAGCGCCTGCGGGCAGCCGACGAGCGGCGCATCGAAGCGTTTGTGGCAATGCTCACTCCCGAGGTTCCCGACCCCACGATGGCCCTGCACCGTGCGCGCACCATGTACTACCTGCAGATGGGCTGGTACGAACTCGAGGTGGACTTGCCGATGGACGCCCGGATCGAGTCCTGCCCGCAGTACTTCGAGATCTACGTGGGCCGCCCCCCGACCGATGACGAGCGTGCAGCCATCCTCGCCGGGTTGCGCATCTGACATGCTCAGCCTCCTGTTGACGTGATCCATACAGGTCTGTACGGTGCGGGCGGTGATCCCGATCGTGCCTGGCACGGTTCGACAGCGACGCAGCGACGATGACCCGTCGCGGTCGTAGGCGCCACGCCGCGGCCACCGCTGCGGCGGCGCCTCGACAGCAGGCACGCAACACCTTCACGCCGCTCGAGCTCATCAGCGCCG
The DNA here is from genome assembly GCA_022824805.1 of Acidimicrobiia bacterium. Classification (GTDB taxonomy): domain Bacteria; phylum Actinomycetota; class Acidimicrobiia; order Acidimicrobiales; family Poriferisodalaceae; genus Poriferisodalis. The sequence continues at coordinate 5,681 of JAJDZE010000127.1, read as the reverse complement.
ACGAGGTGGAACGCATCCACGAGGCGTCGCTGCGGGTGCTGTCCGAGACCGGCATGAACTTCCTGCTGCCTGAAGCAGTGCAGATCCTCTGCGCGGCGGGTGCCAGCTCCGACGACGGCGTGCGGGTGCGGCTCCCTCCCGAGATGGTCACCGAACAGGTTGCGCTCGCACCGTCGCAGTTCACCCTGCATGCGCGCGACCCAGCCAACAGCGTCAACTTCGGCGCCGACTGGGTGGTGTTCGGCATGGTCGGCAGCCCGCCGAACGTGTCCGATCTCGACCGCGGCAGGGTCAGCGGCAACTACGTCGACTACTGCAACATGCTGCGCCTGCAGGAGGCGCTCGACGCCGCGGACACGTGCACCGGCCACTCCGTCGAGCCCATCGACCTCGAGGTGCGCACCCGGCACCTCGACGCGGTGTCGGCGATGTACACCCTGTCCACCAAGCCCGGGTTCTGCTACTCGCTGGGCCGCACCCGTGTCAGCGACGCCATCGAGATCGCACGCATCGCCCGCGGCATCGACCACGAGACGTTGCTGCGCGAGCCGTCCATCCACACCGTAGTGAATGCGAACTCGCCGCTCGTGTACGACAAGCCGATGCTGGAGGGCGCCATCGAGTTGGCCCGCCACGGCCAGCCGGTGGTGTACACGCCGTTCACCCTGGCGGGAGCGATGGCGCCGGTCACGATCGCCGGCGCGCTCACCCTGCAGAACGCCGAGGCGCTTGCGGGCATCACGCTGTCGCAGCTGGTGAACCCGGGCGTGCCTGTGGTGTACGGCAGCTTCACCTCGAATGTCGACATGCGATCGGGCGCGCCGGCGTTCGGCACGCCCGAGTACGCCAAAGCCACCATCATCAGCGGCCAGCTGGCGCGGCGTTACGGCTTGCCGTTGCGTGCCTCGAACGCGAACGCCTCCAACGCTCCCGACGTCCAAGCGGCCTACGAGTCGCAGATGTCGCTGTGGGCGTGCATCGTGGGCGGCATCAACTACGTGCTGCACGGCCTCGGCTGGATCGAGGGCGGGCTGTGCGCCTCGTACGAGAAGGTGATCATCGACGCCGAGATGATCCAGATGATCCGGGCGATGCTGCAGCCCGCCGTCATTGACGATGCCTCGCTGGCAGTCGATGCCATTGCCGAGGTGGGCCCGGCAAACCATTTCTTCGGCGCCGCCCACACGCTCGAGCGCTACAACACGGCCTTCTATGAGTCGATGCTGTCGGACTGGCGCAACTTCGAGACGTGGCACGAGGACGGCGCCCTCGACGCCACCCAGCGCGCCAACCGCATCTGGAAGCAGCTGCTCGCCGACTACGAAGAGCCGCCGATGGACGACGCCATCCGCGCCGAGCTCACCGATTTCGTAGAACGCCGCCGATCAGAAGGCGGCGTCGAACCGCTCTAGCCGCAGAACTCACGTAGCAGCGGCGGCGCGTCAGTTGATCTGCTTCTCCATGCCCTCCCAGTAGGGGGCACGGAGCTTGAACTTCTGCAGCTTGCCAGTGGCCGTACGGGCCAGTTCCTCGCGGAACTCGACGCTGGTGGGGCACTTGAAGTGCGCCATCCGCTCCCGGCAGAAGTCGATGAGTTCGCGCTCGCTCACAGCGTCAGCCGCAGCGTCGACGACCACCAGCGCCTTGATGGTCTCACCCCACTTGGGGTCGGGCACGCCGATCACGGCCACCTCGGTCACCGCAGCGTGGCTGAACAGCACGTCTTCCACCTCGAACGACGACACGTTCTCGCCGCCGGAGATGATGACGTCCTTCTTGCGGTCTGAGATCGTGACGTGGTGCTCGTCGTCCATCGAGCCGCCGTCGCCGGTGTGGAACCAGCCGTCCACGATGGCTTCGGCCGTCGCCTCGGGTTGCTCCCAGTAGCCCTCGAGGACGATGTTGCCGCGCGCCAGAATCTCGCCCTGGCTGTCCACGTTGATCTTCACGCCGACGGCGGGAGCGCCCGCCCGGCTGAGCTTGCGAGCCTTCTCGTCGGGGTCGAAGTCGTCCCATTCGGGCCGGCAGCGGTTCATGGTCAGCAGCGGCGCCGTCTCGGTGAGGCCGTAGATCTGGATGAACTCCCAGCCCAGCTCGGTTTCCATCCGGGCGATGGTGCGCGTGGGCGGCGGCGCGCCTGCCACCACCATCCGCACCCGCCCGCTGCCGGGGATGGGACCCTCCCACTCGGCCGCTGCATCCAGCACCGCCGCCACCACCGCGGGGGCGCCGCACATCAGCGTCACGCCGTGGTGCTCGACGCGCTTCAGGATCTCGGGGCCGCGCACCTCGCGCTGCACCACGTGCTTGCCGCCCATGCCGGTCACTGCATAGGGCATGCCCCAGCCGTTGCAGTGGAACATCGGCAGCGTGTGCAGGTATACGTCGCGGTCGCTGACGCCGGCGTGCCAGCCGAACGTGGTGGCGTTCACCCACAGCGCCCGGTGGGTCTGCTGCACGCCCTTGGGGCGGGCGGTGGTGCCCGAGGTGTAGTTGATGGTGGCGGTGATGTCCTCGTCGGGCGTCCAGGGGGCCGGCTCGGTGCCTGGCGCGTACATCTGGTCGTCGGCGTCGGTGCCCATCACCACGAAGTGCTCCACGTCGATGTCCTTGCAGGTGTCCTCCATGGAGGGGTCCACCAGCAGCATCGTGGCGCCGCAGTGATCGATGATGTAGCTGATCTCGTCGTGGCTGAGCCGGAAGTTGATCGGCACGAAGATGCGGCCGTAGCCCGACACGCCGTAGAACGACGTCATCAGCCGGCCGGCGTTCTGCGACACCATCGCCACCCGCTCGCCGTGCCCGATGCCGAGCTGGTCGAGCTTGGCTGCCTGGGCGCGCACCAGCTCACCGAACCGGGCGTAGGTAATCTCGCCGAGCCCGCCGCCGGGCGCCTCGGGCTCGTCGGCCAGCGCCACCCGGTCCGGGTACACGTTCTCGGCCCGGTACAGGAAGTCGGAAACAGTAAACGGAACCTTCATGTCGTCCCCTCAGTGGTGATTGCGGGCTTGAAGCTCATCGGTCGGTCGCCGGACGGATCGACGGTGCCAACTCTAGAACGCACCTCCACAGCTGTCCTAGCCTGCGTGGCCGTGAGCGTCGAGCGCCGTCACGTCCGTCGTGAGTGCTTCAATCCCAGCATCGTGCTGCCCTACGAATTGCGCTCGCTCGATTTCGAGTCGGCAATGCAGGACGTCTATGACTTCTTCTACGACGTCAACCAACACCTCGCAGGCAAGGGTCTCGGCCGTCTCGAAGACACGGTTCGGGGTGCGATCCTGTCCGGCGTCGTCTCCGACATGCTGACCGCCTACCTCGCATCCCACTCACGAACACTCGTCACCAACGGCTACCACAACGGTCATCCCGATTTGGTCGTGACTGGAACGTATCCCGAGGACGCTGTCAAGGCCGGCGAGGCCGGTGTGGAGGTCAAGGCCACCACGAAGCGCGGCGGCGCAGTGGACACGCACGGTGCCCGGGATCAGTGGTTCTGTGTGTTCGTTTACGGCGTCGACCGGGAGACTCAGCCGGCAGCAGACCGTCGACCCTTGAGGTTTGCCGAGGTGTACTTGGCGCATGTCAATACGGCTGACTTTCGTCGCAACGAGCGGGGCGAACTCGGGACTCGGACAGCCACGCTCCACCGCGACGGCATCGCCAAGCTACGCAAGAGCTGGGTCTACTTGGATGCCGAACCCGAATTGGACTCCGGGCCTGAGACTGGCGGTCCATAGTCGCGTAATCGCTTGATGGCGCTGACGGCCATGTCGGCGTAGTCGAGATCGCGCTCCACTCCGATGCTGCTGTAGCCGACGGCTTCTGCGGCGGCCAGCGTCGAACCCGACCCGGCGAACGGATCGAGCACCGTGCCTTCGCCAAGGGGCAGCACAGCGCGCACCACCTCCCGGAGGAAGGCCTGCGGCTTCAGGCTCGGATGGGGCGCGAGCTGTCTCTCGGCCGACCTCGTCGGTGCTGACTGAATCACATCCGCGAACGGGCGCTCAGACGAGCGCCGCCGCAAGCCTCCAGTGCCCCATGTGCGCAGGTTGTCTTGGACCCGACCTTCGATTGGTTTCCGGAAGAGCAGCCATGGTTCCCAGCCCGAGCGAGGCATCACAGTGACATCGGGAAACTCGTCGTGTGCGTTCTTCGGCCGGTCGCCCCCGCGCATGGTCATCACGAGCCGAACGATCTCGCCACGTCGCTCGAAGCCGGCTTCGCAGATTGCCCCGGCTACCAAGTGCGATAGGAGTGGGTTGGATGCAACGAACACATGCGCGCCGGGCACGAGCACCGGCTTCAGTGCTTTCGCCCAGCGACCAAAGAAGCACGCGAGTTGGCCGAGATCGTCGTCGGTCAGCGTGGTGAATCGCGGCAGCGGCGAGCGCTTGTGGCCATCGAAGCTCGGCGGGAGGCGCCACACGCCGCCGCGGCCGTTCCGCAACTTGGCCTGCTGCGTTGGCGAGTACTCGACGAGTCCGTACGGAGGATCGGTGACGACCCCGTGAATCGACTTGGGCTCTCGCTCGGCAAGCCACTCCAAGCAGTCTGCGTGGTAAAGGGCGGCCCGGCCGATGACGGCGAACGGTTCAGCGAAGGGCGTAGACACCGTGGCCCACCTTGGCGAACTGGCCGTCGGCGTTCGAGTTGAGTCGCAGATAGCTGCGGATGGACGAGGCTGCGACGGCACCTCCAAGTCGAGTCTCAACTCCCTCATGGATGTCGCTCACGCGCATGGGTCCCGTAGCGAGCCTGAGCACTTCCTCGATTGCATCTCGAACTTCCCCTGGTCGACGACGAGAGACGCTCGCTGGCACAGTCCCGCTCATTGATGTGACAATAGACGTCTCGACGTCGCAGGGTTGCGATGCTCTTGCTGGCATCAGCGCTGAGTGCTGTAATGCCGACCGTCGGTCGGTGTGCTCGATGCGATGAGGCGCAAGGCCAGCTTGGCTCCAGTTGAGGAGTCGTCTGGATGGACAAGAGATTCATGACACGAATGTACGCAGCCGGTGTGACAGTCATGATGTTGGGGTCGGCAGATCGGGCCTGGGTTTGGCTCTCGGCGTGGCTGGCCTGGGTGCCTTGTTCGCGATTTGTCGGACTCGTCGAGTCCCCGGGGTACGAGGGCCTGCAGCGCGTCCCTGCCTTCGTCCTCACAACGGGGTCGGCGCAGGACGATCAGCGGTAGGCAGCGGACGGCTCTGGTCATCGTTTCGCCAGCGCAGACGCAGTCTCCTTGGCCCGGCCACACCCTCACCGCCGTCGGCCGGCACAACGAGACCCACCACCGCCGGCCAGCACGCACCCTGATCCCTACGACCACTAGACCTTGGAACCAACCATCTAGGGTCGGCGCGGTGGATCAGCAAGAGACTCCCCGACTGCTGGGCGAGCGCCGCGCTGAGGACGGCTGCAATCAGGCGCCTTCAGGGGCTGGCAGTTTCGATGTGCACTTGATCGACGGCACGTACGAGCTGTTTCGGCACTTCTTTGCCGTGCCGCGTCGGGCAGATGCCGACGGCAGCGAGGTCGGGGCGCTGCGCGGTGTGCTGGGCAACATCGTGATGCTGCTGGAAGGCGGCGCCACTCATGTGGCCGTGGCGACTGACCATGTCGTGGAGTCGTTCCGCAACGATCTGTGGCCCGGGTACAAGGACGGCTCGGGGATCGAGCCC
>JAJDZE010000142.1 GCA_022824805.1 Acidimicrobiia bacterium | reverse complement strand
GGCGATCTCCGCGAGCAGGGAGAGGATCGCGTCGGAGGTTTCGCGGTCCTGGGTGATGCGGTCGTCGGTCTCGTAGGTGATCTTGCGGGCGATGCGCGTGCCCGAGTCGCTGACCGCGGCGATGTGCGCCCGGTCCTCGCCCCGCCGGGGCGGATCGGTCACCAGCGCAGCCGTGCACGAGATGCCCGCCAGCGGCCACGGCTCAGTGCCGGGCTTGGGCGTCGAGACGAGGTACTGCGCCCGCGCCAAGCAGCCGTCGGCCATCGCCAGGGCGGCCTCATCGGACACGTGCGGCTCCAGCTCCGAGCCCATCAGCTCGTAGAGCGACTTCACCGAATACGGCACACCGGCCTCGAGGATCGTGCGTGAGCCCCCCGGCACGGTCAGCAGGTCGCTGACCGCCAGCATCCCGCCCCCCGTCACCGAGAGCACGATCCGCAGCGGCGAGTCGTGGATAGCCCGGATCGTCGCCAAGCGCTCGTCAGATGTCATATCGACACCTCGATCTCTTGCGGATGACCGTCCGCCGACGGTCCGCTCCATTGGTGCGAGCCGGAGGCTATAGAGTCGCTGCGGTAGGCGCCGGAACCGTCCCTGCTTCGGCAAACGGCCGGGGTTGCGCCGTTCGGGGTGGGCCTCATTCCCTGAGGCAAGCAGGCTTGTAATGGTTTGCCGCCGCCGACAGCAACCGCTGCGTCGCGGCGAACGGTCGTTGTCACACCCCCCGGGCAATCTGCGCGCACTGAGCGGACCGGCTGCTCACCACACGCGGAGGTGTCCTATGCGAACATTTGGACACGTGACAGCGACGTCGACAACCGCAACGTCCTCCGACCCTGCCGAGCTGGGAGTCGGAGACATCGGCGATGAGCGCGCCCTGTGTGATGCGGCGTGGGCATTGGCTCGCGGTGGCCTCCTCGCAGATCTGAGCCCTGCCGAGCGAGGGCTCGTCAAGGCTGCCGCGCCTTCGCCGGAACCGGACGCCTTGAGGGGTCTGGGGGCTGCGATCTGGGCGGGTGATGACCCGCTGGGTGCAGCGTTCACGTCGTTGCGGTCTGCGGAGCGGCGTCGTCGGCAGGGGGCGACGTATACACCGACTGCAGTCGTCGAGCCCATGACGGAATGGCTGGCGAACCACAAGGGGGCGGCGCGAGTCGTTGACCCCGGGTCTGGATCTGGCCGGTTCCTCTGTGCCGTCGGCAGGCGGATGCTCGATGCACGCCTCGTGGCGGTCGAGATCGATCCGCTCGCTGCTTTGATCACTCGGGCGAATTTGACTGTGCTGGGCTTCGACAAGCGCGCCGAGTTGCATGCCGGCGACTACCGCGAGCTCAAGCTGCCGATGGCGCCCGGCCCGACGGCATTCATCGGAAACCCGCCCTACGTGCGCCACCACGACATCGATCCCAAATGGAAGACATGGCTGCGAGAGCGCGCTGCGGATCTGGACCTCAGGGCATCGGCGCTAGCGGGTCTGCATGTCCATTTCCTGCTTGCCACTGCGCATCTTGCGCGTCCTGGCGACTTCGGCGCGTTCGTCACCTCGTCGGAATGGCTGGACGTCGGCTACGGGCAGCTGGCGCGGGACCTAGTGGCCGGGCCGCTCGGCGGTCTGTCCCTGCACATCCTCGACGCTGGGACGCAGGCTTTCGCAGACGCCACAACGACGGCGACGGTGACTGCCTTCGAGGTTGGTGGGCCACGGCGCCCGATTCGTGTCCGGAGAATCAAGCGGGTCGAAGAACTCCAGGGCTTGGCCGGCGGCGAGAGCTTCAACCCCGAGCAGCTGCACAAGGAACGCCGCTGGTCGACGCTGCTGGTGCCGCGGGTGCCGGTTCCTCGCGACTTCGTTGCGCTCGGCGACTATTGCCGCGTGCATCGGGGGGTTGCCACCGGTGCCAACGCAACATGGGTGACCTCGCAGAACGACCCGCGGCTGCCTGCTTCGGTGCTCTACCCCGCCGTCACGAAAGCCTTGGAGCTCTTCGGCATGGAACCGGGTGTATTGGCCGACAGCAGCGATCTGAAGGCTCTGGTCAGCCTGCCCGAAGATCTCGACGATCTCGCTGTCGCCGACCGCGGCCTGGTGGAGCGCTTCTTGGACACAGCGCGTCGAGCAGGTGTCGCCGATGGCTACATCGCACGTCACCGCAAGAGGTGGTGGTCAGTCAAGCTGCCCAGTCCGGCCCCGCTGCTGGCCACGTACATGGCCAGGCGACCGCCGGCGTTTGTACGCAATCTCGCCGCCGCCTACAACCTCAACAACGTGCATGGCATCTACCCGGTCGAGCCGCTGTCAGAAGCAGCGCTGTGCAGGTTGACGGAGGCGCTGCGCGACCGCGCTGCGCTCGCAGATGGACGCACCTACGCGGGAGGCCTGACCAAGTTCGAGCCTTCCGAGATGGCACGGATCATGGTCCCGCCCCCCTCATGGCTGGAAGCTGACGAGCCATGGCCGCGCTCGGCATAGAGTCCACCCCCGCGGCTGACCACCAGAGCGGGTCACGAGGGGGCTGGTGATGGGCGAGCGAGATCAGGTGGCGAAGCAAGACGACCAAGCGGTGCCGTTGTCGTCTGGGTCCACGATGACGGCAGTCCCGAATGACGCCGCCATCGCCGCCGTCGACGTCTTCTGTGGCATCGGCGGCCTGTCTTACGGCTTGGCCGCTGCAGGTGTCGACGTCGTGGCGGGTATTGACGTGGACGGGTCCTGCCGGGTCCCTTTCGACGCCAACGTGGCAGGCGCACAGGTTCTTGAGCGCGACCTCCGCGACGGTACGGCTGAGGAGCTATCGGAACTGTGGCCCGAGGGCTCGCTCAGGCTCTTGGCCGGATGCGCGCCGTGCCAGCCC
>JAJDZE010000064.1 GCA_022824805.1 Acidimicrobiia bacterium | reverse complement strand
GCGGGGGGCACGCTGCCGGCGGTCTGGTTGGACCGCTGGTCGTCCGATCCGCAGCGGGCAGTGCTGTGGGATGAGCGCGACGGCTGGGTGACAGGCGCCCAGCTTCTGGAGCGCGCCCGCAATGTTGCTGAGCGCTTGGCGAGTGCGGGCATCGTCGCCGGCAACCGGGTGCTGATGAGCGGCCCGAGTTCGGTCCGGCTCGTGGCAGCCCACACGGCGCTGCTGTCGATGGGCGCAGTGGTGGTGCCGCTGAACGGTGCCTACCGGGCCGATGAGGTGCGCGGCGTGGTGGCCGATTGCCGTCCTGCAGCGGCATTGGTGGAAGGCGTCGGCGAGCCCGGCGAGTGGCACCAATGGATCGCCGACGCCGATCCGACGGCGCTGGTCAGCGATTTCAATGCCGCCGACCTTCCCGCCGTAGGTGCCGGTGCAGTCGCTCCCGGCGGCGTCGGTGTAGCGCCTTATGGGCGGCCCCGATTTGACCTGTTGGCGTTCGCGCACGAACGGCAGGGCGACGAGCCGGCGCTGATCGGGTACACGTCGGGTACGACCGGGCGACCCAAGGGTGCGGTGCTGAGCCATGCGAACCTGCTGGCATCGGTGCGAGCGCTGGAGCTGGCCTGGCGCTGGACGACCGACGACGTGCTCGTGCTGGCGCTGCCGCTGTTTCACATGCATGGCCTCGGCGTCGGACTGCACGGCACGCTCACTGTGGGAGCCCGGACAGTGCTGCAGCCGACGTTCGATCCAGATGCCGTGTTCGATGCGATCACTGACATTGACGCGACGCTCGGGCACCGGGCGACGATGTTCTTCGGCGTGCCCACCATGTACTCGCGGCTGGTGGCCTCGCCGCGGGCAGCCGAGCTGTCGGCGCTGCGGCTGTGCGTGTCGGGTTCGGCGCCTATGCCGGCCGAGTTGCACGACGCAGTGCGGGAAGCCAGCGGCCAGCACGTCATCGAGCGCTACGGCATGACCGAGACCGTCATGCTGGTGTCGAATCCGCACGACGAGCCTCGCCGTGCCGGCACGGTGGGCTTCCCGCTGCCGGGCGTGGAAGTACGCCTCGCCGACTCCTCAACCGACGGTGCGACCGACGACGACGCAACAGGCAGTGATGCGGCGATGGCTCGACCCGGCGCGACGGCCTGCCACGAGGTGACTGTCGGCGACGATGACCTCGTCGACATGGCCGGCGGCGCTGCGGAGATCCTGGTGCGGGGGCCCAACGTGTTCTCGGGCTACTGGGAGCGGCCTGACGCCAACGCAACCTCCTTCAGCGACGGCTGGTTCCGCACCGGCGACCTCGGCCAGTGGGACGACGGCTACCTGCGCATCGTGGGCCGTGCCAAAGAGCTCATCATCTGCGGCGGCTTCAACGTGTACCCCCGCGAGGTCGAGGAGGTCATCGCCTCCCACCCCGACATCGCTGAGTGCGCCGTCGGCGGCGAACCCGACCCCGAGTGGGGCGAGGTGGTGGTGGCCTACGTGGTCGCGGCGCGCGAATTCGACGACGACGAGCTGAAGGACTTCGTCGGCGAACGCCTCGCCTTCTACAAGCGCCCCCGACGCACATACCGCATCGCAGCGCTGCCCCGCAACGCCCTCGGCAAGGTCCAGCGCCACCAGCTCACCGCCGAAGAAACCTGAAGCCGGCGCTGCCGGCGTCAGCGGGGTGAGGTGGCGGCGTACATCTTGACGACGGGCGAGGGGTCGCCAGCGGGGCGCGCATCTGACACCCTTGTATGCGGCATGTTTGAGCTTCATGAAGTGCAGCGGACTGTGCCGCTGCCGATCCGCTATGTGGCCCCCGGCTCGCTTGACGAGGCGGCTGAGCTGCTCTCGTCGCACCGCTCCGCGGCGCGGCTGATCGCCGGCGGCACAGACCTCATGCTCGAGCTGTCCCGCGGGGCGCGCTCGGGCGTGGAGCTGCTGGTGGACATCTCGGGGCTGCGGGGTCTCGACCGGATCTCCTATGACGGCGGGCGGGTCACGCTCGGGCCGCTCGTGACCCATGCCGACGTCATTGCCTCGGCGCCGATGCGCTCGGCCGGCCTGCCGCTCGCCCAGGCGTGCCTGGAAGTGGGCTCGCCGCCGTTGCGCAACCGGGCCACCGTGGTCGGCAACATCGTCACCGCCAGTCCGGCCAACGACACCATCTCGGCGCTCGTGGCGCTGGATGCCGCGGTCACCATGACCTCGGTGCGCGGCGAGCGCACCGTTCCGATCAGCGAGTTCATCGCCGGCTTCCGCCAGACCGTGCTCGATCCCGACGAGATCGTCACTGCGGTCGCGTTCGATGCCCTTGACGGGTCGAACCAGCACGACGGCCGGCGCGGCGTGTTCGTGAAGCTCGGCTTGCGGAGGGCGCAGGCAATCTCGGTGGTGCATGCCGCAGTGGTCGTCGAGTTCGACGGCGGCCGAGTGGCAGACCTTGTGGTCGCCCTGGGCAGCGTCGCCCCAACCATCATCACCGTGCCCGAAGCGACCGAGGTGGCTGCCGGTCGGGAGCTGGCCGAGGCCAACGCCGACATCACGGCTGCTGCATGCCGGGCGGCAACACCTATCGACGACATCCGCGGCAGCGCCGAGTACCGCTCGCACACCGTCGGTGTCGTGGTGGACCGAGCGATTGCAGTCCTGGCCAGCGGCACCGAAGCCGACCGCTGGCCGCAGCAGCCGCCACGGCTTGCACCCACCGCAGCCGGCGGTCAGTCGAGTTCCGCGGCGACCTCGACGGCTGCGTGGGGCGGGGGTGTGTCAGCCGGCGCAGGCGCGGCAAGCGGCGGTCAGTCGAGTTCCGCGGCGACCTCGGCGGCCGCGTGGGGCGGCGGTGTGACAGCCGGCGCAGGCGCTGAGCCGAGACGAGAGGCTGACGTACGCGGCGGCGAGACCCGTAGTGAGCTGGCCGACCGCGACGCCACGATCACGGCGACGGTGAACGGCGTGCAGCGCAGCGCCGCAGGGGCCGCCGGCAAGACGCTGATGGACTGGCTGCGAGACGACCTCGGGCTGACCGGCACCAAGGAGGGCTGCGCCGAAGGGGAGTGCGGCGCCTGCACGGTGCATCTCGACGGTGCCGCCGTGTTCTCGTGCCTGGTGCCTGCGGGCCGAGCAGACGGCGCGGCCATCACCACGGTAGAAGGCGTGGCAACGCCCGCCGGCGAGCTGCACCCGTTCCAGCAGGCAATGGTCGACACCGGCGGCGCCCAGTGCGGGTTCTGCACGCCGGGCTTCGTTATGAGCGCCGTGGCGCTGCTCGACGAGATTCCCGAGCCCACTGCCGAACAGATCACCGTGGGCCTGTCGGGCAATCTCTGCCGCTGCACCGGCTACTGCTCGATCATCGAAGCGGTGCACACCGCCTCTGGCGAAGCAGCGGCCGCGCAAACCGCTTCGGTTGACCCGGCATCGGTGCGAACCGCCTCGGTTGAAGCAGCGGCCGCGCAAACCGCTTCGGTTGAAGTTGGGGCTGCGCGACCCGCCTCGACCGATGCCGACGCCGCTGCCGCTGGAGGCGTGTCGTGAGGGAGGGTGCGGCACCCGGCGTGCCCGGCGCGGCCATCGAGCTGGAAATGCCCGCAGCAAGGGCGGGCGGCTTGGGCCAGTCTCCGCCGCGTGCCGACGGTCCCGCCAAGGTTGCCGGACTCGCCGGCTACCCAGCAGATCGCATTCCTGCCGATGCGCTCTGGGCGTTCGCGGTGTTCACCGACCAGCCCCATGCCCGGCTTCGCCGCCTCGACCTCACCCCGGCCGAGCGCGCTCCGGGCGTGGTCGCGGTGCTCGGCGCCGCCGACGTGCCCTGCAACGAGTACGGGCTGACCAAGTTCGACCAGCCGGTCTTCATCGGTCTCGACCACAGCGGCCGAAGCCCGGTGCCCTGCGATGTCTCCCGCTGGGAAGCCGACCACCTGGCGCTCATTGTCGCCGACAGCCTCGATGAGGCTCGTGCCGCCGCCGCGGCAATCGAAGTCGAGTGGGCGCCGCTGCCGGTCGTGGCCGATCTGGACGCGGCGCTGGCGCCCGACGCCCCGCTCGTGCATCCCTACGAGGGCATCGGGTCGAACCTGTACGAGTCGATGCGCACCCGCAAGGGCGACCTCGACGCCGGCTGGGCCGCTGCCGCCGTCACGGTCGAAGCCACCTACGAGGTGCCATACCAGGAGCACGCCTACCTGCAGCCCGAAGCGGGCACATCGTGGGTGGACGCCGAGGGCATTGTCAACGTCGAGATAGCGGGCCAGTGGGTGCACGAGGACCGCGAGCAGATCGCCCACGCCCTCGACCTGCCAGAGGACCAGATTCGGGTGCGCTATCCCGCCATCGGCGGCGCATTCGGCGGGCGCGAGGACACCTCGATGCAGATCATCCTGGCGCTGGCCGCCCACCGGCTCGCCGAACGGGGCATCGACCGCCCGGTGGCCATGCAGTGGTCACGCGAGGAGTCCATCGTCGGCCATCACAAGCGTCACCGGGGCCGCATCTGGGCTCGCTGGGGCGCCGACCGTGACGGCAGGATCACCGCAGCCCAGGCCGAAGCCTGGCTGGATGCGGGCGCCTACAACTACACCTCCAACAAGGTGATGGGGAACCTGCACCTGGGCCTCGGAGGGCCCTACGAGCTGCCCAACGCCGCCATCGACACCCACGTCGTGTACACCAACGCCACGCCCGGAGGCGCCTTCCGGGGCTTCGGCGCACCGCAGGCTGCCTTCGCCGTGGAGTGCCAGGTGAACAAGCTGGCCGAAGCGCTGGGCATCGACCCCATCGACATCCGCCGCGTCAACACCTTGCGCGAGGGATCGCCGAGCATCGCCCACACGCCGATGCCGACAGGTGTGACCATGCCCGAGGTGATCGAGGCCTGTGCCGAGGCTGCAGCGGTGCCGGCCGAGCCGACGCCGTTCGCTGACGCAGCCCTGTTCAGCCCGTTCGTGTCGTTGCCCCCCAGGCCGTCGTCGCTGCGCCGGGGACGCGGGTTCGCCTGCGCGTTCAAGAATGTCGGGTTCTCTTTCGGCTTCCCCGAGCGCTGCGAAGCCACCATCGTGCTGCACGGCGAACCGAGCGACGAGACGCCCGCTTCGGTCGAGCTGGCCCACGCAGGCGCCGATGTCGGGCAGGGCGCCCACACGGCATTCCTGCAGATGGCGGCTGAGGCGACCGGGGTCGACCCGTCGCAGGTCGCAGGGCGCTTCAGCGACACCGGCACCTCGGGCGACTCAGGATCGGCATCGGCATCGCGCCTGACCTGGATGGCAGGCAACTCCATCCTGGGCGCTGCCGAGGAGGCCGAGAAGGCATGGCGCGACGGCGACCGGCCGGCCATCGGGCACTTCCGGTTCACGCCCCCGCCCACCACCGAGCTCGACCCCGACACCGGCGAGGGCACTCCGAACTTCTCCTACGGGTACGTCGCCCAGCACGTCGAGCTGACCGTCGACATCGACACCGGTCACATCCGCATCGACCGGGTGATCAGCGCCAACGATGTCGGCCGGGCCGTCAACCCCCGCTTCGTCGTGGGCCAGATCGAGGGTGCGGTCGCCCAAGCGCACGGTCATGTGCTCAGCGAGCACCTGCGCAGCCGGGACGGTCGCCTGCTGAACCCCCGGTTCAGCACGTACCTGATTCCCGGTATCGGCGACATCCCCGCGGTCACCGAGAGCGTGGTGCTGGAGCTGGCCGACCCGCTCGGGCCGTTCGGCGCCCGCGGCATGGCCGAGATGGGCGTCATCCCGTACGCGCCGGCAGTGGCTGCGGCGCTGGCCGATGCCACGGGCGTCTGGATGGACGACTTCCCGCTGACCCCCGAGCGAGTCTGGGCGGCACTCCGACAGCCCCGAACCTCGGCGCCGCCGCCCGGCGCAAGAACCGGTCCAACCTGACCGGCAGGACCAGCGGCTGGAAGACCATCCGGAACACCCTGACCGTCCACTGCGGCGACCGCATCGCCGACCGCACCCGACGAACACCACCGCAGCCGGATACGAAAAAAATATGACAGCCCCGATCCCGTAGGCGACCAGCATGCGGATGGCACGCGTTACCTCGGCAGGCCGAGCGCGCCAGATGAGATCGTGCAGGGATTCACTGTTGTTCCTGATCTCGCCGCCTCGCGCAGCAGTTCATGCCATCAGTGGCTCAGCAGCGACGAGTGCAGCGTCGGGCGGACGCCGCCCAGCGATTGGACGGCCGGGCGCGGGTGACAGGAAGGCGCGCTGCGGTTCTGGATTTCGCGGGCCTTCGGGCTACGGTGCTCGCGGTGCCTAACGAAGTCAACCGGCCCATTGACGACGGTCTGATGCTCAAGATGGACACGGCATGCAAGACCACCCGCGACCTCGTAGCCAGAAACCCGATCGAGGATGACCTCTGGGATGGCTACGTGGTCGCGCACGCATGGCCATTCGTCACCGCCCTGTACAGCGGTGTGGAGCAGGTATTCAAAATGCTGCTGATGGCCACCGATCCGGAACTCTCGGTCGAAAAAGTGCGGAAGAAATACGGGCACGATCTGAGTCGGCTCTACGCCGCGTTGGAACCTGACGACATTGACCACATCGAAGTCCACTACCGCGAGCACAGGAGCCTCTTCGAGTACCTGCAGCAGCACGATAAGTGCGCTACGGCTGAGAGGTTCATCACCCACATCAATGGCAATGACACGGCGAGCGGGTACAACTGGTGGAGGTATGCGCTAATCGACCCGAAATCGCACCCGGCCACGGATCTGTGGACAATGTGCGAGATCTGGCAGGCGGTCTGTTGCTGTCTCTGGACGCGGCGGTCTGGCCAAAGTCAACGCTGCGAGCGGCGGCTGAGTCGACGTCTGTTGAAACCCCTGAGGGACATCGCGACCAGGGCCACCGCCTCCTACAGAGACTTCCAGTCCGATCTCCGCAACTGGGAGTCGCACATCGATGGTGACGACCTTGCCGCCTGGGTGGACCTCCTAGTCAAGTCAAGCCGCGGCTCGATGGATCAGGTGCATGCGCCGGATGCTCTCCGCGGTGATCTCGACAAGATGGCACAGCAAGCCATTGAACACCTGTCTGACCGAAGGACGATCCCGGACGTGCAGCTGCTTCTGCTGCCCGCAAGTCGGCGAGAACGCGCACAGGCAGACTTCCAATCTGTCAATCCGGACGAGCAGATGCTCCTGCAGCGGGTCCAGCGAATCGACTGCGACCTCACTTGGGACCCGCACACCGGAGTTTTCCGTTGGGCAGGCGAATCTCCGGTTGGCGACTCGGATGCGGGACTGTCCGCGCCTACGGAGTGAGTGCTGCTATGCGATTGAGGCGTCGATTTGCAGTAGCGCTGCTGGTGCTGGGCTTACTGGCAGCCTGCTCGGCGGAGGCGCCGGCTCCGCGGCTCGCCGATGAGCCCTCTTCGGGCGACGGCTTTGTTTCGGTTGCAGCGGGGTCAGGCCATTGGTGCGGATTGCACAGTGATGGCTCGATTCGCTGCTGGGGACACAACGACGCTGGGCAAGCGTCGCCGCCCGACGGCGAATTCGTTACCGTCAGCGCAGGGGGAAGTCACACTTGCGGGCTGCATGTCGATGGGGAGATCGAGTGCTGGGGCGACGGGTACGCTCCACCCAGCGGCCGGTTCGCTTCAATCGACATGGGGTCGAGTAACGGATGCGGGTTGCGTGTCAACGGCACAGCGGACTGTTGGGGCTGGCACCACGGCGGGTCGACGCCGGGCGGGGTGTTTGCCGCGGTAGCGGCTGGATTGGTCCACTCGTGCGGGTTGCGTGCTGGCGGTCAAGTCGAGTGTTGGGGCCGCGACTGGGACGGGCAGGCCTCGCCGCCCGACGGCGAGTTCGCATCTGTCTCGCTCGGAATTGACTACACGTGTGGGCTGCGCGTCAGCGGCACTATTGATTGCTGGGGTTCCGACGAACTCGGGTTGACGTATCCACCCAGCGGCGAGTTCGCCGCAGTCGACGCAGCTACATCTCACGCGTGCGGACTGCGCGCTGACGGCAGGCTCCAGTGTTGGGGAAACAACACCGTTGGCGAGGCGTCGCCGCCCGACGGCGAGTTCGTCGCTGTCTCGGTTGGATACGGGCTCTCGTGCGGGCTGCGCCCTGGTGGCGAGATCGAGTGCTGGGGCGACAACCGCGGCGGCTTGGCGTCGCCAGCCAGTCGCGACAAGTTCACCGCAATTGGAGCCGGCTCGCAACACTCATGCGGGCTGCGCGCCGATGGCGCCATTGTGTGCTGGGGCAGCGACGACCACGGGCAAGCGTCGCCGCCGGGCGGCGAGTTTGCCGCTGTCTCAGCTGGCTCCGGGCTTTCGTGCGGGCTGCGCTCCGGCGGCGCACTCCAGTGTTGGGGCCGCTTCTGGGACGGGCAGGCCTCGCCGCCGGGCGGCGAATTCACATCAGTCTCGCTCGAGCTCTACTACTCGTGTGGATTGCGCGTCGGCGGCGCTATTGAGTGCTGGGGTTCCGACACACTCGAGCTGCCGTCTCGGCTCGGCAGCGAGTTCGTTGCACTCGACACAGGTCAAAACCACGCGTGCGGGCTGCGCGCCGACGGCACACTCCAGTGTTGGGGCCGTAACGGGGACGACCTGGCGGCGCCAGACGGCGAGTTCGCATCAGTCTCGCTTGGAGATGACTACTACTCGTGTGGGCTGCGCATAGGCGGCACCATCGAGTGCTGGGGCGCTACCGACCACAGTCTCGCATCGCCGCCTGGCGGAGCGTTTTCTGCAATCGCAGTCGGGGAAGGATCTGGGGGACATGCCTGTGCTCTTCAAGACGACGGGGTAGTTCGGTGCTGGGGCCGCGACGACCACGGGCAAGCGTCGCCGCCGGATGGCGTGTTCACGGCCGTCGCTGTCGGTTCTAGGCATTCGTGTGGCGTGCGTCGTGACGGCACTGTCCAGTGCTGGGGTTCAGACGGCAGCGGACAGGCTTCGCCACCCAGCGACGAGCCGAGCCCCACCAACTGGGCCGAACCAGCCTCACCGCCAACGACCCCCTGACCGAGTCCCATATCCGTCGCCGTTTGGGTTTCCCCGAATGCGTAGGGCTGGTAAGTCTGACGGGAGTCCTCGTCACCCAATGGGTAAGTGTCAGACGCTCCCTCACCAACAGCGTCACCGACAGAAGCGCTCCTGCCGTCCTCGAGCTGAACGCAACACGTCTGACAACAGGCACACAACCAGCATTTTGTCGAGTTAGCACCGAGCGAGGGACCGGACCGTAACCCTCTGGCAGAAGGCCCCGGCAAACCCAACAGTGACACCCGAGATATCTGTGTAAGCGGCCCAGATTATGACGCTGCTACCGACCTCCACGCCCACGATAACCGACCAGTTCACGCCCCAGAGCTGCGAAGAGGAAACAGGTCCCAACAAACTACCGCCTCAGGATGCACTCCTGACCAGGATCGATGTACCACCGAACCCTTCGAACCCCGGGCTGCCGTGGACGCGGCCAACGTGTAACGCAGGAACGCCTACGTTGCCATGATTGCCCGCGTTACCATCAAGGGGGAAGATACGGGGCCTATCTGACAGTTGAGCCTGATTCACTATAAAGGTTACAAGTGGAAGCTGGGAGTTATCTTGGCCAGGCGACAGGCTGACTTCGATATTCGATTGCCCGAGAAGTGCTCTAATGTCGCGAACAGTAGCTAAGTTTCGCCGGTAATGCGAAGGGGCACTTTGCAGACTCATCGCCTCCACCAGCTTGTCATCCGCTGAAGCCAGTTGGCCGAGGAGAAGGTGCGCGTTAGCACAATTGTAGAATGCCGGTGCGTTGTCAGTGCACTTATCGTAGCTGTTAATGGCGTCGTCATACCTGCGGAGGGCAAAGAGCGAGTTGCCTCGATTGAATAGAATCGGAATACGGTGTGATGAGTTATTCGCCAGCAGGTCATCATAGAGCTGCAGAGCTTCAACGTGCCTGTCGAGGGCTGCAAGTATATTGGCCACATTGAAGCGGAACGAAAAACTAACATGTGTCGCTAACTGATCGACACCAGACTCGACCGGTTCCAGCACGGCCAACGCCTTCTCATACATTCTTTGGCCGACGTAGGCATTCGCGAGGCTCAATCGTACTTCAAGCTCTACATTGCCGGAATGTTGTTGCAAATATAGTACATACAGCTCACTGGCTTCCAAGAATTCGTTCTGGTTGAAAGCACGCGTCGCTTGTCTCAATATTTCGGGCGCACTTAACTCTTGTCGAAGTTTCGAGGCCCTGTGCATGTATGCATAGCCGTATATGTCTGGAAAGAGAGAGGACTCATCGATGCCTACTGATACGAGGGCTTCTTGCAACTCTTTCTTATGACGTTGTCGTATTTCGACTTGGCGGACTATAGCGTGTTGAGGCACAGATTCTGCCAGGTCAGGCCCAAGGACCATGGCGCTGCGCTGAGCCAAGACTCTCTCCTGCGCGACGACAGTGTGAGGCGGACTCCAAGCCAATAGATTCAGTGGCGAAATCAGTCGCTTGAGACAGTCACCGAACTCGCTCCCAGGATCACGGCCCAAAGAGAAGGTGATATCGAGTTTGAAGACTTTACCCGGCGTGTCATGGCGATGTTCTTGGCAAGCAAACCATAGTGCAATCAAAGGATCATGAGAAAAGTCGATCAGCGACGTCGCCGCTCCAAGATGTTGCAGGTGTGCCAATATCTCAAGATCTGTCATCGGTTGTCGATTTTCGGCCTCAAATCTCCGCTCCTTGAATCCGCGAATCAACTCGCGATTGTACTCAATCAACGACCCATTTGTCACCGACACGCCTGGCCGGCGAACAGCCGACGATGCCAGATGCCAGCTGGCATCTGACTGTCCTCGGTAAAGGAATTGGTGGTCATCTTCACCGGAGTCAGAAATAGGGAGAATCTGATCCAGATAATCAGCGAGAATACTGCGCATTCGACCTCACAGAAATTGGTTCGAACGGCTCGTCATCTTAGTGGCTGTCACCGAACTTAGGACTCTGTCTGTTCTGGGCTCTATCAGCCGATGTCAGGACGACTATGGGAGGGCGAACTCAACTGGTGGTTGCGAGCGATCGGTCATGATGGCCGGTCTTGCAACGGAGCAACCACCAGTGGAGGTGTCCAGTATTGCAGCACGGCTGAGCGCGTTGGAGCGCGCTCGTATTGAGACGTTGAGATCGGAGGGGGTCCGCTGCGAGGACATCGCTGAGCGTCTGGGGCGGCACCCATCGGTGGTGTGGCGTGAGCTGCGCCGCGGGCGAGTCACTGACGGGGGTGTACCGGGCCGAGGTAGCGCAGGCAGCCGCTCGGGCGAGGTCGCGTCGGCCCCGCACGCCCAAGCTCGAAGCCGACCGTGCGCTGGCCTCGCGGGTGCGGTACCGGCTGCGGCGGGGCTGGTCGCCGCATGCGGTCGGCGCGGATCTGGCCAGCGCCGGGGGTCGGGTGTGCGCGGAGACGATCTACCGGGCCGCGGGCTGGGCCCCAAGGCGTGGAAGCTGGGGCCGCGGCGCCGGCGCCGGCGCCGTCGGGTGCATCCGCGGTGAGGCCCTCGCCTGCTGCTGAGGCTTGCCAGACACTGGAATCCCATGGAGGGTGTGCCTGAGGTCCCGCTGACCGCACTGGTTCGCGAAGCTGCAAATGCAAACGTGCACGCCCAGCGCCGGGACTGTCAACAAATGACAGTCCCGCAGCCCGATACGCAAGAAATGTGACAGTCCCCCCGAAAAGCCCGGAGCAAGTTTCGCACCGGGTCAGACACAGACAGCCTGCCTCTCGCACACATCTTCGCTGTTGTGCACAAAGTTTCCGCAATGTGCGCAAAGCCCGTAGCATGATGCTGTGAACGCTGAACGGGCCAGCCTCAATTCTGCGTCGGCAGAACTTCAGGCGGAACTGGACACGTCAGTGCCGCTGCTTCGGGCTGCAGCTACCGATCTGGAAACGATCGAAGTCAAGTCTGCGGCGGGCGGTTTCCCTCAGAGCGTGCTGAAGTCGATATCGGCGTTTTCCAACGGCGGAGGGGGCCTGGTCGTGTTGGGATTGAGTGATGCGGATTTCCTGCCGGTGCCGATCAACCCTTCCAAGCTCGCTGCTGACCTTGCTTCGGCATGCTCGGATGATCTCGAGCCCAAGATCCGACCCAGCGTCGGCATATGCGACGTCGACGGCCAGCCTGTCGTCGCAGCTCGCATCGCGCCTCTGGGGCACCAGCATCGACCCTGTTACGTCCGAGCCGAGGGCATGAACCAAGGTTCCTACACACGGGTTCACGACGGCAACCGACGCCTCACCGATTACGAGATACATGTGATGGTCTCGGGTCGCGGTCAGCCGACCGACGATGCCGCGCCGGTCGAGGCTGCACGGCTGGAGCATCTGAACGACGCGCTGGTGAGCGACCTGCTGAGACGGCTGCGCCAGCGCCGCGGCGAGATCTTCGCCGAAGCCGCCGACCACGAGGTGCTGCACATGCTCGGCGTGCTGAGCCAAGCGCGGCCCCGCTCGCCGGTCACGCTCGCTGGCTTGCTGGCGCTGGGCCGCTATCCGCAGCAGTTCGTGCCTCAGCTGGCCGCTTCGTTCGTCGTGCTGCCGACCGCTGACGGCTCACCGCTCGCCGACGGGACACGGTTCATCGACAACCAGCCGCTCGACGGGCCGATACCGGCGATCGTGTCGCAGGCCGTCTCGGCGATGCAGCGCAACATGCGACGGCGCTCAGTGGTGGAAGGCGCCGGCCGGGCCGACATCTGGGACTACCCGGCCGAGGCCATCCGCGAGATCGTCGCCAATGCGCTCATGCACCGCGACTACCACCCGGCCGCGCACGGCACGCAGGTGCGCATTTCGCTGTACCCGGATCGATTCGAGGTCGCCAGCCCCGGCGGCCTGCACGGCGTGCATGCCGGTCGCAGCGACGTGGCGCAGCTCATCGGATCACCCATCAACAGCACCCGCAATGCGCTGCTCGCACGACTGCTGGAAGACGTCGTCATCCCGGGGACCGGCAGGCCGGTGTGCGAGAACCGGGGTTCGGGGCTGCGTGCGGCGGTTGGGGCTCTCGGCCGGATGGGAATGGGACCGCCCGAACTCGACGATCGGGTACGCGAGTTCGTCGTGACGGTACGAGATCGGTACTTCCGCATGGGTCTCTCGGCCATGGGCGGCTCCGACCGAGTTCCTGGTGCCTTCGGCCACGATCCACGGGCAGGCACGTCGGGCGTGGATGGCGGGCAGCAGGCGCCGTCGTGCGAGCTGTACGAGGGCACTCCAGAACAGATGATGCGGCTGCTCGAAGCCGGACCGCGCAGCAGCACCGATCTCGCAGCGGCGCTCGGCACATCGAAACAGACAGTGCTGAACTGGCTGCGCCGCCTCAGAGCCGACGGCAGCGTGACGCCCACGCATGCAGAGCCCCGAACCCGCGGCAACAAGTGGATGCTGGCATCGCAGCAGCATTAGAGCGGAGAGTCGCTGGCCGGTGCCGGTGCTGAGCACGGCGTGCGCGGCGCTGATCGCTGCCTGCCCAGCAGCCGTAGGCGTCCGCGGCGCTGGGTGAGCTGTTCTCGCGCATCGTGTTCGGCGTCCTGGCGAGGTGCAAGAGATGCCGGAAATTCCTATTGACGGTGTGGGTGGTTGGTGTACCATTCCGTGCACGGTTGTCTTGTGGATCGGAGCGCCGGATGAGTACT
>JAJDZE010000077.1 GCA_022824805.1 Acidimicrobiia bacterium | reverse complement strand
CTGGCTGAACGCCGTGAACGTCTGCTCTGGGCGTGAAGTGGCTGATTGAGGAGATGTACCCGCCGTCGACCGCTGCCGAACTGGGGCGTCTCGGCCACGATGCAGTCGGCGTCGCAGGCTCGGCGCTGGTCGGCTCGTCTGCTGATGAGTTGTACGAGTTGGCCGCGGCCGAAGGTCGCGTCGTGGTCGCAGAGAACTACTCCGATTTCTCGTCACTCCTGACCCGCGACGTCGAGCACGGTTCAGCACCCTGTGTCGTCGCCTTCGTGAGGAAGGCTGCGCTGCCGGCAGGGAGCGCGTTCGCGGCGTGCGTTTGGGTCGAGCGATTCTCGTAGAGTCGCCCGCCATGAGGCTCTTCGCACCGGTTCTCTCTCGGGCGCGCGACCCCAAGGCCCTGCTTCGCCTGGAGCACCTCGGCATGTCGCGACATGCGACGGCACCCCTCGCCCGCATCGTGGCGCTTGCAGGGCAGGCCCAAGCATCCGATACTTGGAAGTGATGGGGGAAGCTGCAGACATCGGCCGTCGGTTGCAGCAGCTTCGGGCCGAAGCGGGGGCGGCTCTCGACGATGTTGCTGGCGCGCTCGGTTTGAGAGTCGAGCAATTGTCTGCCATCGAGCGCGGCGCTCTCGATATCGGTGACGCCGAGCTTACGATCTTCGCCGATCTTGTCGGCGTCTCAGAGCTGGCGATTCTGGAGCCAGACTCGCTGCTCGGCCGTCTCGCTGTGGCTCCTCGCGTTGGGGACACGACCGTGTCTGCACGGGAGGCGCACCGAAGGCTGATCGCGCTCGCGGAGATTCATCACGTGCTCCGCGACGGCGGCCACGAGGCCCAGCCAGCAGTTGCGAGCGTGCCGGAGGGCGACGACGGACGGTGGCTGAATCGGGCGAACCAGTTGGCGGAATGGGCCGGCCAGCGCCTCGGCGATCTGACCAGCGAATCGCCAGAAGCGGACAGATTTGCTTCTCTCGCAGCGGCGATTGAGTGCCGCTTCGGCGTAGACGTCATGGTTGAGTCGTTGGGAGAAGACGGGCCGTTGGGAATGTCGCTGACAGACCCCGAATTTCCCTTCATCCTCATCAACGCAGACGTGATTCGACCGCGGGCGATGTTCACGTTGGCGCATGAGCTCGGCCATGTGCTCGCTGTCGATGGCTCTGAGATCAAGATCGACGAAGATCTCAGGGGCGACAACGACGAAGAGCGGCTGGCGAATGCATTCGCCGCAGCGCTGCTGATGCCCGAGCAGGGAATCGACTCGTTGATCGAGGAATACGGGCGTGACGCCAGGTGCTTGGCGATGATGATCCTCGACTTCGGAGTGAGCTTCGAGTCGCTGATCTACAGGCTGCACAACTTGCAGGTCATCAACGCCACCGGACGCGATGCGCTCAAGAACGCCGGGCTTCACGGCCTGCTCAGAGCACTCGGTGACACGGAAGAGTCGGCAATGCTGCTGGCGGCCCGTGAGCGGCCGTCTCGAAAGCCGCCGCTTCATCTCACAACCCGCTGCATCAGCGGAATTTGGGACGGAACCATCAGCGCGGCGCCGCTGGCAGGACTGCTCGATGTGGAGACCGACGAACTCGTCGAGAAACTGAACAAGGCTT
Organism: Acidimicrobiia bacterium; assembly: GCA_022824805.1. Lineage (GTDB taxonomy): Bacteria > Actinomycetota > Acidimicrobiia > Acidimicrobiales > Poriferisodalaceae > Poriferisodalis. The sequence goes on along the minus strand of JAJDZE010000077.1, from coordinate 1,196 downwards.
GGGAGACGGCCGACGCCATCACCGAGGACTACTCGACGCCCAAGGACTCGCCCGACGTCGTGAGGCAGGCCTACGACGCCGACCCCATAGCCGTATAGCGGCGACACAACTGAGGCGGCGTGGTGGAAGAAAGACCGGTGCTGCACGACGCCGTCACGTTGCGTCATTTCTCAGCAGCGAACCGTCTCGACGTTCTTGAGGACATCCATGGGTCGCTGCCCGAGCCCAGAGTGGCGCCGGCGGTGCTTGATGAGATCAGCGCTGCCGCTGACGAGGGTGAGGCGCATTGCACGCAAATCCTGGCTGAATCGTGGCTCGGCGATCCTCCGGAACTCACGCGCGACGAGCGACGACTCGTCAACAATTTGCGCATCGCCCTCTCCGACGGCCGGCGACCGCCTCAGGGCCACCGAGGCGAAGCACAGAGCATCGTGCTCGCGGAGAAACACGGCGGGATGCTCGCGACCGATGACAACGCGGCCTACCAGTTCGCGACTCGCCGGCCGAGACTCGGGACCTCAAGGGTGATCGACACCGTCGAGATCCTCCGCAGCGCAGTCGAGCAGGACATCATCACGGCCCAGGATGCGGTCGACATCGCAGGCAACATTGCAGCGGCGGATCGCTGGCTTCGGCCTGTGCATGGCGGACAGATTCGAGTCGACTACTTTGAACCGGACCCCTGACCGGCACCGAGAGGCCATGCATGACATCGAAACGCATCGACCCTTCTGCCTCCGCGGATTCCGCCGAGTTGACAGACCCCTTGCCGGTGAATCGGCCCGGCGTAGTGGGCGAGTCCATTGGGCCGTTGCCCGCGGCCGAAGGTCGCGTCGACGCCGTGCGGTCGGGCGAGTGGTGGGCAATAGCGGTCCCGTCGCTCCGGGGCGTCTTCTCCCAAGCGAGGCAGATCGACGAGGTGCCGGCGGCCGCTCGTGAGGCAATCGCCCTGATGCTCGACGTCGATCCTGCCAAGGTGGGCCCGATCGACGTGCACGTGCAGGATCCGGGCGGTGCCGGCGCGCTGGCCTGAACGGCGAGACGCGGCACACTACGATGTAGCGCACCGTACTCGGGAGACCGCGATGAGCCATCCGACTTCGCTCCGGCTGCCAGATGAGGTACGCACGCGCCTCGACGACGAGAGCCGGCGGATCGCGAGCGCGCCCTCGTCGCTGGCAGTCGTCTTGATTGAC
>JAJDZE010000195.1 GCA_022824805.1 Acidimicrobiia bacterium | reverse complement strand
CGGCGTAGCAGCGCGGCGCAACGCGATGCCAAGTCGCTGACGAGAGCGCGGCGCAGCACAACGCCTTCGGCCCAACGAGCGGCACGGGCCGTTCGGACCCCGCCGGTACGCTCGAACGCAAGAGCCGACCCGGCAGCCTTGCAGATTCGGTTCCGCAGACACGGGAAGTGGCGCAGCCTGGTAGCGCACCTGCTTTGGGAGCAGGGGGTCGTGGGTTCAAATCCCGCCTTCCCGACTGGATTTTGCGAGCAGGTGGCTTCGCCGTGCCCGCAACTACCGAGAACGCTGCGCTCACGGGTTCGGTGGGTGGCGCTCAGGCAACAGGGAGTTCTGGGCGAACGATTCGGGGGCTGTCGTCGTGTTGGTGACCAGGGCGCCCCCGGGGGATCATCGAGGTGGTGCTCGGGCCCCGCTGTAGCCGTTGGCATGATTGCCCGGTCGTCCGTCCGGCTTAGCCGCTGACTGGCCCGTCGGTTGGCCCGCTCGCTGTTCGGGTCGGCCGCTGGGCTGGTCCGGCGGTTGGCTTGGCGGTTGGAGCCGGAATCCGGGCACATCGGGGTTCCATTCGACGATGAAGCCCTGTCGGTGGATCTTGTCGTTGTGGCAGTCCGCACAGACGGTGACGAGGTTCCAGTAATCGGTGGGTCCGTCGTGTTGCCAGTGCTCGATGTGGTGGTGCTGGCAGCGTTCGGGCGCGATGCCGCACCCGACGCAACCTTTGTCACGCAACGCCAACGCTGCGCGCTGAATGTCGGTGGCGGTGCGGCTGGTGCGTCCCATGCGCAGATCACCGGTGGCTGCCTCGAAGATCGTGGGCAGCATCTGCGCGTCGACAGCGATCTTGGCGATCTCCCCGATAGGGATCGGTGTGCCGTCGGCGAGGCGTCCGTTGGCGAGTTGGCGGTTGACCATGTCGTAGTCGGCTACGACGATGAGCGACTCGCCGGCGGGACGCTTGGCATCGGGGTCCAACATGAGCTGGGTGATGGCGTCGGCGGTTCGCTGTCGGGGAGTGCGCCGCGCGGCGCGGTCCTCGTTCTTGAACAGACGCCGCTCAACGGCGGCGATGACGGTGCCGAGCCGTGCGCCGGTGAGCGGGTCAACCTCGAGATGCACGACGGTCATGCCGTCGCTGTGACGGGTCAGAATCTTGCCCGAGCGTGCTTGGCGCTGGCGCTCGAGCACTGACATGCCATCGTCGAGGCTTACCTCGGCCACGTGGCGGGCGACGGTGCGGCGGAACTCGTCATAGCCCTCCCGCTGTGCCCGCCCGGCCAGCATCGCCTCGTCGATCGGAGCGTCGCCCGCCGCGCTGGCGATCAGCTGTGCATGACCCACCGGCACCGTCCCCTCGGCGAGCCCGGCCCGGGTGGCGTCGAGCTCGCTGAGCTTCACTGCATCTTTGACGTCGCCGCGTGCCTTGCGGCCCGATAGCGCCATCTCGTGAGTCGCGGCGTGGGCGGCGGCGCCGTCGCCACTGCGGCGGGCGATCTCGCCCAGCGCGTCGGCCTTCATCGCCGCGAGTCGCGACTCGGCCCGAGCGATCTCGCCCAACCGTGCACGCAAACCGGGCCCGCACAGCCCGGCCACATCGACCGCATCCACACACACCGCTCCCGGCGCGACCTCGTTCGCCGAGCCGGTTTGGACACAATCTCTCAACATGAGAACAACCGTACGAAGGGGGTGTCACCAATACGGCCCAACGTTGCGGTGCGAGGGCTTCCAGCCCGCGCCGACGGCAGCGGCCGTGCTTGGGCGGGACACCTGAATCACGCCGGACACAGACACGTCTCCCAGCATGAGTGCGAAGCGTCGCCGATCTCGAGGCGCGGGACTTCGTCAGGCTCGGTGAATGCTGACGTGGTCGGCATGTTGGGCGAGCGCGCCGAGGTCGCCGACATCGCCAGTGAGCACAGCGCCGCCGGGTTCGGCCGTCGCCACGACCAGCGCGTCAACTGCCGAACCGCGCCCAGCGAGCGCTCGCAGTGCTCCCGCCCTGCGTGCGAGCTCCTCGGGGATCTCCTCCAGCACCATGCATGACTTGAGCAGGCGATTGACAGCAGCGTCGGTTCGCGGCCGGCCGCTCAGCGATTCGGTCAGCACGACGGTCGGAACGACGGGGGGCCACAGGCCGTCTCGATAGAACGTCTCGATCAGCCGGGCGCTCTGCAGTCGCTGCTCGGCCAGACGGCTGAGACCGCCGGAATCCAAGACCAGCGACGTCACGGTGCTCGTCGATGCCTTCAGCTGGTCGATGAGCTTGATCGCGACGCCGCCGCAGCCTGCTCACCAGCACGCAGAGAGTCGGCGATTTCGCGTGCCTTGGCCTCGGCCCACTCGATGTCCTCGGCGGTGGGTGGACCCAATTCGGCGTAGATCTCCTGCACATACCTGCGCGCTTCAGCGATCTTCTCTTGACGCAGGCAGTGGCTTCGTACTGCATCTTGCAGCAGGCGCGACGCCGAGAGCCCCTGCGACTTGACGATGTCGTACATCTCGTCGGACAGGTACACCTGCATCCGCGGCATACACCCAACATACACACACATCTGCTAAGTGCGACGCCGGAGCGTTCGCGTCGTGCGCATGCTGCGCTGGCCGGTGCTCAGCGGGCGGTGGGGAATCCCAGGTCGACGCCGCGGTCGGCGGGGTCGGGCCAGTGCTCGGTGACGGCCTTGAGGCGGGTGTAGAAGCGGATGCCTTCGGGGCCGTGCATGTGGTGGTCGCCGAACAGCGAGTCCTTCCAGCCGCCGAAGGAGTGATACGCCATCGGCACAGGGATGGCCACGTTCACGCCGACCATCCCGACGGGGGCCTCACGCCGGAACCGCCGCGCCGCCCCGCCGTCACGGGTGAACAGCGCCACGCCATTGCCGAACTGGTTGTTCTCGATGAGCTCCATCGCCTCTTCGAACGAGTCCACCCGCACCAGGCACAGCACGGGCCCGAAGATCTCGTCCTCGTAGACCTTCATCTCCGCAGTGACCTCATCGAGCAGCGTGGGCCCCACCCAGTAGCC
>JAJDZE010000086.1 GCA_022824805.1 Acidimicrobiia bacterium | reverse complement strand
ACACGCTTCTAAGCTTCACCACGGAGATGCCTTTCCGATCTGCGCACTGTGTGCTTCGACAACACACATCGTCGCAGGTCAGAAAGGCTTTTCCGCGGACGCGAAAACCCCGCCACCCCAATTCTCATGAATAATCGGGGCCAGCGGATCGGTTCGAATGTGACCTGGTGGGAGCGTCGGTTCGAGCGCCTTGGGTGCACTGTTGGTCGTTGCGGCCGGTGGTGGGTTGTGCGTTGGATGTTCCGAGGAGGGCCTGCTGGTTATGCCAGATGAGAATCGAGTCGTGGGCGGGGTGGACACGCACCGCGACCGGCACACTGCCGCGGCGCTCGACGCGGCGGGCGGGGTGCTGGGGACGGCGTCGTTCCCGGCGACGGGTGCGCGCTGTGGGCAGTTGTGGAGATGGCTGCGCGGTTTGGGCGACGTCGAGTGTGTCGGCGTGGAGGGCATCAGCAGCTACGGCGCCGGCCTGTCGCGCTTTGTGGCCGGCGAGGGCAGCGCGGGCCTGGGCCACCAGCAGCTCAGCCCACTCGGCCGCCGCCGCCTCCCCGACGGCGTCGCTCGCCGGCACCCCCGGCCTGTCATGATCAGTCACAGACATGATCCTCCCCGGCCTAAAGCCCCTGGCTGGGGAGGATCAGACCACGCCGCTTACACAAACTTCCGAGTGTCACTGTTGGGTGTGGCGGGGCTCTCAGCCAGGGGGTTACGGTCCGGCCTCGTGCTCGGCGCTGACTCGACAAAATTTTGGCTGTGTGCGTGTTGTAAGACGTGTCGCGTCGAGTGTGGGGCCCCCAGGAGCGCTTCTGTCTCGGTGGGAGCGTGAACGTCTCGACTCGGATGCGTCGAAGCGCCCCTGCCGTCGCGGACCCACCGGAGTTTGATTTCCCCCAGGAGCACCCCATGACATCTGCGGTCGGGGGCATCGACCCCCACCAGGACACCTTCACCGTCGGGATCGTCGACGCCAACGGCGTCGAGATGACCCACGAGGCCTTCGACAACACCGCTGCGGGCTACGCCTCGGCGATCGATCTGCTCGACGCGCACGGCGTCGGGCGGGTCGGCGTGGAGGGCTCGGCGAAATGGGGCGCCCATGTCGCGATCGCTCTCGCCGCGGCGCGCTTCGACGCCCGCGAGGTGCCGCCATCGCGTTCGCCAGCCCAGCGCCGTTCGCGGCGGCTCGACAAGACCGACGCCGTCGACGCGGTCGCGTCCGCGCGGGCGTTGGGGGCCGAGCCGACCCTGGGCCCCGTCCAGGCGTTGGAGGTCTAGGACCCGCTCGTCGCGGAGATCGAGGCTGTGCTCGAGCACCGCCGGGCGCTGGTGGCCGCACGCACGCTGGGTTTGCACCATGTCGCGGACCAGATCTCCAAGCTGGCGCCGAGGTCCGCGACCAGCTCGACAGCCGCGGAAAGATCGAAGCCCGGCTGCGCCGCCTCGAACACCTCGACCCCGCCAGCGCCAACACTCCCGCCGGCAGATATCGGCTCGAACGGCTCCAAGCGTTCATCGAATAGGACCGCGAAGCGCGCCGCGAGATCCGCGGTCTCGAACGGCGCATCGACGAGCTGCTCGACTGCCACGGCACCACCTGGCGCGACGAGCCCGGCATCGGCCCCATCTCCGCTGCGGTGCTGTTGTGCGAGGTCGGCGACCCTGCCCGGTTCGACCGCGAGACCCGAGTTCGCCCGCTGGTGCGGCACAGGCGCCGTTGCGCTGTCCTCAGGCGACCGCAACGACCGGCCCGTCAAGCACCGGCTCGACATTGGCGGCAACCGGCGCATCAACAGCGTGCTGCACATCGCGTCGGTCACCCGGGCCCGCCCCCAGCCAGACGCCGCCGCCCTGTCTCGCCCGCAAAACTGGTGAAGGCAAGACCCGACGCGAAGCCCGCCGAGCCCACAAACGCCACCTCGCCAACCGCGTCATCCGACGCATGTGGCGAGACGAAAAACACCGACAACAAGCCCCACTTCACGCCGCCTGACCACCACACTTGACATGGGAGCGTCTGACAGTCCCGCTCTTGGCGTCGCTCACTCCAGTGTCGTTCGCATCGCTCGTGGGGAGCGCTGCTAGTGGTTTCTGGCCGGCACTAGGCGTACTTGCGCCAGCCCCTCTCGTGGCAGCTGGCATAGCGATCCTGATGTGGCGAGCACGTCGTTGAGCTCGAGGTAAATCACCTCAGCTGTCCGCCAACATGTTCAGCAGTTCCTGATGACGCTCAAGGTTCCGCCGGAGCAGCGCTTGGAACTCGGGGTCCTGACGACGGCGCTCGACGTGCTCAGTGAGAGCATCACGGATCACGTCGCTCACGGTCGATCCTTCGATGTCGGCGACGGTTCGGGCCTGATCAGCCAGATCGCGGTCAATACGCAGAGTCAGATTCTTCGTGTCGGTCTGTGCGGGCATCCGATCCTCCCCGTAGCAGGATTGTGGATGAGCGTAACCGCTCGGTAGCTAGACATCTAGACATCTAGACATCTAGACATATAGCGGTTGCATTCGGCGCCCGGCATCTGTAGCAGGACGGACGCGTCGCTAGGCCGAGGCCAGGGGTCACGGCATTCTGCGCCGCTGCGAAGTTCGGGGGAGGCAGGCGCGAGCCAGCCCGTACTGCGGGCGCGCGTTTCACATCGCTGGTCACGTCGGTGTCGGGTTGCCGTACTTGCGGCGAACGGCTCGCTTGGAGACGCCGGGCATGGCCCCACGATCTCGGCCCAAGTTCGCTGCTGGGTCCTTGCCGCACTGATCGCTGCGGCAAGCTTTGTGTCGAGTTGTTCGGAGCCTCCGGCCCAGGGTTTACGGTGCGGGGCGCAGGGAGGCTGGCGGCATGGCTACGGCGGACCAGGTCAAGGCGCTCATCAAGAGCCATGCGTCTGGCGATGACGAGCGCTTCTACGCGGTCGCGCTGCAGCTCGCTGCGACCGAAGCTCGTAGTGGCCACGCAACGTACGCGCAGGACCTCAAGACGCTCATCGACGCGGGCAGGGGCCAGCCGCGTGCTGCGACGCCTACGCCCGTGGCCGCACCACGCGGAGAGCTCGCATCGTTACTCACGGCTGCGTATCCCAATGAGCGACTGGCCGACTTGTCCTTGGCCGCACCGTTGCGCAGCGAGCTAGAGCGGGTGCTCCATGAGCAGCGCCAGAGGGATCGATTGCGTTCTCGTGGGTTCGCGCCTGCCCGACGGTTGCTGCTAGTGGGGCCTCCCGGTACCGGCAAGACGATGACAGCGCGGGCGTTGGCGGGCGAGCTATCGCTGCCGCTGTTCGCCGTGCGGCTTGACGGGCTCATCACGAAATTCATGGGTGAGACGGCGGCGAAGCTTCGGCTGATCTTCGATGCCATGACCGTCACGACCGGCATCTACCTGTTCGACGAAGTTGACGCGCTAGCGGGTGCGCGAGCCGCGCCCAACGACGTCGGTGAGATCAGGCGTGTGCTGAACTCTTTCCTGCAGTTCTTGGAGGACGACGATTCCGACAGCGTGTTGGTGGCGACATCGAATCTGCCCGAGGTGCTGGACCGGGCGCTGTTTCGGAGGTTTGACACTCGTCTGGAGTACTGCCTTCCCGATGTGCGAATCGGCAACAAGGTCATCCGAAACCGCTTGGCCGCGCTCGATCTCACCGACATCGACTGGCGCAAGATCGGTGCAGAGGCAAAGGGGCTGAGCCACAGCGAGATCACCATCGCCGCCGAGAGCGCTGCGAAGGTGAGCATCTTGGCCGACCGACGGACGGTTGACACCCAGACCCTGCTGGACGCGCTCCAGGCCCGCCATCGCGACGACCCACGCTCGTAGTGGCGGAGCGGAATCGCTCACACATCACCGTGGCCGCGCCGGCCACGGCTGAGAGCAGTCGCAGGTCTCGCATCACGCGGTAGTCTGTACCCTGCACACTGCCGCCCGTAGCCTCTGTGTATGGCCGCAGCCGAAGCCCTCGCCGGCGTTCAGGCTCACGCGGCCTTCTTCGTTGAACGCGTCACTGTTCGGAACTTCAAGGGCATCGGGCACTTGGAACTGGACCTGCGGCCCGGTTTGTCGCTTCTCGTAGGTCGCAACAATGCAGGCAAGTCACGGCTGCTGCGTGCGCTGCACATTGCCGTCGGCGGCGTGCCGGTCGAACGGGATGATCTCACCGTGGGTTCGGCCGAGCCTGCGGAGATCGATGTCGTCATCGCTCCGAGCCCTGCTGACGCTATGACCTCTGATGCACACGTCACCCCGGATGCTGAGGCAGGGGCGTCTGACGAGCTGTTCGACCCGGCGTTGCAGCCCATCTGGGGCGATGCGCTGGCGGTGGTGTCAGATAGTCCGATTCGACAACGTTTCGCTTGGCGAACGACCATCACTTCGACAGGTGAAGGAGCTGGTGCCCGCCACGAGTCGCAAGTGATGAGATTCTCGGTGACGGTCGGGACATGGGAGGCGACCAACCGTGCGCTGGATCGCCAGGCCCGCCATCTACTGCATGCCGAGCTCGTCGATACGCGGCGGGATCTGGACGCTGAACTCCGTCAGCGCGGCACAGCTATCCGCCGCATTCTCAATGACTTGCAGGTGCAAGGAACCGAGCGGGAGGCACTGGAGCAGCGTCTCGCAGACCTCGGTGGTGAGATCTTGCAGCACAGCAGGACGCTCGGCGGCCTACGCGATTCGCTCGACAGCCTGGATCGCTACGTCGATGCGCTCGGCCACACCCGTGTCGACCCGGTTCCCCGGACGCTTGAGGAACTGGCCCGCACCGTTGGCGTCAGCTTCGGCGACGGAACCGATCATCTGGCGTCGAGGCGGCACGGCTCGGGCGTGCGGAGCCTCGCATCGCTGCTGGTACAGGACGTTTTCTACCGGGAAGCGCTGGGCGTGGACGGCGGCGATATTCGGCCGCACCCGATCACGCTGATCGAGGAACCTGAGACTCATCTGCATCCCCATGCAGTCATCGAAGTGGCGACGCTGCTTGAAGCTGGTGGTCGGCAGGTGGTCGCGACGACGCATTCGCCGCTGCTGGCGACATCGGTCGCGCCGGAGTCCATCGTGCTCGTCAGACGCTCCTTGGAGGGTGCTTACGCCACGGTTGGGTTCGGCCCTGCCGAAGAAGACATCGACGATTTGCGACGCACCAAGCAGCCCACGTTCTATGTGAGCGAGATGGAGAAGCTGACAAGGCTGGCCGAGCGGCCCTTCGGGGACCTCTTGTTCGCCAGTGCCATCGTGGTGGGCGACGGTGCGACCGAGCGAGCTTTTCTGCCGCCTGTGCTGCGGGAGGCGCTGGGCCCGCTGGCGCATGGCATCTCAGTCGTGGATTCCGCAGGCATGGACCGTCTCCTTGTCGGCGCGGTTATCAAGTTCGCCCGCCATGCCGAAGTGCCACTCGTCATCTTCGCCGATGATGATCCTGCCGGCAGGGCTGACGTAGAGCATTTTGCAGCGAACCAGCAGCTGGAAATGTCCCGCGAAGTCGTCTGGTCGGGACAGGTACAACAGCAAACCTCGGCGTCGGAGGGCACTCAAGCAGGTGCGATTGAGAAGTTGATGATCGATGCATCTCCCGATGCGTGCCGGGCTGCGTGTGAGGCGCTCGGCCGACCAGTGGCACAATCTGAACAACTTCTCTCCACTATGAAAGATCTCAAGGGCAGCATCGGCGCGGCACTGGCCAAGGAATTCGTCGCGAGGCATCCGTATGCCGATGGGACCGGTTGGCCTGAGCCGCTTCGGCGACTGGCCGGCCTCTTGCGTGCGCGCCTTGGCCCTGTGCCTGATGACGATGGAGGCGACGAATGACGACCGTCGGCACTGCCGCGTCTGATGAATTCGAGTTGACCGATGAACAGCAAGCCGTTGTTGACAGCAACGCGCCGGCGCTGGTCGTCATGGCGCCGGCTGGCACGGGCAAGACCGAGACACTGACACGGCGAACTGAGCGCTTCGTGAATGACCCTGCGTCGGGCCACGCTCGTGTCCTCGTGGTGACCTACACGACGAGAGCGGCCAACGAGTTCACCGAACGACTGCGGGACCGCATCGGCAGCCTGATGCGCCGCGTCACGGCCGACACGGTTCACGGATTCTCCCAGACACTCCTTGCGACCCATGGCAGTCACGTCGGCCTCCCTTCGGACTTCCAAGTCCTCGCCAACGATGCCGACCGCGCCGATCTGCTCTCGTCATTCGACAGCTCGTGGCGAGCCGAGGATTGCGCTGGTCTGTTCAGGGAGCTTGACCTCGCGCGAGCGAGGGGCAATGAGCATCCTCAACTCCGCAACTGGAGAGATGCGCTTGATGACAGGGGTGCCGTCGACTTCAGCGAGATGATTGCGAAGGCTGTCGAGGTACTGCGGATTCCTGCCGTGGCAACGACGGTGCGCGGAATCTATGGCTTGGTCATCGTCGATGAGGCTCAGAACCTCACTCAACAGCAGTACAGCCTCATCGCTGCGCTGATCGGTCAGCAAGTCACGAGCGGCGTTCCGCTGGTGCCGACGACACTGCTGGGCGACCCGAATCAGTCGGTAACAGGCTTCGCTGGAGGTGACGGCAAGCTCATGGAGCGTTTTGCCACTGAATACGGTGCAAAGAGGCTCACACTGAACCGAAACTTCCGGTCGTCGCGCCGTCTGGCACTCTTGGAACGTCAAGTGTCGCAACAACTGGGGCTGGGTAACGGCCGGGCCGAGGACCGGTCCCAGTGCGCAGCCGAAGGCGTGCTGCTCTGTCGCGAGTTCGATGACGAAGGCGCAGAGACCGCTTTTGTCGCTGATTGGGCGACAAGCTTGCTTGCTGAGGGGCTGCCTGCCCAAGCCGTGTCCGCTGGTGAGCCAAACGGATTACACGCTGAGGACATCGCTGTGCTGGCAAGGCACGCCGCCTCGCTCGGCGCAACCTTCGAGGCGTTGGCGGACCGCGGGCACGATGTCGCCCACGTGCACAAGGACAACTTTCTCATGTCAAGTCCGCTAGGTGCCGTAACGCTGGAGTTGTTGAGGTTCCGCAGCGAACGACACCACATGTCGGCCGCATCTGCGCTGCACAGGGAACATGGCATCGCGCTAGCGGCCGCAGGGGGCAAGGTACCGGTCGATGTCGACGTGCCCTCGGCCGATGCATTGCGATCGGCCGCTAGTCCTCATGTCGAACTTCTCGTCCCGTTGCTACGAGCCGAGTCACCCTCTGCCTTTGTCGCGTCGCTAGAGGACTGCCAACTGCCTCAGGCCGAGCAAGCGGCGCTGCTTGCGAGCTGGACCGCCGACAGGAAGCTCATCAGCGATGCGTGGTCAGAGTTCGCGAACACGACATCGGTCGCGGAGCGTTCATGGACCCGCTTCGCACTGCACTTTGAGCGAACGGCGCGCGATCGTGATTTGGGCCCGGGAATACGGCTGCTCACTGCCCACAAAGCGCAGGCGCGTGAGTTCAAGGCGGTCGCTGTGGTCGGTATGAACGACGGGCAGTTCCCCGACTTTCGCGCCACATCGCGCGAGGCGAAGCAGGCGGAACTGCAGACGTTCTATGTGGCGGCAACACGGGCATCACGAGTCTTGATGCTGACCCGTGCACGGGAGCGCCCGACTCGCTACGGAAGCCGTTCCACGGATCCCTCGCCGTACCTCGGATTCGTCCAGGAATCCGACGGCGCTCTTCGCACGCAGGCTTCCTAGATTCCGGGGAGGCCCGGTGTAGCAGTCGAGGCGAAGCGCTCGCAGCAGCAGGTCGAGCGCTGAGACTGCTGCGGCGGTCAGCAGTCGGCTAGTGCGCGTAGGGCTTCGCACATGCGGGTGCGGCCGAGAGGGTCGAGCTGGCCGAGACGGACGGTCAGCAGCGACTTGGGAACGGCAGCGAGGTTGTCGAAGCTTGCTTCGCTCCCGTGGTCGAGCCCGTGGTCGGGGCCGACGGGCACGCATGTCGGGATGTGCCTGAGCGTTCGGGTCACGGGTGCCACGATCACGTTGTTGAGCACTGGGATCGCCTCGTCTCGCGTGACCACGAGCGCTGGCCTGGCCTTCTGATTCGGCGGTTCGAGCAGCCACAGCTCGCCTTGAGCTACCACGGCTCGGCCTCGGTCATGGCGATGGCATTGGCCAGCGCTGCGGCGTCCTCGTCGGGTCCCTGCGGCATCTGCCGGTACGACTCTGCAATCGCCTCGCCCTCTCGTGCCCGCCGGACGCTGTCGACGAAGTGATCGACGGCTTGGCGGACCACATCGGAGCGAGTAGTGCCGACGCCTGCCGCGACCAGACGGTCGATGCTCTCGGTCTGGCCTTCGCTGAAGCGAGTCGGAATCGGCGTTGTCATACATTGAGTATACGAAACGCTCTACGTGTTGGGTTTGTTGTGTCTTGTTGCAGTTTTTGTCATTGTTGGCCCGTGCGCGGTCGCGGAGACCGCGCCGGGCCGTGAGCCTCCGACAGGGAGGGTCGGCCTAGGTCTCGTCGAACAGGGTCGGTGGTTCCTCTACGGCGGCTTGCAGGCTTGTCGCAGGATCTGAGGGGTCTGCTCGTTCGATGCGATCGATGACCTCGTCCATGGTGTCGAGATCGGGCAGATCGATCTCCCGGGAACCAACGGAGATCTGCCGCACCTCGACGACTGGCCTGAGCGTTCTCTCCACGATCCTGCCTACTGCGCCGCTGAACTTCTGCCTGTCGGCGTCGCGCCACTTGTCGAACACGCCGAATGTTGCGTCGCTGGGCAGCCGTCGGCCGTCCAGCGTCAGCACCGTTGGTGGCCGTGCTTGGCCGACGGCGGCTTGCATGTTGACGAGTGTGCGAGCCGTCAGTTCCCGAAGCCCGGCGGTGTGTAACTCGGCATCTTGGCTTTCCTCTATTCCTGGAATCCAAGGGATGAAGTACAAGGGCTGCAGGTCGTTGTCCCCATCTCGACTAAGAACGGTCGGTCGGTTCGCAAGCGAAGTCCCAAGCGGCGTGGGCAGATCGGCCGCATCGGGGCTCGACAGCACAACGCCCTCATCTTCGATGGAGAGGCCGATTGCCCCGGTCGGTGCCGCGGCAGCACCTTCGGCGTGCAAGTCGCGTGCCAGCGTCCGGAGCGTCGATGCAAGCCCGTCGGCGTCGGAGGCGACAGTCGCATAGACAACATGGCCTGGTCGTTCACCCGGCTCGGCGAGCGACGGAGCAAGGTCAAAGGCGGCGGCGATGAGCTTCAGCGCTTGCCTTCGGTTCGACGAGTCCGGTGAGAAACCATGGGCCTTCAGTTCGACGACGGGCTGGACGGGATCGGTCGCGTGTCTCAGCCAAAGGTCTGGGCGGCACGGAGACCGGTCAGTCGTTCCTGCCAGCTTCGTTAGCGCGGCCAACGTCCGCTCTGCAGTCGGCAGGTGGACACTTCTCTCAATTTCTCCGAGGTAGTAGCCGGCTTGTCGCAGGACCGGTTGCGCATCGCTCTTGTCCGGCAGCTCCTCCAGCGCCCACAAGAAGGTGTTGAGCTGGAAAACCTGATCCGACAGCAGCGTGGACTCGTCGATCATGCGACGGCCCGCATGGAGTTCGCGACGGCGGTCGCGTAGGTCTCGCTGCCGAGCCAGACCTCGATGTTCGGGTCGAGCCAGCGTTGGACGTTGGTCACGAGGCGGTGGACGGTGTTGCCGCAGGTGCCGTGGGGCAGCACAGCGGTGAGCTGGCGACTCGTTGCTTCCAGCAGGAATGGTTGCCAGAGATGGCGGTCGATGGCCGCGACATGGACCTTGGTGGGGCCTCGCCATGTGATGTACCCGCCGATGCGAAGCCGGCTCGTGCGGCGCTTCAAGCCGAGGTCGACGAAGCGAGCGAACGTGTCCTCGCTCAGCGGCTGACTGAATCGGATCGTGACCGGGGCGCCCTTCACCGTGAAGGCATCGTCGCCGACCTCGGTGGTGTCCAGCCACAGCCGGTCCTCGGAGTGCTCGGTGACGCCGCGATACAGGCTCAGCACCTTGGCGATCTCCTGGCGGTGTTCGACGAATGAATCGCTTCGGTTGGTGGCGTGCCCGTCGTGGTACAGCAGGTGGCCGCCCCGGCTGCCGCCGGGGATCTGCAGCTGTACCAACGAATGCATCGGGTCGTACAGATCGAGGAACTGCGGCAGCTTGTCTTGAAGCACGCCGAGCCGTTCGGTCAGCGTCACCCGCGACCGGCGGCGCTCGACCAGTCCTCGGGCCACGTCGTCGTTCGCGGGTTCGTCTTCTTCGATGCGCTCGTCATCGCCTTCATCGAGCCCAGGCGTGGCCTCGTACCAAGCTTCGTGCTCGAACCCGAGGCGTACGTAGCGATGGGCCGGGGTGTTGCGCTGCACGTAATTCCAGAGTTCGAACAGGATCGGCGACGAGAGCCAGAGACGGTCCAGCCACGGGTTGCGGTCGACCGCCTGCCGGACCCACTTGTTGCTGTCGTCGGCGTCCAGTGTCGTATAGAGCACGGGGTGCCGTTGTTCGAGCATCTCCAACAGCCCGACCACCTGCCCCTCGTGCGCTTCGTCCTCGACGCGATACAGCGTGTCGTCGATGCGATGCAGATGGATACGGGACGGGAAGATCGACTCCAGGCCGGGCGTGTCGTGGTCGCGTCGGGCCGTCTCGAGCATGTACGTCTTGAGCAGCTTCCGGCTCAGCTTGCCGTCGCGAAGCTCGGCGACAGCGGGCTCGGTGTAGCCCTCGAGGTGATCGACGTACGCCTCGCGCGACTCAAGCCTCGGCATATATCCGGTGCCCGTCGCCATAGTCCGGCAAGCGTACGCAGCAGGGCGGCCCGACGCGAACAGAGCGCCGTGCCTGCGTCGGCGTCAAGGCAGAATGAGTGCATGGCGGATTCCGGACGAGTGATTGATTAGTCGGTCGAGGTGATCGGCGGTGTTGAGACGGTGTATAGGGCGGTGGCGACCGGGCCGGGGATCTCGGCGTGGTACGTGCCCCACACCGTTGAGGAACGCGCTGGAGGAACGGGCACGGCATCGTTCGGCCCGGAACCTGAGATGCAGATCGCAGGCCGAGTTGCGGTCTGGGAGCCTCCGCGACGGGTGGTGTTCGACGGGGGCGAGGGCGTCGACGGGCTGTCGTTCGAGTGGACTGTCTAGCCGCACGACGACGACACCTGCACCGTGCGTCTGCACAACTCCGGCTTCGGCGATGATGACCCGCAGTACGATGCCATGGTCGCGGACCCCCAGCGCCGAGGCTCGGGCTTGCGCCTCGTGGGGCAGCATGGGCAGGCACCGCGGCTTGCCGTCGACATCGATGGCCCGGCGTTAGTGGGTCTCGTGCTCTGAGCGCGCGGTACGCATTGCTGCTCAGGTCGGGGCCGGGTTGCCGTACTTGCGGTGAGCGGCTTGCTTGGAGACGCCGAGCATGATCCCGATTTCGGCCCAAGTTCGCTGCTGGGTCCGCGCTGCACTGACGGCTTCGGCAAGCTGTGCGTCGAGATCTTCTCTCCGCTGCGCCAGTTCGGCGATAGTCCGAAGGATGGCGGTCTCGGCCTCGACCAGATCGCTCGGCCCAACCCGTTCCGCCCACTGCTCTAGTGCTGCTGCTCGCTGCGCCCGTGTCGGCTTCATGGCGTGAACCATCCTTCCAAGAACTTGGACCTGGCCGGCATCGCATGGATGACTGCCGTGCCGTCGTCGTCAGCGACAATGCCGATCTCCAGCGGCGCGCCGCTGCTCGATGGTCCGATGAACATGACGACATCAGGATCGTCGGTGTCGAAGGCTCGCCAATGGTGTCGGTACGCGTGATGCATGTCGTCGTCTGAGATGCCGTGCTTGCGGGCGCTTGCCTCGACCTCCACCCCGTGACGATAGTGGCAGACCACCCCATTCGTCAACATATATTGACTACAGCAGCACCTCGGGATGCCCTTGACGAAGCGGCGCGAGGTGCTCACGTCTGCCGTGCCTGCACCGACAGCAGGGCAGAATGAGCGCATGGCGGATTCGGGACGAGTGATTGATTTGTCGGTCGAGGTGATCGGCGACGTCGAGACGGTGTGGCGGGCGGTGGCGACCGGGCCGGGGATCTCGGCGTGGTATGTGCCCCACACTGTGGAGGAACGCGCTGGAGGAACGGGCACGGCGTCGTTCGGCCCGGAGCCTGAGATGCAGATCGCAGGCCGCGTTGCGGTCTGGGAGCCGCCGCACCGGGTGACGTTCGACGGGGGCGAGGGCGTCGAGGGTCTGTCATTCGAGTGGACTGTCGAGCCGCACGACGACGACACCTGCACCGTGCGGCTGCACAACGCCGGCTTCGGCGATGACGACCCGCAGTACGACGCCATGGTCGACGGCTGGAAGCTGTTCATGTCCAACCTGCAGCTCCACCTCGAGCACTTCGCCGGCCAGACTGCTGCCTCTGCGCTGCCGATGGTGATGTGGCCGGTCACGCCCGAGCAGGGCTGGGAGATCCTCGCCGGCGGGCTCGGCATCAGCCAGATGCCCAGCGTCGGCGACCGGCTCGACGTGGCCGCCGACTACGAAACGAAGATGGGCGGCACGGTCGTCGGCACCGGCCCGCGCCGCATCAGCCTGCTGCTCGACACCCCCGCACCCGGCACCGGGTTCCTGACCTCCGAGGACGGCGGAGGGTTCACGATGGTCTCGGTGTGGCTGTATCTCTACGGCCCCGAGGGCGCAGCCGCCGCCGAGCGCGACGACCCTCGCTGGCGCGCCTGGCTCGACGCCCAGGCCCCCGCGAACGACTGAGACCGTTCGGGCGCTCCCGTCCGCATGACCACCGGATATCGCCGAGAGGGCGAGGCGCCGCGAGGGCTGGCTGGGTGGATCAGTCGGGGCAGCTCAGCAGCAGCATCATGCGGATCCAGCTAGCGCTGAGCCGCGAGGGCGGCCGGTCTGCTCAGTCGGGGTACACCTGCGTGCGGCGGCGCTTGAGCATGCGGTCCTGCACTCGCCAGCCATCCGGCGTCTTCACCACCAGGTCGTGGTACGACGCAGTGCCGACCTTGCCGCCGCCGAGCAGCGCCAGTATGCGGAACTTCAGCTCCACGCCGTCCGCTGTCTCGTTCACGTAGATGTTAGTCATGGTGTGCGTGCGCGGATGCTCGGCCTCATCGGCCATGAAGTCGCGGATCGCCGTCAGGCCCTCCAGCCGTGGCGCCCCCAGGTCGGTCAGATCAAACACCGCATCGTCGGTGAAGATCGTCCCCAGCCGATCCCAATCGCGATCGTCGATGATGTCGCCGTAGCGCCCCGGCAGTTCGTGCAGTTCCAGACGGTCAGCAATGTCCATGATCGAACCCTACGATGCGCACACGCCTCGCGGCAGAAGGGTGTGCAATGAACCGTCCGCTTCGTCTCGTGATTCGTCTTGTGCTGGTGCTGCTGCTTGGTGCGGTTCTCGCTGGGTGCGGCAGCGACTCCGACGGGGACGAGCTGACCATCGCTGTCGAGAACGCCTACTTGCCGTTCAACTACCTCGATCCCGAGACCGGCGAACCGACCGGCTGGGACTACGAGGTGCTCGAAGAGATCTGCGAACGCATCGGCTGCACGCCCGTGTTCGAGAACTTCCCGTGGGAGCCGATGATCCAGGCCGTCGCCGACGGGCAGTTCGACATGGCGGCCGACGGCATCACCATCACCGCCGAGCGTGCTGAGATCGTCGACTTCTCAGACGGCTACATCAACGTCGACCAGCGGCTGATGGTGCGCAAGGGCGAGGATCGGTTCGTTGATGGCGCCAGCTTCGCCACCGGCGATTTCGTGCTGGGAACCCAGATCGGCACCACCAACTACGACACCGGCGTCGAGTTGGTCGGCGAAGACCGGGTCGAGCCGTTCGAGGAGTTCGGCTTCGTGGTGCAGTCGCTGATCGCCGGCGACGTGGATGCCGTCATCATCGACGAAACCGCTGGTCAAGGTTACATCGGCGAGAACGCCGACGAGGTCGAGTTGATCGGTGAGTCGCTGTCGTCGGACCAACTCGGGTTCATCTTCCCCAAGGGCAGCGAGTGGGTGGCCCCGATCAACGAGGCGCTCGCCGAGATGAAGTCAGACGGAACGCTGGCAGAGATCAGCTCGCGGTACTTCGGCTCGGCATTCAGCATTACCTATGACGACCTTGAGTTCCCCGAATACGACGAGGAATAGCCCGAGCTGAAGAAGCGTCCGGATCCGAGCCCTCGGCGGCGGCACCGCAGATTCACGGCCGAGTCGTTTCCGTACTGGGCGGTCCTGCTGGCGCTCATCGTCGGCTGGCTGGGCTGGCTGTCGCTGTTCACGGAGCGCTATCGCGATGCGTGGGACCGCATCGCCGTGGGCATTGGCTTCACGATCCGCACCACAGCCCTCGCCTTCGCGATCTCACTGGTTCTCGGGCTGGCGCTCGCGCTGGGCCGGATGTCGCGCAACGTCGTGTTCCGCAACGTTGCCCGGACATACATCGAGTTCATCCGGGGCGTGCCGATGCTCCCGCTGATCTTCTTCCTTGCGCTGGTCGTCGTTCCTGACGCCGCGGCGTGGCTCGGCTTCGACAATCGCAGCATCAGCACCGAGTGGCGTGGCGTCATCGCCTTGGCCATCATCTACGGTGCCTATATCGCCGAGGTCTTCCGAGGCGGTGTGCAGTCGGTGCCTCGTGGGCAGACCGAAGCCGGGCTCTCCCTCGGTTTGAGCCGGCGAGCGACCCTGCGCCGCGTGGTATTCCCGCAGGCGATGCGGGCCGTGATCCCGCCCTTGGGCAACGATTTCATCGCGATTCTGAAGGATTCGTCGCTGCTGTCGGTGCTGGCCGTCGGGGAGATCACACTGAGAGCTCGGCAGTACGCCGCCGGGAGCTTCCGTTTCCGTGAGAGCTACGTGGTGCTCGTGTTCATCTATGTCAGCCTGGTGCTGGTGCTCTCATTCGCCCTCGGCCGGCTCGAGCGCCGGCTCCGCCGAGGCGAGCAACTCCATGAAACGCTTGGCTGATCACGTCCCGCAGCTTGCGCCAGCGAGCAGGGTGAAAGAGCAGCCTCTCAGGTGCCTGACAGTTCGGCGCGGATGCGGGGGATCACGTCGTTGGCCATGCGTTCCAGCGAGGCGTTCATCACCGACGGGGCGAGGCCGCACGCTCGTTGGCTGTCTGCTTGCGGTCCGCCCCGGCCTTGATGATGCCGATGTAGACGTCGCGGCGGTACTTCTCAGCCGCGGCCACCGCCTCCCAGGCGGGATCGTCGGCAGGGTCGGCGCCGTCGGTCATATAGACGCCCCGGATGATCCCGACTCGCTTGTCGCCAGGATCCCGACCGTCAGCAGCCAGCGCTTCCTTCCGCGGATCCAGCACGGCAGCCTTCGGACCCTGGGGCAGCAGGTTCGTGTCGAAGCGGGCAGCCCGCAGCGCCCCGGCGCGGCTCGTGGCCGCCACCCACAGCGGCGGCCCGCCGGGCTGCACCACCTCGGGCGTGACCCGCAGATCCCGATGCGTGTATCGCTTGCCCTCGTAACTGAACGGCTTGCCCGACCATGCCAACCGCACGATCTCGATGGCCTCCTCGGTCAGCTACACCCGCCGGCTGATCGGCAGCCCGAAGCCGGCGAACTCATGCGCGGCGTAGCCCATGCCGATGCCGAGCTCCATGCGGCCGCCGGAGATGTTGTCGAGCACGGCGAGGTCTTCGGCCAGCCGCACCGGGTCGCGGAACGGCACCAGGCAGATGTCGGTGGAGAACCGGATGCTGCTGGTGAGCGCCGCTGCCGCACCCGCCACCGGCACGAAGTTGGGCAGGTAGCCGTCGGCCATGAAGTGGTGCTCGGTGAACCAGCACAGCTCCATGCCGAGCTGCTCGGCCAGCACGACCTGCTCGAACGTCTCGGCGTACACCTGGGGCATCGTCACGTCGCTGCCCGGCGGGCAGCGGAAGTCGTGCACGATCCCGAACCTGAGCGATTGCGCCATGTGGCGAAGCTAGTTGGGCTGCCCCGACCCGGGTCCGCTTGAGAGCGTCCCGATCTCGCTGGCTACTGTGCTGTCGCTGTACGAAACCGCTGCATGCCATCGCTGGGCGGTGAGCGAGAGGATGCCGAGATGTCCGACGGCTACGAGAACCTGACCATCGATGCGCCCGCCGACGGCGTCACCCGCATCACCTTCAACCGGCCTGAACGCATGAATGCACTCACGCACGGGCTGGTCAGCGATCTCCACGATGCGCTCAGTGCGGTCGACAACGACCACGACACCCGTGCCATCGTGCTCACCGGCGCCGGCCGGGGATTCTGCGCCGGGCTCGACCTGACTGGGTACGGCACGGTGCCGGGCACCGAGGACCACGGCGGCCCCCAGCGCGGCATGGCCGTCCAGCAGGAGATCGCCGAGCTGGTCCACCACATGCGCGACGTGCGCCAGCCGATCATCGCCGCCGTCAACGGCGCAGCCGCAGGCGGCGGATTTGCCATCGCCTGCGCCTCCGACGTTCGCTACTGCGCCGAGACCGCCAAGTTCGGCACCGCCTTCGTGCGCCTCGGCATCTCAGGCTGCGACATCGGCGTGAGCTGGATGCTGCCCCGCCTCATCGGCGCCTCCCGGGCGTGGGAGCTGCTGCTCACCGGCCGGGTCATCGACGCCGCCGAAGCCGACCGCATCGGGCTCGTCAGCGCCGTCGTCCCCGACCACGACCTCATGGACACCTGCCTCGGGGTCGCAGCCGAGATAGCCGCCAACAGCCCCTTCGGCGTGTGGATGACCAAGGAAGTCATGTGGTCGAACCTCGAGATCGGCAGCCTGCGCGCCGGCATCGACCTCGAGAACCGCACGCAGATCATGTCTTCGCTCACCGAGGACAGCCGCGAGGCCATGGCGTCATTCCTCGAACGCCGCCAAGTCAAGTGGTCCAACCGCTGACCGCTTCAGCCAGCCAGCAGCGGACTCGACCGGCCCGGCGCTCGGCTAGCGGACGGGATGCACTGCGCGAGTCAGTAGGGGGCTCCCGCTAGCCGGTGGGCTGGGCCACTTGATCGGGCTTGAACTCGAACAGGTACGGATCGAGCGACTCCTGCGCGGCGACCCGCCACTTGTGCCAGTAGCCGCCGCCGTAGTACGCCAAGCTGCCGGGCTCGGCGTCGCCATGACCGTTGTAATACGACAGGCAGTCGCGCAGCGGGGCCGTGGTGATGTCGGCCACCCGGCAGTGCTCGGCGTAGTTCACTTCTGAATCGGAGGTGATGTCCACCACGTTCCACGCCTTGTCGCGCATCTCGGTGAGCATCCAGACGATGTAGTCGCCGTGGGTGTCGATGGCGTCGGTGAAGTTGAAGCTTCCGCCGCCGCCTTGGGGGCCCGACACGATGAACAGGTTCGGGAATCCGTGGCTGTGCAGGCCCAGGAACGTCCGGGTGCCCTCGGTCTGCCACTTCTCGCTCAGCGTCACGCCGTCGCGGCCGCTGATCATGTTGAACGTCGACGTCGCCATCCACTGGAATCCGGTGGCGTAGATCAGCACGTCGAGCGGGTACTCGATGCCCTCGTGCACCACGCCACGCTCGTTGATCTCCTGCACGCCCATCGGGGCGGTGTCGACCAGGTGCACGTGGGGCAGGTTGAACGTGGGCAGGTACTCGTCGTGGAAGGTGGGCCGCTTGCAGCCGTAGGGGTAGTACGGCTTCAACGCCTCGGCGGTCGCCGGGTCTTCCACGATCGCGTCCACCCGGGCACGGATCTGCTCCATGATCCGGAAGTTGGTGTTGAGCTGCTTCTGCACCATCTCGTCGGGCGACAGCTTGCGGGCGTGCTGCTTGCGCTCCTTGAAGTCGTCGACCCGGCCGGCGAGGTAGTCGTCATTGGCCTTGATCGCGGTGCGGCCAGACGAGATGCGGGAGAACCGCTTGCGACGGGCCCGTGCCCAGCCGGGCTCGGTTGCCCATTCGGCGATCTCCTCAGGGTCGGTTGCCCGCTGGTCGCGCACGTCGATCGACGACGGCGTCCGCTGGAACACGTACAGCTCGCCCACCACCTTGGCGATCTCGGGGATGACCTGCACGGCGGTGGCGCCGGTGCCGATGATGCCCACCCGCTTGCCTTCGAGGTCGATGTTGTAGTCCCAGCGTGACGTGTGGAACGACTCGCCCGCGAAGCTCGCCATGCCGTCGATGCGGGCCAGCTTGGGGCTGGTGAGGATGCCGTTGGCCAGGATCACATAGCGGGCTTTGATGGCATCACCGCGGTCGGTGTAGACGGTCCAGCGGCCGGTCTCCTCGTCCCACACCGTCGAATCGACGGTGGTGTGGAACAGGCAGTGGTCGTAGAAGCCGAACTTGTCGGCCATCGCCTGGCAGTACTCGAGAATCTCGAAGCCCGAGGCGAACTTCATCGTCGGGATGTACTTCATCTCTTCGAGCAGCGGCAGGTAGCTGTACGACTCCACGTCGCAGGCGATGCCCGGGTAGCGGTTCCAGTACCAGGTGCCGCCGACGTCGCCGCCCTTCTCGCAGAAGCGCACGTCGGTGAAGCCGGCGCTGCTGAGCTTGTGCCACAGCAGCAGCCCGGCGAACCCGGCGCCGATGCACAGCACCTCGCACTCGTCGTCGAGTGCCTCGCGCTCGATCGGCGGCTCGGAATAGACGTCGTCGAGGTAGCGCTTGAATTCGCCTTCCATGGCCATGTAGTCGGCCGCGCCCCGGCGCGCTTCCTTGAAGTCGCGGTACTTCGCCTGCTCCTCGGCGTTGAACACCGCGCCAGGCGGGGGAGGGGGCAGCTCCTTCAGATGCCTATCGGCGTTGACCGAGTAGCCCACGCCGTCGATCTTCTCTGACGCCTTCGCTGCTCGGGTATTGAAGATCTTGCGACCCGTTTCGGGGTCGATGCTGACCGCCGGGCGAGCCTGCGAGGTCACTGCTGTCGGGCTGTCTGCCATGGTCCGCCCCTTCTCGAAACCTAACCGATGTTAGATGAACCGACGGCTGCGATGTCCCGGCCGTACGGCCTTGGGGGCGCTGGGCTCTCGCGCTCGTGCGTGCACCGCGTCGCGAGAATTCGTGACAGCCTTCGCGGCGGGATGGAGCGTGACGCGCCGCGGGTCTTCGCATTGGCCGCAGTGGGAATGGGCGTGCTGCTCACCGTGCTGGCGGTGCATCTGCGCATCGCAATCGTGGCCGGCGGGCCGGTAGCCGTTCCTGACATCCCGGCGTACCTGGGTGTCGCGCAATGGGTCGGCGCCGACGGGCTTGCGCCGGTGGACATCGCGTTCCAGCCCGGTTATGGACTGCTGATCGCGCCGCTGGTGGCTGTTGCGCAGGTCTCGGCGCTGGGGACCCAAGGCGAGGCGGTGCACTACCTGGCGCTGGTGGTCAACTCGCTGGCGGCAGCCGCAGCGGCAGCCGCAGCGGCCGTGGCGGTGGCGGGCTTGCTTGGTCAGGCCGGCTCGCGCCGCTGGTGGCTGGCCGCGGCGGCAAGCGCCATTGCAGCGGCGCATCCGTCGCTGTCGAGCGCCTCGCGCGTCGCCTGGCCCGAAACCCTGCTTGCCTTGGCTGTGCTCGTTGTGGCATTCGCCGTGGCATTCGCCGTGAGAGTCGCCGGTTCCGCGACGAGCCCGTGGGGGTGGGCCTGTGCGGGATTGATCGCGACGCTGGCAGTGGCATTGCACGCTCGAATGGTGGTGCTGGCGGCTGCCGTCGTGGGGACGGCGCTGCTGTGTCGGATCGGTCGCCGGGCCTGGGCCGCTCTCGGCGCTGGACTGCTCACGGGTGGTGCCGCGACGGCCACGGCGCTGACCCTCACCGACACGTGGCCGACGGAACGGCTGAGCGAAGCGGCGC
>JAJDZE010000150.1 GCA_022824805.1 Acidimicrobiia bacterium | reverse complement strand
TCGGCACTCGCGAGGCGTTGTGCAGCTCGAACCAGTCGAGCGGGTCGCCGTTGGCAGCCACCTCATTGATGACCAGTCCGACGTCGAGCGTCGCCGCCGATGCCTCGTCGCCCGGCGCGCCGGCATCGACACCTGCGTCGTCGTAGGACGCAGGCGGTGACCACCCGTAGGTGCCCGAGAACGTGCCGGCGATGACAGCGCCGGCGGCTGTCCCGCCGTTCGACAACTCCAATGTCCCCTCGGTGAAGGGCGAGAAGCTCTCCGGCGACGACGCTCCCGGCGGGATTGACCAGATGCCCCCGGCGAGGGCATCCACGCCGATGACCAGCGTCGTTCCCGCAGCCAACGCGCGGGGATCGACAACCAGCGACATCCCGTTGACCGAGCCGTCGGGACCCAACCCGGCGACGACGATGGATGCCGGCCCTTCGACGCTGCGCAACAGCACGCTCTCCTCGGGGCTGGCATGACCGGCGAAGACCCCGACGCGTTCGAGCGATTCGGGGGCGCCGTTCATCTGCAGGCTGTGGACCGTTCCTTGCCCGAGCGGATTGGGACTCGAGCTGCTTCCCCACGTCGTCTCGAAGGCGACCTCGAGGCTTCCCGACCCGGCGGAGGGGGGCGCGGCCGCCTCGGGTTGTGGCCACTCGGGCGGCCCCACAGAGAGGTCCGCAAGGATCTCGTCTCTGCGCTTGCCGATGAACGTCCGCACCCGCTCGGTGTCGGCGTCGGCCGCTCTTGCCTCGGCCGGAAGGGCGTGCTGCTGCACGATGGCGGCCATGGCGTCGACCGCAGCCAGCAGCTCGGCCTCGTGCCACACGTCGTCCAGAATCTGCTTCAGCCGTGCGACGTACTTCGCTCGCCAGTCAGGGTGGTTGTACAGGCGGTTGGGAATCGCGGTGAGCGCCAGCACCGACGGCGGCGGGTCGGAGATGTTGTCGAACGGGTTGGGGTCATCGGAGAGGTGGAACGTGCCGTCGGTGCCCGACGGCAAGAACACGAAGCGACCGTCGGGCACCCGATAGAACCAGTAGTTGTTCCGATCGCCGGCGTAGCCGTCCCAGTGCCCCACCAGCACTTCCGTCGCCCAGAACGAGAGGAACCGGTCGAGGTCCACGACCGATTCCAGCGCCGTCAATCCGGCAGGGGAAGAGTCGCCCAAGGCGGCGACTACGGCGTCGATGTCGGACCAGTCGTCGGCGTCCTCGTTGGTCTTCTTGTCGAACGTGCCGCGGTACTCCGGTGTGAAGTCGCTGACCGTGCCTTCGTACAGGTTGCCGTCCGCGTTGCCGAAATGATGCGACAGGAACGGCGCCTTGAACTCCTCCACGTGCACGTACAGCCCCAGATCGGTGCCGTTCACCGACACCGTGGCGAAGTTGCAGCGCGGTGCGGGGATGCCAGCCGCGGCGAACACCCGATACGACAGGCAAGTGTTGATCATCGAGGGGTCTTGGACGCTGTTGTTCAGCGTCATCCGGTTCATGCCTCCCGAAAGGGACTGGTCGTCGACGTACCTGTCGAAGCGCAGCTTGAGGGACGGTTTGGCGGAGCTCTGCGAGCCCACGAAACCCTTCTTGCGCACCCCTACATCGGCATGCGTCTCGCCGTCCACCGTCACCGTGGCGCTGAACCACATATAGATGCTGGCAAACGGCCGCGAGAGGTCGTATTCCTCGATCTCTGCGAACACGTCAGCGAGCGTGCGGGTCTGGTGGCGCAGGGTGTCCCAGTCCTCGACATCGATCTCGATGCCGATGTCCATCACTCGGTCGAGAGCGAAATAGGCGGCGCGCGGGTCAGTCTCGGCGTCGTCGTCGGTTGCCGCGTCGGCAGCGGCGGCAGCCGGAACAGTGCTGGCAGCGGGCGTCGTGGCTGCTGTCGTGGCGGGCGAGGTTGCTTCGGGCGCGAGCGCGGCGGCAGGGAGCGTCCCGTCGTCGGCAGCATCCGTGCAGCCGGCTGCGGCGAGGGCCAGAGCGACCAATGCGGCGATCAAGCGGCGCCGACGGAGTGACTGTTCTCGCATTCGGCCAGCCTTCCAGCGCCGGTAGGACGTGGGCGGACCATACCGCGAGGCCCTGCCGCAACCGTCCCGAGGTTGTGTCACAGAAACTGGCAAAAGAATGCTATGGTGCCCACCGATTCACCGAGGTTCAGTTGGACCGGCAGGGCCGTCAGGGGAGTGTCATGGACATCGTGCTGACCGGAACCGGCTCCCCGCTGCCTGACGCCAACCGGGCGGGGCCGTCCACGCTGGTGAAGGCCGGCGACACGCACATCCTCGTCGATGCCGGCCGCGGCGTCGTCATGCGGATGGCCGGCGCTGGTTCGCTGCCGATGTTCCTGAGCGCCGTGCTGATCACCCACCTGCACAGCGACCATGTGTGCGCGCTGAACGACGTGATCACCACCCACTGGATCATGAGCCAGGGCAACGCGACGCTGCAGGTGTACGGGCCGCCCGGCACTGCCCAGTTCGTCGAACGGCAGCTCGGAGCGCTCGAAGCAGACATCGGCTACCGCACTGCGCACCACGACATGCTCGTGAACGAACCGCAGGTTTCCGTGACCGAGCTTGAGCCTGGCGAGACATTCGAGGTCAACGATGTGAGCGTGAGCACAGCGGCAACCGAGCATGCGCCTGTCCGGCCCACGCTCGGCTATCGCCTCGCCCACGAAGGGGTGACCGCCGCAATCGTCGGGGACACCATCCCCTGCGATGGTGTCGACCAGCTCGCCGCCGGGGCCGACGCCTACGTGCAGACCGTGATCCGAACCGACCTTGTCGAGTTGAGCCCCAACGAGATGTTCCGTGACATCCTCGACTACCACTCTGGCGTCGTGGATGCGGCACAGACCGCCGCCAGAGTCGGCGCAAAGCGGTTGGTGCTGACGCACATGGTTCCCCCGCCCACCCCCGAGCAATACCCCGAGTGGATCGATCTAGCGGCAGCACATTTCGACGGTGAGGTCATCATCGGCGACGACCTCACCACGGTCACGCTGTGAACCCGCGAGATCACGCCAACTCGTACCCGGCATCGTCCCAGGAGCTTCGATGACACATCCGATACAGCCGCCAGCGTTCGAAGGCCGCATCGGCCGCACGCTCGCCGAATCCGAGCCGCACTTCACCTCCCGGCCGCACCCCGGGCCCGATGCGCCCAACGTCGTCATCGTGCTGCTCGACGACACGGGATTCGCCCAATTCGGCTGCTACGGCTCCGACATCGACACCCCCCATGTCGACGCGCTTGCGGCTGACGGGCTGCAGTTCACCAACTTCCATGTCACCCCGCTGTGCTCGCCGACGCGGGCGTCGCTGCTGACCGGCCGATCCCAGCACGCGGTGGGCATGCGCTCGGTGTCGAACCACCGGACCGGCTTCCCGCACCAGCTCGGCCACATCACCAATCACGCCGCGACCGTGGCCGAGGTGCTCGGCGCGCAGGGTTATGCCACGTTCTGCTGCGGGAAGTGGCATCTGGCGCCGACCGAGGACATCTCAGCTGCCGGGCCGTACGACCAGTGGCCGCTGGCACGGGGATTCGATCGCTTCTACGGCTTCCTCGAGGGCGAGACCGACCAGTTCCATCCTGAGTTGGTGGTGGACAACCACCACATCGACCCGCCTGCAGGGCCCGACGACGGCTACCACGTCAGCGAAGACCTGGTCGATCAGCTCCTGCGCATGATCAACGACAGCAAGGGCGTGCGACCGGATCGGCCGTTCTTCGCCTACTTGCCCTTCGGCGCGACCCACGCGCCGCACCAGGCGCCGCAGGCCTACCTCGACAAGTACCGGGGACGATTCGACGATGGCTGGGATGCGGTTCGCCAGCGCTGGTACGAGCGACAGCTCGCGCTGGGGATCATCCCCGAAGGCACTCAGCTGGCGCCCCGCAATCCGGGCGTGAAACCCTGGGACGAGCTGCCCGAGAGCCATCGCCGCTTCGCGTGCCGTCTGCAGGAAGCCTTCGCCGCCTTCCTGGACCACACCGACGACCAGATCGGCCGGCTCACTGACGGACTGCGCCAGTTGGGCGAACTCGACAACACGATCCTGTTCGTGCTGGCCGACAACGGCGCCTCCCAGGAGGGCGGGCCGTTCGGCGTGATGCACGAGATGAAGTACTTCAACGGCATCCTCGACGACCCCGACGACGTGATAGGCAGGCTCGACGACATCGGCGGCCCCAACTCGCACACCAATTACCCGTGGGGCTGGGCCCAGTGCGGCAACAGCCCCTTCAAGTGGTACAAGCAGAACACCCACGAGGGCGGGGTGCATGTGCCCTTGGTGATGCATTGGCCCGCCGGCCTCGCCGCTGACCAGCACGGCGCCCGCCGGGACCAGTTCGTGAACGTGTCCGACGTGGTGCCTACCATCTACGAACTGCTGGGCATCACGCCACCCGAGGTCTTCGGCGGCTACGCGCAGCTTCCGGTGACCGGCAGCTCCTTCGCCTCGGTGCTCGCCGATGCGGACGCCCCGGCCGCCAACACGCTCCAGTACTTCGAGCAATCCGGTTCCCGAGCGCTCGTGGCCGAGCAGGACGGTGTCACCTGGAAGGCGGTGGCGCGTCACATCAAGGGCGATTCCTTCGACGACGACCGCTGGGAGCTGTACGAGCTGTCATCGGACCTTTCCGAGTGCAACGATCTTGCGGCCACTGATCCCGGCAAGCTGGAGGAATTGATCGGCCTGTGGTGGGCCGAGGCCGAGCGCCACGGCGTGCTGCCGCTGGACGAACGGATGATCGAGCTGTTCGTCGCCCGCCCCGACGATCACTCGCCGCACCCGACCAGCCGGCGCTACCGCTACCGTCCGCCGTTGTCGCCGATCCCCTCGTCGGCTTCGGCGTCGCCGTCGGGTCGATCGTGGGAACTGACTGCGCGCGTGAGTCGCGCAGACGCCGACGCCGGCGTGCTGTGGGCGACCGGCAACGCCAACTCGGGCATGACGGTGTTCGTGCAAAGCGGCCGGCTCGTCGTGGACTACAACTCATTCGGCGAGCACACGGTCGTCGAGTCCGACATCGAGGTGCCCGCGGGCGACTGCGTCCTGACGGCACGGCTGCGTCGCACAAGCCGCGCCGAGGGCGTCATCGAGCTGGCGATCGACGGCGAGCCCTGCGGGAGCGCAGAGCTTCCGTACATGATGCGCATCATCTCCTCGATCGGCTCCAGCGTCGGCTTCGACCACGGGCAGGCCGTGTCGCCGAGGTACGAGGCGCCATTCGCATTCAGCGGCGCCCTGCATGCTGTCGAGATCGACCGGGGCGGAGCGTCGCGATCCGAAGCCGAGACAACAGCACGCACCGAGATGGCACGCCAATAGGGGAGCACCCGATGACCCTCACCGCCGATTCGATTCCTGTCGCGTACACGCCAGAGGGCGGCTGGACACGGTGGCCGCCGCCGGTTCTGGCCGGCTGCACCCAGCCGCTCTGCGACGGCGCGCCGGACATGCGCGGCTTTTGGCAGACCGTGGAGGTCACCCAGGACGGCGTCGCGCAGCCCTGCCATCCCGCGCTGGGCGGGGTGCAGCGCATCGAGCAAGCCGGCGACCGGGTGGTGGTGACCGGTGGGGGCATCATCCACGACATGCGCTGCGACGGCACGCTGCGCAATGGCGTGCACGACGTCGCCGAATTCGACAAGACGGTCGAGATCCACGTCGTTGCCTGCTTCGAGGCCGATGTGCATGTGCTGCGGCCCCACGGTCATGACCTGGGCACCGGCCCGATCGAGGTTCGCCGGTGGCGCGACGGCCAGCACCTGATGTGGGACTACATCGGCTTCAGCGCCCGCCTGCGCCGGCTCGCACCGCCCGACGCCGACCCAGAACTCGTCTTGGCCCAAATCGAAACACAGGAGCAAACACCATGAAGACCCTTCGCACGCCCGACGAGCGCTTTGCCGATCTGGCGGGATACGACTTCGAGCCGCACTACGTCGAGATTCCGATTTCCGACAGAGACGGCGGCGAGGGCGGCTCGCTGCGGGTCCACTACCTCGACGAGGGGCCGCCCGATGCCGACCTGGTGCTGCTGCTGCACGGCGAGCCGTCCTGGGCCTACCTGTACCGCCACATGATCCGGCCCATCGCCGAAGCCGGGCACCGGGTGATCGTGCCCGACCAGATCGGCTTCGGGCGCAGCGACAAGCCCGCCGAGCAGTCCGACTACACCTACGCCCGCCACGTGACGTGGATGTCGAGCCTCGTGTTCGACGTGCTCGACTTGAGCGACATCACCTTCTTCGGCCAGGACTGGGGCGGGCTGATCGGCCTGCGGCTCGTGACCGCCCAGCCCGACCGGTTCGCCCGGGTGGCCATCGCCAATACCGGCCTGCCCACCGGGGATCGCTCGCCCAGCGACGCCTTCATGAACTGGCAGACGTACGCCCGGGAGTCGCCCGTCTTCCCCATCGGCGGCATCGTCAACGGCGGCTGCATCACCGACTTCGCGCCTGAGGTCATCGCCGCATACGACGCACCGTTCCCCGACGATTCCTACAAGGCCGGGGCGCGCGCCTGGCCGTCGCACGTCTGCACATCGCCTGACGATCCCGAGGCGCAGCCGAACCGCGATGCCTGGGGGGTGCTGCGGCAGTTCGACAAGCCGTTCCTGTGCTGCTTCAGCGACCAGGACCCGGTGACGGCAGGCGGCGACAAGCCGTTCCGCCAGTTGGTTCCCGGCGCCCAAGGCCAGGCCCACGTCACCATCGAGGGCGCATCGCACTTCCTGCAGGAGGACAAGGGCCCCGAGCTGGCCCAGGTGCTGGTCGACTTCATCGCCGCCAACTGAGCCGACAGCACCCCATCTGCCGCCTCGACAACAGCGGGACGCGGCCGCCTGGCCGTACTCTGTCGCACCCGTACCGCCATGGCGACAGGCCAACTACGGTCGCCGCATGATCGCGGGGTACTGCTGGCCGCAGAGCGGCGTGGCGGGGGACAGCATCGACCTGATGGTCAGCGGCGACGGCGGGCAGTGCCGGGTCGAGGTGCTGCGGATCGGCGCCGCCGAGCAGCGTGTCGAGACCCGGGACCTGGCGGTCGGCGAGCAGCCGGTGCCCGACGACTGCGCCACCGAGGGCTGCGGCTGGACTCCTTCGCTGTCGCTCAGCATCGACCCGGCGTGGCTGCCCGGCTTCTACCTGGTTCGCCTGCACGGCACCGACGGCGAGGTGGCCGAGGCGTTCTTCGTGGTGCGTGCCGCCGAGCCCGCCGAGACGCTGCTGGTGCTGTCCACCTCGACATGGGCTGCCTACAACGACTGGGGCGGGCCCAGCTTCTACACCGGCGGGCACGAATCGTCCCAGCACCGGCCGCTGCCGCGGGGATTCCTGGACAAGCCCGACCCGCACCGCTACCGGGTCGCCCGTTTCGGCCAGCTGCCTCGCAGCGAGGTCGACGAGTACTTCGACAACTACTCCTACTGGTCGGCTGCGGCGGGGTGGGCGAACTGGGAGCGGCTGTTCGTGAGCTGGGCCGAGCGCAACGGCGTGCCGCTCGACTACGCGACCAGTCTCGACCTGCACTCCCGGCCCGATCTGCTCGACGGGCGACGGCTGTACATCAGCGTCGGCCACGACGAGTACTGGTCGGCCGAGATGCGCGATCACGTCGAGGGCTGGGTGGACGGCGGGGGCGCGGCTGCGTTCTTCTCGGGCAACACGTCGTTCTGGCAGGTGCGGTTCGGCGGCGACGACCGGGTGATCGGCTACAAGCTCGACTTCGATCTCGACCCGGTCATGGGCACCGACGAGCAGCACACCGTGTCCACCATGTGGAGCGACCCGCTCACCGGCCGGCCGGAGAACGAGATGACCGGCGTCTCGTTCACCCGCGGTGGCTACGCCCACTGCCGCCGTGCCCCGAAGGGATCCGGCGGGTACACGATCTGGCGGCCGGGCCATTGGGCATTCGACGGCTTGAGGCTGATCGCCGGCGACGTGCTGGGCGGCGAACCGGTCGTGGTGGGCTACGAGTGCGACGGCTGCGAGCTCGAGCTGATGGACGGGCTGCCGGTCGCCAAGCCCACCGGCGGAACGCCGGCCAACTTCGAGGTGCTGGGCACCGCGCCGGCCCACCTGTGGGAGACCGCCGAAGCGCCGCCTGGGATGCCCGACAGCTACATCGGCGAGCTCAACTGGGTGACCGAGCGCCTCGGCGGCGGCGACACGCCTGAGAACCGGGAGCGCTTCGCGTACGGCGCGGCCGTGATGGGCTGGTTCGAGCGAGGCAGCGGCGAGGTGTTCACCACTGGCTGCACCGACTGGGCATATGGGCTCGAGCACGACGACGTGTCGGCCGTGACTCGTAACGTCATCGGTCGCTACGTCGATCTGCGAATCTAAGCCGCATGACCGATACTGCCCAGACGCAGCAGACCAACACCTACAGCGAGGGCAACTTCGCCCCGGTTTCCACCGAGGTCACGGCGTTCGACCTCGACGTGATCGGGGAGATACCCGCAGCGCTCGAAGGCCGCTACCTGCGCAACGGCCCGAACCCGATCGTGCCCACCGATCCGGCCACGAGCCACTGGTTCGTCGGCACCGGCATGGTGCACGGGGTGCGGCTGCGCGGCGGCCGTGCAGAGTGGTACCGCAACCGCTGGGTGCGTGGCCACGACGTGGTGGAGGCGTTGGGCGAACCTGCGGTGCCGGGGCCTGTCGGCTCGCTCGACTTCTCCGCGAATACGAGCGTCTGGGGCTTTGCGGGCACGACGTGGGCGCTCGTCGAAGCGGGCGTGGTGCCGGTGGAGATGGGCTACGAGCTCGAGACGGTGCGTCGCAACGACTTCTCCGGAACGCTGAAGACCGGATTCACGGCACATCCGAAACTGGATCCCAGCAGCGGCGAGCTGCACGCGGTCTGCTATGCGTGGCAGGACCTGTTCGATCACGTCGAGTACGTCGTGGTGGGCGCCGACGGTCGGGTGCGCAAGACGGTCGATGTGCCGTTGCCGGGCATGTCGATGATCCACGACATGTCGCTCACCGAGAACTACGCCGTCATCTACGACCTGCCGGTCACGCTCGATCTGGATCTCGCGCTCAGCGAGGAGGCGACCTTCCCGTTCCGTTGGGACCCCGACTACGGCGCGCGGGTCGGCCTGCTGCCCCGCCAAGGCACGGCCGACGAGATCATCTGGTGCGATGTCGGGCTCTGCTACGTCTTCCACCCGCTGAATGCCTACGAGGACGACGACGGGCGCGTGGTGATCGACCTGTGCCGCTACGACAAGATGTTCGACCGCGACAAGCTGGGACCCGCCGGAGATTCCCGGCCCACGCTCGACCGCTGGACCATCGACCCGGTGAGCCGCCGGGCCAGCGAGGAGCGCGTCGACGACCGGTTCCACGAGTTCCCCCAGGTCCGCGCCGACCGGACCGCCCGCAAGCATCGGTTCGGATACACGGTCGGCGTCGGTGACGGCCTCATTCCGGGGGCCAACTACAAGTTCGACTACGACAGCGGCACGGCCGAGTACCACGACCACGGCCCCGGCCGGGGCAGCGCCGAGGCCGTGTTCGTGCCCGATCCCGACGGCAGCGCCGAGGACGACGGCTGGCTGATGTCCTACGTCTACGACGAGACGGTCGACGGCAGCGAACTGGTCATTCTCGATGCCCGCGACCTCAGCCGCTCACCGGTGGCCCGGGTGCCGCTGCCCCAACGCGTGCCCTACGGCTTTCACGGCAACTGGGTGCCCGACGACGCCGTGCCGCCCCCGTCGGCGAGCTGAGGCGCTGCTCAGCAGTGGCTCAGAAGACCCCGCCGTAACTGCCGCCGTCGAGCTGGAGGTTCTGTGTGCACTCGACCGCTCGGCGTCGCATCGGATGAGATCAGGCCGCTGGGTTACCGTACTTGCGCCGACGAAGAGGTGACATGTCCGACACTGCGACCCTGCCCGAAACAGCGGCGCCGATCGTGAAAGCGAAAGACGTCGCCTACATCCGGTTCTCTGCGCCCGATCTCGACGCCATGGAGGCGTTCGTCAACGATTTCGGACTCGTCGTCGCCCACCGTGACGACGAGGTGCTGATCTCACGGGGCCTCGAGCCGATGCCCTTCCTCCATGTCGTGCACCGGGGACCTGCCAAGTTCATCGGCTTCGCATTCGATGTCGACACCGAGGACGACCTTGCAGCGATCGCTGCCGCAGTGCCTGGCTGCTCGCCGGTCCACGACATCGGCGGTGTCGAAGGCCAACTCGGCGGCGGCAAGCGGGTCCACTTCGTCGAGCCGGTCAGCGGATTCGTGCTCGAAGCGGTGCACGGCCAGCAGGCCGAGCCGCTCGCGCCCAGGCGCGACCGCCACACCTACAACCATGCCGGCGTGGACGATCGTGTCGGTGTCGAGCAGGATGTCTCCGGGAACCGTTACCCGATCAAGAAGGATCCCGGCCCGCCTGAGGTGTACCGGCTGGGTCACGTCGTGGCGGCCGTGCCGCCCGGCGCGCATCAGGCCTTCATGAAGTTCCTCGAAGCCACCTTCGGCATTCTCGTGAGCGATGTGGGCCGGATGATCATCCCTCCTGGCGCGGAAGAGCACTTCCCGCCACCGCTGGTGGAGCTGATCAAGGCCACCGGCTCGGACGTGATGATCCAGTTCATGCGGATGGACCGGGGCGAGGCGGAGACCGATCACCACAGCATGCTGGTGCTGCCGCTCATGGACGGAACTCCCGAGGCACAGTTCAGCCACGCAGCGTTCGAGGTGTTCAGCATGGACGACGTCTTCCGGGGGCACATGCACTTCCGGGAGCGGGCAGCCGAGGGAGCGCCGTACTCGCTGGCATGGGGCATCGGGCGGCACGTCTACGGCTCGCAGGTCTACGACTACTGGCACGACCCCTTCGGACACGTGCACGAGCACATGTGCGACGGCGACCGGGTGGATGCCAGCTATGGCCCCAACCTGATCGACATGACCGATCCGGGGCAGTTCGGCGAGAACGGCGGGAACCAATGGGGTCCGACCGTGGAGGAATCCGGAATCCACAACCTCAGTGGGCCTCACTGCGACGCCAAGTTCGCCGATCAGCCCGACGAGGTTCGCGCCTCGGTGATCTCTCGGGATCTCAGCGAGCTCCAGCACATCGTCGACGCGATCTGAGCGGGCAGTGAGCGCTCACGAGAACGAGTTCCCGCAGGACCGGGAAGCCAACCGGGCCTACCTGTTGGCAGCGGTCGACTCGGCCGCTGATGCGCTGGCAGCCGGCCGGGACGAGTCCGAGCAGTTGCGGCGTTTGTCGCCGACCTCGGTAGAGGCGCTGCGATCCTCGGGCCTGTTCAAGCTGAAGTCGCCGAGGGTTCTGGGCGGCGCCGAAGCGCACCCGGTCACCCAGATGGACGTGATCGAGGCGGTCACGATGATCGACCCTGCGGCGGCATGGTGCATGTTCATCACCGCCTCGGCGACCGGGGCGACGCTGTCGGTGCTGGCAGACGAGACCGCCGAGAGCATCCTGGCCGGCGGCTTCCCGTTCATGGCGGCGTCGCTGCGTCCCGGTGGTGCAGCCCGCCGCGTCGAGGGCGGCTACCGGGTGTCGGGTCGGTGGGCGTGGGGCAGCGGCGTCGAGCATGCCGATTGGGTGACGGTGCCGGTGTTCTGCGAAGGCGACGGTCCGCCGATCGTCAGGGCGGTGGTGCCGACCGGCGATGTCATCGTGCACGACAACTGGCACACCCTCGGCATGCGCGGCACGGGCAGCTGCGACTACGAGCTGGACGACGTGTTCGTCCCCGACAGCTTCGCGGTGGACGTGTTCTCAGGCGAGCCGCCGAAGGGCGGAGCGCTCATGCGCCTGGGACTGCCCGCCTTCGTTGTGAACGAGCACGGCAGCTTTGCCTATGCGCTCGGACGGCTGGCATTGCGCACGGCGAGCGAGAGCGCCATGGAAAAGCGGCGGGGATATGTCGGGGGTGTCAGCCTGGCCGACCGGCAGGTCTTCCAGCGCACCGTCGGCCAGGGCACGATTCGCATGAACGCGTGTGCGCTGGCGATGGCCGATGCGATGGAGCGCATGTTCGACTCGGCCGCTGCGGGCCCGCCCGACCCGGCGCTGGTCACCGAGGCCCAGGCGGCGGCGGTGTGGTGCACCGACGAGGCGATCGACCTCGTGGGCGAGCTGTTTCGCCTCACCGGCGGGAGCGCGGTGATGAACGGCAGCGAGATGCAGCGCATCCTGCGCGACATCTACACCGTGCAGTCGCACCTGATGGTGTCGGCCGTCGTCTACGAGCAGTACGGTCAGATACTGCTCGGCATGACCGAAGGCGGAGCGCTTCCTTAGGTCCTCCCCCCCGGGGGTGCCGTCGGCTGAGACAGGGGCACGAGAGCAGAGGACAACCGTGATCGTCCTGACGAGTGACAGCAGCAGTGACATCGCTCAGCGAAGTGATGACACCGACAGCCTGTGGGTGCGGGTGGACCAGCTCGAGCAGGCCACCGGCTGGCAGCTGAAGCCTGAGGGCGTGTGTCTCGGCGAGATCTGCGTGCCGCTGTTCGAGCCCGAGCGAGAGGCGTGGATCGCCGATGCCGATGACCGGGTGTGGTTCTGCTACTCGGCCTTTGCCGACAAGATCGGCCAGAAGCACGTGCGCGACGGCGACGTGTGGAGTCTCGGCTCGGTGCCCGAAGTGCGCCGGATAGGGCTGGAGTCGGGGCTCGCTCCCGACTTCGAGATGACCGACCGCAACGGCGACACAGTGCGACTGTCCGACCTGCGGGGCCACAAGGTGGTGTTGTTCACCTGGGCGTCGTGGTGAGGCTGCCGGGTGAACCTGCCCGTGTGGCAGGAGCTGTACGAATCGATCGGGCCAGACCGGTTCGAGCTGATCAGCGTTGCAGAGGACTCCCAAGGCGAGGCTGCGGCGGGCAAGTGGTTTGACAAGGCCAAGCCGACGTTTCGGTGCATTGTCGACCCGACGCATCGGATCAGCTCGCTGTTCGGCTGGGTCAACGTGCCCTCTGGTGCGTGGATCGACGAGGATGGACGCATAGTCCGCAGCAACGAGGGCGTCTTCCCCGATGAGACCACGATCAAGTTCGGGCTCGGCAAGGTCCGCCTCGGCAACGACGCCTTCGCCCATGCGACTCGGGACTGGATCGAGCGAGGGCCCGAGAGCGAGTTCGTCTGGTCTGCCGAAGAGCTGGCGGCGCATCTCAAGCCCGTCGACGACGAAACGCTGCTGGCCGAGCCCACGTTCAAGCTCGCACTGCATTTCGAATCGGCCGGTGACAGCGAGCGTGCGCTTCGGCACTTCGAAGCTGCGCAGCGTCTCGCGCCCGACAACTGGAACTACCACCGCCAAGGCTGGACGCACAAGGGCACCCTCTACGCGTACCTGCAGGTGCTGAAGAAATCGGCGTACCTGCGCAAGAAGACCGACAAGAACTACTACGACCCGATGGAGCTGCCCG
Organism: Acidimicrobiia bacterium; assembly: GCA_022824805.1. Lineage (GTDB taxonomy): Bacteria > Actinomycetota > Acidimicrobiia > Acidimicrobiales > Poriferisodalaceae > Poriferisodalis. The sequence goes on along the minus strand of JAJDZE010000150.1, from coordinate 31,075 downwards.
GCGAGAACCATCGACGCTTCACCGAGCCCGAATGGTTCTGGACGCCAGCCGTCAACCGCCTCAAGCGCCTCCTGCGCCGGGCGCCAAGCACAGCCTGACTGCCACTGTCACTGGCGTGTGCCAGCGCCTCGCACCTCCGATCGGTCGCGACGCCGTCGGGGTAGGCGTTGGGCATGACGGGGACCCGAAAGTCGGCCCAGAACGCCGATGCGTTGCACGTGTGCGGTCGCGCTCCCAGAATACGATGAAGGTATGAGCAAGCGTCGGATTACCTTGACGATCGATGCGGACCTCCTCGATGAAGCCAGCGCAGCAGTGAGCGATGGCGACGCCTCTTCGGTGAGCGCGTGGGTGAACCAGGCGATTGCCGACAAGACCGAGCACCGGCGTCGCCTCAAGGCGCTCGGAGAGGCAATTGCAGATTACGAAGCAGAGTTCGGCAAGATCACCGACGAAGAGCTGGAAGAGCGCCGTCGGCTTGATTGCGAAGAAGCAGACCAATTCCGCAAGGAATGGCAGCGACAGAAGGCCGAGCGTGAGCTTGGTGCTTGATGCTGGGGCGCTCATCGCCTTGGAACGCGATGCGTCGGCGCTCTGGGAGCGCATGGAGCAAGCTCACCGGGTCGGCTACCCGCCTTTGACTCATGGTGGCGTTGTGGCGCAGGTTTGGCGTGGTGGCTCAGGTCGCCAGTTCCGGCTGGCGAGAGCCTTGTTCGGCACCATCGTCGTACCTCTCGACGAGACCCTCGGACGCCGGGCCGGTGTCTTGCAAGCGCTGGCCGGCAGGTTTGACGCCATCGATGCGGCTCTTGTCGCGATGTGCAGCAGCGGCGACCAGATTGTGACCTCGGACCCTCACGACATCGCGGCGCTTGCCGACGCAGCACGACTCGACATCGACATCCTGTTGGCGTGACGGTTGTGGCCAAGGCGAGCCTGTCGGCCCCATCGGCTCGGCTGACCGCCTGGTCTGTGTGCAAGCTGAAGCGTCGATCCGCCCGCTCGCTGATCCGTACACATTTCTGCTGAGTGGCGGTTCCGTGAGGTGGCGATGGTCTTGCCGGCTGCGGGTCGCCCCGCGGTGTTCAACGCGGGGGCGCCCGAGGCCCGTTGCGGCGGTGGGCTCCGTCACTCGGTCGGCCTGATGGCTGGCCTGTTTGCTGGCCTCTCGGTGCGGCCAGTGGTCGGCCGCTCGGCGACTGATCTGGCGGTTTGAGTCCGAAGCCGAGGGTGTGGGGGTCGGGGTTCCATTCGACGGTGAAGCCTTCTTGGTGGATCTTGTCGTTGTGGCAGTCGGCGCAGACGGTGACGAGGTTCCAGTAGTCGGTGGGTCCTTGGTGTCGCCAGAACTTGATGTGGTGGTGTTGGCAGCGTTCGGGCGGAATGCCGCAGCCGACGCAGCCCTTGTCGCGCAGCGCGAGGGCTGCGCGCTGTGTATCGGTGGCGGTGCGGGTGGTGCGTCCCATGCGCAGGTCCCCGGTGGCTGCCTCGAAGATGGTGGGCAGCAGTTGGGCGTCGGCGGCGATCTTGGCGATCTCGCCGATCGGGATCGGCGTGCCGTCAGCGAGCCGGCCATTGACAAGCTCGCGGTTCACCATGTCGTAGTCGGCGACCACGATCAGCGACGCTCCCGCAGGACGTTTCGCATCGGGGTCCAACATGAGTTCGGTGATGGCGTCTGCGGTGCGTTGTGGGGGAGTGCGTCGCTCAGCACGCTCCTCGTTGCGGAACAGCCGCCGCTCAGCAGCCGCGATCACGGTGCCGAGCCGTGCGCCGGTGAGGGGGTCGACTTCGAGGTGCACGACAGTCATGCCGTCGCTGTGGCGGGTGCGGATCGTGCCGGTGCGTGCCTGCCGCTGGCGTTCGAGCACTGATGCGCCGTCGTTGCGGGATACCTCGGCGACATGGCGCGCGACGGTGCGGCGGAATTCGTCATAGCCCTCCCGGGGTGCCAGCGTGGCCAGCATCGCCTCGTCGATCGGGGCGTCGCCGGTGGCGCGGGCGATCAGCTGTGCGTGGCCTACCGGCACCGTGCCCGCGGCGAGCCCGGCCCGAGTGGCGTCCAGCTCGCCCAGTCGCACGGCCTCGCGGACCTCGCCGCGTGCCTTACGGCCCGACACCGCCATCTCATTCACCGCGGCATGCGCAGCAGCGCCGTCGCCGCTGCGGCGGGCGATCTCCCCCAGCGCGTCGGCTTTCATCACAGCCAGCCGCGACTCGGCCCGAGCGATCTCACCCAGACGAGCTCGCAGACCCGGCCCGCAAAGCCCGACCACGTCCACTGCGTCTACACAAACACCATCCGACTTACGGTTAGCCCCAGGGCGGGTCTCGGCGCTGTCGGTCATGTTGTTGGCGGGGAGTGTCGCTCGCACAGGTGAGTTCTCGCGCTCCGATCCGGCCTCGGCGCTGCCCGCCAGATTGGCTGCCTGCGGAACAGCCCCGGCGTGTGCGGTGCGCTCCCGCTGGCTGGCCTCGAAGCCGTTTTTCGACATAGAACAACCGTATGCGAGGGGTGTGACACAACGCGATCCCGCGGTAGGCGATCGGGTCCCGAGCATTCCTTGGCGTTGTGGTCGGCGTGCGGGTGCGCTGTTGGCACGATCAGGCTTCGTTGATCCCGTCGATGTCGCTGCTGTAACGCCGCGCAGCCCAAGTGGCCGGCTAGCGACATCCGATCCTCGCGACATAGAGGATGAGCGGATAGGCGCTGATCTGCGGAAATGCTGTGACCGCTGACTCGCTAGCCGATCCTCTGACCTGCAAGTTCGCGGCCGAGGTCCTTGCTCAGCATGAAATGCGCTGAAATCTGCTCCACCTATCCGCGCGGCCTCATAGCTGAGCTCGCCGATGCAGCCCGGCTCGGCATCAACGGCCTGCGTGGATAGGGACTCGGACGCGCGACGAGCCTGGTGGCTCAGCGCGGCTCGCCCGACTGGCTAGGGATGACATTGCGCTCATGCGCCTTTCACGCCGGCGGGGCGATTGGAGATGGTGGGTTCGCACGCGAGCCGCCGGCGCCAGTCAGCGATCGTGGCTTCGGGAATGCCGAGGACCTGTGCAGCAGCGCGGTCGATGATGCGCCTCCCCTCACATTGCTCGCCGTCCCGCAGCGGCAGAAGTTCAATGTCGCAGGCCTCCTCGTAGGCCGCCAGCAAGCCACCCCAACCAGGGTTGACGGGCGAAGGCACACGGACGCTTCTCAGCTGATCCAACGACCACGACGGATAGTCGAGTGTCTTTGATCGCCGATTGAAGAGCATCAATCTGACAGGCGTGCTGTTCCACCAAGCACAAAGCGACTTTGCTTCGTCGTCTTCCCTGACGGCAACTGGGACCCACGCCGATCCAACCGCTGGCGTCTCGCTGTACACAGCGGTCAGCAGTGCATTGGTCGTTCGGTGCCGACTGGACACGAGAAGCTTGCTGCGCTGGGCCCAGTAGCGCGCCGCCAGCTGTTCTTTGCCGGGCCGAGGTTCGATCGGCTGCTCCGGTGAGGCACGCATGGTGCGACGGAGCTTCGCGGACGCCGACCAGAAGGCGTGGTAGCTCATGGCTGAACCGCTGGCTTGAAGCCGTCTTGAATGCGACGACCCGATGGGCCGATGTTCCGTCTTTGGGAGACTCGCTCGAGTCGATTCTGTGACAGATGCCCTGACCGAGTCATTGCAGAACTCGCTTCTGGAAGGCGTCCTGTATTCGCTGACCCCCAGGTCCGACTGTTCGTCGGTAGTCGGCTGATTCGAGTCGTTGGTGTGCGCGGAAGGGACGAAGGCGCCTCTGATTGCTTGGCCTGAAGGTCCGCACCCCCCCGGAAAAGATCGCCGACACCGGACGATGCGAGGTCGCCGGTCTCCAGTGACAATGCGAGACCCGCCAGTTCGCCGTCGAACCACTGAACCGGTGTCCAATCGCCCTCGCGCACGCGCTCGGCCGGCCACAGCGTGACATTGCCCCACTCGCCAGGATCGCCGTTCGCAATCGCATCTGCCGCAGCGAGGGCCTCTTCGGGGCTCGATGGCATCTTGCGAAGCGACACGAATCGGGTCGGCGGGTCGTCCGCGGGGGACGTTGGCCAATCATCTCGACGCCGGGTGACGAGCAGACACTCGTGAATGCCGGTGTTCTCGGAGAAATTGATGTTCTTCGGGTCGTGTGATGTGACGACCGTCTCGATGTAGAGCCGTTCTGCGAGAAAGCGACGCTCCTTCTGCCCTGACGAAGCGGTGCATGCGGTCGTGGGGACCACGGAAGCGACGGTTGCGCCGCGAGACGCCGACATTCGCTCCACGATCGGTGTGAAATAGGTGCGGATGCTGTTGGCGTCGATGATGGCACCGGCAGCCGGATCGGACTGCAGCAACACATCGCGGAGCCCAAGTTCGTGCTGCTGCATGGCCTTCTTCTGAGCGGGTGAGTACTGCGAGTTCTTCTTGACGTTGTTCGTGAACGGCGGGTTCATGATCACGAGATCGATGTCCCGTATCGGGAACTCCGCGCCGGAATCGGTCAGCTGGGTACCCACGCTCCCTGCGTTGGTGTGCCGCACCAGGTTGCGCAGCGACGCCTCGGAATCGGCGAAGCCGAGCACCTCAAGCGTTCCGGCCTTCATCGTTCCGTCAGGCTGCGGGCCGTGCTTGAGCGTGAACAGGTTCATCTTGCGGTAGTCGACAGTCGGAGCTCCCAAGGTGAAGTTCGATGCAGCGAACTGGATGGCCGGCAGGTTGATGTCGAGCCCGTGAAGCACGTTCTCGACGATGGTCTTGTGCAGCTCGGCACCGTCGGGGTCGGCATCATCACCGTCCGAGTGGTGGCCAGCCTCGTGGACGCGTTGCTTGAGCACTCGTAGCGCTGCCATGAGGAGCGTCCCGGTGCCGCAGGCAGGGTCCATGACCCGCAGTCGGGCTATGTGCTCAGGATCCGTCCAGTCGGCGAAGCTCTCATCGATTGCCAGCCGTGCCAGCATGAGTGCCGACAGATTCTTGGTGTAGAAGGCGCCGTATGACTCTGCATTGGGCAGGATGCGGTGATACAGCGGGCCGGCGTGGTCGTAGCCCATCTCGCTGAGCGAATCGGCTGTGCGGTTCGCGCATTCTGCGAGGCTCCGCAACGCGCCTGCCGCAAAGGGCCGCTGCGGCAACGCTGCCAGCACGCTGAGGGCAGGCGCAAACACTGGCTCGTAGTCGTGTTCGAGGATGCGCTGCCAAGCAGTGGTCAGCACCGCGGCGGGGTCCTCGGCGCCTGAGACTCGTGCGAGGTCCGCGACGTCGCCGAACCGAGCCACCTCGCGCAGCCGGCGGTGCAGCAGGCAGGCGTTGATGAGCACGAGCGATGCAACCTTGCAGATGTCGGCCTTGTTGGCGTCAGTGACGGCGAGGCTGCCGAGCGCCGCCGCCAAGGGTTCGGCGAGATCGCCGTCGCTGAACCGCGCACCGGCGAAGCTGACCGTGGCTCCCAATTCGTCAGCGACGAGCTTGCCAGCGGTGCCCAAACCGGATGCGGCGACGACCTGAGCAAAGATCGAATCCCCGGCGCCTCGGAGGTCGAATTCCAATTGGGTGACGTCGCTTTCGAATCCATCACTGCCGTCAGCGTCGCCCTTCGACTGGGGTACTGGCTTGACCTCGCCGATCGTGACGAATCTGACGGGTGACTCGGCCAGCCGGCCGTCGTGGGCTTGCAACGCCCGAAGCACCTGCCCGACGGCTTCGTATCCGCTGCCGCCCTCCTCTAGGAGACTGCTGATTTATCCGATTTCGGCGACTGCCGCAAGCTTCTGACCTGCGGTTTTACCTGGCCGAAGACGAAGATCCGGCAATTGCTCAGCGGTCTCCTAGGGCAGCGGCGATGTCTTCCCCGGGCAGCACAGGCACGGGGATGACGATGTAGCCGAGGCGCTTGCCGTCGGCGCGGCGCATGACCCGTCCGACGGCCTGGACGATGTCGACGTGGCTGTCCCGCGGCTCCATGAACACGACGGCATCGAGCGACGGCACATCCACTCCTTCGGTAAGCAGCTTCGCGTTGCAGATCACCCGTGCGCACCGGTCTGTGCTCGCACGTGCGAGCTTGCGCAATTCCTCGTTGCGCTCGAACGCAGGTGCTGTGCCGTCGAGGTGACTCGCTTCGACGGGCACCGCTCCTGCTTCGTCACCGCGGCGCCGCCGCCGGCGGGTGATCAGGCTGCGCAACTGTGGATCTTGAAGCCCTTGCGCGTAGAACTTGGACCGAGCGATGGAGTTGGCAAATGCGATGGTGCGATCCAGCCGCTGCGGCACTTCGAGGTCATCACCTTCGGCCATGCCGTTGATGGCGAGCGAGGTGCCGAGCAGACGCTGGAGATCTTCGTTGCTCACCACCAGCGGCTTGGCGCTGCCTTGCTGTGCCTGCGAGCCGGTCGATTCATCGCCCAAGGCAAGGAGCCGCTTGCGCACACCGGCCGTGACTGCGCCGGCGTGAATGCCCAGGACGATGACGCGGTAGTCGGTGAGCATGTTCTGCTCGACCGCCTCCTTGAACGAGAGCCGTTCCAGCTCCGGGCCGTACGTGTCGCCGTCATCCATGTCGACGGTCTCGATGCCGCGGCCCGACAGCGATTTCTTGGATGCCGCGGTGTAGATGCGGGGCGTGGCCGTCATGTAGAGCCGCTTGCGTCCCCGCAGGCGCTCGTTGTCGTGGACCATCTGGAAGCCGCTGTCGCGGCTGATGCCGGATTGGTCTGAGACGACACCTGTCGTGCGATGCGCCTCGTCGCAAACGATCAGATCGAAGACACCAGCGCCGTGCGAGGACTGTGCGTCACGGACCCGATGCAGCGACTGATAGGTGCAGAACACCACGCGGGTCTCATCGGTGTTGAAAGAGGGGTTCAGCATTTCGCCCAGCCGCTGGGACAACGTCGTCACCGGGCACTCCAGCTCAGAAACGCGCATCTCCGTGGCGCTCTCGGAGCGTCCGCCAGCCGAGTCGTCGGAGCAGACGACAACGCAGCTGAGCGGCCTCGTGGTGTGCAGCAGCCATTCGCGGCGTGCCTGCGCAACCAGTGCGATGCTCGGTGCCAAGAAGAGGATGCGCCCGCCGTCCGGAACCACGCTTTCAGCGATGCGCAGCGAGGTGAAGGTCTTGCCTGTGCCGCAGGCCATGATCATCCGACCGCGGTCGTGGTGCGACAAGCCTTCGACGACCTTGTCGATGGCCTCCTTCTGACGCTGCCAGGGCTGGCGAACTGGTCGTTCCTGCAGCTTCTCGCTGATCTTCTCGAATTCATGGCGCAGGAAGTCGATCCGCCGGACTGCGGCGCCGAGGCTGTCGACTTGGGTGAGCGCGTTCTCGCTCCACGGAGAAGTCGTGACGACCCACCGCATGGCGAAGACCGGCTGGCCGGATGCCTCGACGGCTTGCGACGCGCTCAGAAAGGAGTCGATGTCAGACTTGGCGACCCGCCGCTTCGGTGCGTAGCACTTGCATTGGATGGCGACCCAGCTGCCGTCGCGGTGGCGTGCGACGAGATCGATGCCGGTGTCCTTGGCGCTGAGGCCAATCAGTTGCTGACGTTCGCGCCACCGTGCCCAGTGTTCGATCTCATCGATCTCGTACTCGGGACTGTCAAGGAAGACGATCTTGACGAGTTCCTCGAACCACCGACCCTTCTCGGACTCGTCACGGCTGGTTGTGCGAATGCGCTCGATGACCTCGCCGACCGTGACTAGTGCTTCTACAGGTGGCTCAGATGTGACATCCGATTCGGGGGGGGGGGGTATTGGCGAACGGCAAACTCAACGAAGTGAGGTCGATGTCCTCACGACGCATCCCGCGGGTCGCGGATGGCGTAAGCGTGATCTCGTCGGCGTTCGCCTCGACCTGTGGTGGAATTGTCTCGCTCATCGATGCCCCTTGGTGGATCCGCAATTCTGGTCGGGAACGCTGAAGTGTTTCACGTTCATGTATTGCACGGGATCAGGACTTGTCGGCGGTGGGCTTGTTGATGAACATGGCCAGCAGCAATCCGATGCCAGCAGCGCCGAGAATGAGCGCCGAGTAGGCGGTGTCGTCGTGGATGCCCTGGTCGAACCAGTCGTTGTAATAGGTGGTGGTCAGGGCGTCCAGGCACATCGCCGGTGCGAACAGGGCGATCGCGGCTGAGCTGCGCCATTGCCGGGGCGTCTGCAGCACCCGGAAGCACACGAACATGGTGATGACCGTCACGACGGTGCCGACGATCAGCCACACCCACCACACCGTGCGCGACACCGACGGCTCGTAGCTGTCGGTGAAGATCAGCAGGAACAGCCCCAGGAACACGGCCCACCCGACGACAGCGATCACCATCATCAGGACCATATGCTGGATGTACGAGAGTCTGCTCTGTTCGGGCATTGGGGGCAGTCCTTCGGTAGGCAGCCTCAGCTGGCGTTTTTGGGGGCGACGATGGTGGTGGTGCCTTGAGCGACGGCGACCATGCGATCGCCGTTGGCGATCTCGACGCGCACGACAGCCAGCCGCTTGCTCATGGAGATGATCTCGGCAGCAGCGACGCAGGTGCCGCCGGTGACCGGGGCGAGGAGGTTGATCTTGAACTCGGTGGCCTCGATGCCCAGGTAGCCGTCGATGCCGCTGCGCGACACCCGGCCGAGCACCTTGTCGGCCCACTCCTGGTTGAAGGCTTCGAAGTGGTCGGGGGCGAAGCCCGGCGCTTCGGAAGTGCCGCGGGTTCCCGCAAGCACGATCGTGCCGCCGGGGCGAGCAAGCTGGACCGCTTGTGCGAGAGCAGCGGGTGCCTTGGCCGTGACATCGACCACGACATCGGCCTTGGCGCCGGCGGCATCCCGAAGCGCCCGGTTGGGGTCGGTTTCGGCGACGTCCACTGTCAAGTCGGCGCCGACGTCCGGCAGCTCGAAGCTGCGCTGCTCGAACGATCGCGGCTCAGTGAGAACGAGCCCAGTTGCGGAAGTCATGTGTGTGGTGCGGTCACGAGTCGAGCTACAGCATTGCAGCGATCACGAGCGGCGCGAACGTGACGCAGGCGAGTCCTTGGGGTTGGCCCATCCCACCGTCATGCCGGCCGAGAGGCCGCCGTCCACTGGCAGGTCCACCGCATTGACCCAGCCAGAGTCGCCGACCAGCAGCCAGGTCACCACCTCAGCCTGGTCTTCGGGCGTGGCGACCCTGCCGACCTGTTCGTTCAGCCACGCCATCTGCTCGACTCCCGCGTCCTGTTCGAAGTACGGGAACAGAGGAGTGTTCACCGGGCCCGGGCTGACCGAGTTCACCCGGATGCCACGGTCGAGCACCTGTCCCGCCAGATGCTTGGTGTACGACACCACCCATTCCTTCGACAGCGTGTAGGCGTTGGGCCCGCCCCGGTCATATGCCTGCGCAACCTCGATGCCCGCCGCGAAGTCTTCGGCTGCATCTAGCTCCGCGATGCGGTCGCGGTGGCGATCCCACACCATGCCGGCGAGCGAGGCGATGTTCACGATCGAAGCTCCATCGTTGAGCTTGCCTGCGGCTAGCAGCGTCTCGGTGATGTGCCGCAGCCCGTACACGTTCACCCGCAGCACCAGCTCGGCGCCCATGCTTCCGGCCACGCCGGCGATGTTGCCCAACCCGTCGAACGTGCCCTCAAGACCGGCGACCACGCTCTCGATCGATGCCGGATCCGAAAGGTCGCAGTGATGGTGCTCAGCGGCCCCGTCAGGAGCGTCCTTGATGTCGAGGTTCACGACCTCGTGACCGGCAGCGACGAGCCGCTGCAAGGTGGCATTCCCGATTCCCGTCGATGCTCCAGTGAGGAGGATTCGCTTGGACATGTTGTTGTCTCCGTTCCTTGTCGCACGTGCGAGCACTCGGCTCGGCCGAGTGGCGTGAGATTAGGCCCACGAAGCCCGTCGAGTCCCGGCCCCGCAGCAGTGAGGTCGGCTCACTGTTCGAAGCCAAGGCGCTCCTGCTCGGCACGGATGTAGCTGATCACCTTCTCGATCTCAAGATCGGTGATGCCCTCCACGGGCGGCATGTCGCCGAACCACCAGTGGTGTTCCCGAGTTCCTTCACGGATGGCCACGCGATATGCGTAATCGCCGTGATGGTTGGGCTCGTAGATGATCGAGAGCTGCGAGGGACCCTTGTCGGTGCCGCGCAGGTCGACACCGTGGCACTCCGCGCAGTACTGCTGGTACACCGCAGCGCCGTCTGGAATAGCCAGGGCAGCAGCCGTCGTCGGAGGCGCAGGTGCGTCCGATGTGACCGTGGGTGCCGTTTCGACTGACGATGCGCCGCCCGCATCGACGGCATCAGCAGCGCACGCAAGGGTCATTGCCGCAGCAACGAGCGCTACAACCAAGCACAGCCGGTTCCTAGTCATCCGGCACCGAGAGCGCCTTGGTATGCGCTCAACGCCTCGTCGTTGAAACAGATGAAGCGAATCAGCTCGACAGTGGTAGGTGTGCTGCGGACAGTCTCGACGGCGATCTGTGTGGCAGCATCCATGGGGTAGCCGTACACGCCGGTCGAGACTGCCGGAAATGCGACCGAGCGGGCGCCGACCTCGTCGGCGCGGGCCAGCGATTGCCGGTAGCACGAGGCCAGCAGCTCGGGTTCTTGCTGGTCGCCGCCGTGCCAGATCGGACCGACCGTGTGGATGACCCATCGGGCGGCCAGCCCGAAACCGGGCGTGATCTTGGCCTGACCGGTGGGGCAGCCGCCGAGCGTCCGGCAGTGCTTGAGCAGGTCAGGGCCGGCAGCGCGATGGATGGCCCCGTCGACGCCGCCGCCTCCCAGCAGCGTCTCATTGGCAGCGTTCACGATCGCGTCGACCTGTTCAGCCGTGATGTCGCCGACAGCCAGCTCAAGCCGCGGCGAGGGCGGCTGATCTCCGCTCATTCGAGCGCCTCGGCCACTGCCAGCTCTGCGATGCGGTCGGAGTCGTAGCCCAGCAGATCCTCGAGGATTTCCATGGTGTGCTCGCCGTAGGTGGGACCGGCCCAGGAAAAGCCGTTGTGCGCGGCGGACAGCGTGTAGGGGATCGCGTCGACGACGGTCCGGCGTGCGTAGCCGTGCGGCGCCCACTGGAAGTGGCCGCGATGGGCGAGCTGCGGGTCGTTGAGGCAGGCGCCGGAGTTCTGCACGTGGTGCGCGGCGATGCCGTGCGCTTGAAGGCGATGCGTGAGGCCCGGCCCGTTCTGGCGGGAGGTGAACTCGGTCACGATCTCATCCAGCTCAGCTTGGCGCTCTCGCCGGGCAGCGCTGTCGAGATCGGCAAGTTCCTCCTGGCGCATCTCGATCGCGAGCGAGCGCCATTGCTCGTCACCATCCACCGCGATGGCGATCCACTCGTCGTCGCCCATCGTCGGGTAGACGCCGTGGGGCGCCATCTCGTCGTCGGCATTGCCGCGGCGGCTGCGCATTGCCCCGGTGGCCTGCATCTCGGCTATCGCCGGTGCCAGCAGGTGTACGGCTGCCTCCATCTGGGAGAAGTCCAGGTGCTGGCCCTCGCCAGTTCTGCGGCGGTGATCAAGCGCCGCCAGCAGCGCGCACACGGTGAACCGCGGCGAGCAGTAGTCGGTGTAGGCCAGATACGGCCCTGCCGGGCCGCGGTCGGCCCAGCCGGTGATGTCGAAGAACCCGGCGATCGACGCCGCCATGTTCCCGAAGCCTGCGAACTGCCGGAACGGACCTGTCTGGCCCATCACGCAGCTCGAGACCATCACCAGATCCGGATTGAGCTCCCGGAGGTCGTCGTAGCCCAAGCCCCAGGCAGCCATCGTGCCCGGGGTGAACGACTCGACGACAACGTCGGCCCAGGCAGCCAGATCACGCACGACCTCACGAGCCTCGGGCTTGGACAAGTCGAGTGAGATTGTTTTCTTGTTGGCATTGGTGGAATGCCAGGCGATGGCATTCTCCTGATCGGGCACGTCATCGCGATGGCCCAACGCGCCCCGCAACAGGCAGGGCCGGTTCTGCGTCTCGACCCGCACCACCGTGGCACCCCAGTGGGCGAGGATCTTCGTGGCGAGCGGGGCCGCCGCGACCCAGGCGAGGTCGGCCACCTTGAGCCCGGCCAGCGGCCGGTCCGCAGGTGCGCCTTCAGGCAGTGGCTCGCTGGGTGAGGGCGCCGGATCGGCGGCGGCCCAGTCGTCGGTCACCTCTGCCGTGTGGGCACCCGCCTCGGGCGCCTGGCTGAGCGGCGCGAGCGGCGTACCCGTGGCAAGCACGAAGCGCCCGGGCAGCCGGACGTCGCCGACATCGTCCCAGAAGTCCCGAGCCGCCAGCTGCGGACTGTCGAGCACATCGCCCAACGTGTTGACCGGGCACACCAGCAGAGAGTCCTGCAGGCCGCGTTCGATCATCTCGGATTTCGTCTTGGTGAAGCAGAAGGCGGCAATGCTCTCCATCAGCTGCTCGATGATGTCGATGCTCTCCTCGCCGCTCTGCAAGAGCAGGGCGAGGTTCACCCAGTCCTTGTTCAGCATGTCGTCGCCGCAGAAACCCTCGGCGTGCATCCAGGACACGAACCGCTGCACCATCGGACCGATCATCGGTCCGAAGGCGACGGTGACGATCATGTATCCGTCCTTGCAGGGGTAGATCGTGCGCAGCATCAAGTCGCCGAAGCGCACACCGCCCGCCTCGCGTTGCACTTCGGCCAAGCCGGCCGGTGCATACAAGATTGCCGACAGGGCGGTCTCGCAGACTGCCTGCTGCGCCGAGAGATCGACGTGCTGGCCGCGGCCCGTGCGGGCACGATGCTCCAACGCCACGGTCGCTGCGACGGCGGCTTGCGCGCTGGCGTGCAGCCATGCCTGGGGAATGCTGATGCGCACCGGCGGGCGGTCGCTGTCACCGGTCACCGCCAGCTGGCCGCTGGAAGCGAACAGCGTCAGATCAGTGGCGCTCCAGCCGACTTTCGGGCCGGTCTCGCCCCACGGGGTGATGTGCACCGTGACGAGCCCTTCGTTGGCGTCGCGCAGTGCGTCCAAGTCGACATCGAATGGCGTCGCGTCGTTGTGGAGCACGATGTCGGCCGTTGCCGCCAGCGCGGCCACCTCATCGGCGCTGGCTGCTGCCACGGAGCGCTTGCCCCGGTTGTAGGCGTCATGGGCGAAGCCGCGTGGCCACCCGCCGGGCGGTTCCGCCATCACCACGTCGGCGCCGAGCTGGGCCAGCAGGTTGCCGGCGAACCAGCAGCGCTCGTCAGTCAGATCCAGCACCCGATACGGACCAAGCATCCCGCCCCCGATCTATTGACCGTGCGGCGGCCAGAGTTCCGCCGCCGTTCGCACGGACACTACTTTCGCCACGTTGGTTGTCTCGTTGCCTCGGTGACCGCCAGCGTGCCTGGATGCGAGAAGCCGCTTGTCCTCCTGACGCTGCCCGACCCCGTGCTACTCAGGCGTGACGTAGGCGGCGGTGAGGCCCCCGTCGACCTGCAGGTTGGCGCCCGTCATATACGACGCATCGTCCGATGCGAGGAACAGGGCTGCGGAGGCCATCTCCTCTGCCTCGCCGAAGCGGCCCATCGGCACATGCACGAGGCGTCGCTGACGTTTCTCGGGCGTGTCCAGGAATGACATCAGCAGCTCGGTGCGCAACGGCCCGGGGGAGAGCGCGTTGACGCGGATGCTCTCCCGGGCGTGCACCACCGCCAGCTCCCGGGTCAGCGAGAGCACCGCGCCCTTGGATGCGGTGTAGGCGATCTGCGGCGTGGCCGCGCCCACCGAAGCCACGAACGAGGCGGTGTTGATGATCGAGCCGCCTCCGCGCCGCCGCATGGCTTCCACGGCGTACTTGCACCCGTACAGCACGCCCTTGACATTGACATCGAAGGTGCGGTCGATGGTCTCGTCGCCGGTAGCGACGGCGTCTGTGTCGTCGTCGAGCATGATTCCGGCGTTGTTGAACGCCACGTCCAGCCCGCCGTAGTGCTCTTCGGCCCGGCCCAATGCGGCAGCGATGTCGGACTCGACCGAGACATCGGCGTGCACAGCGATGGCGTCGCCGCCGGCCGCAAGCACCTCGGCCACTGTGTCATTGACGGCGCCGGCGATGTCGACCGCCACGATCTGCGCTCCCTCCGTAGCGAAGCGCAGAGCCGTAGCACGCCCGATGCCGCTGCCGGCCCCGGTGATCAACGCCACCTTCCCCTGCAGTCTCATGCCAGACCTCCCCGTCAACCAGCGTCGCTGCCGCGAGCCATTATTCCCGACAGCACTACTCTCGCCCCATGCGGTTCGGCATCTTCGACCAGCTCGAACAACCCGGCGAAGTGCCGTGGCATGAGCTCTACCGCCATCGCCTGGACCTGCTGGTACGGGCCGAGCAAGCCGGCGTGTGGGGATGGCACAAGTCCGAGCATCACCTGATCCCGCTGGACGCAGCGCCGAGCATCAACGTGTTCCTGGCTGCCGCCATCGAGCGCACCAGCAGCATCCGCATCTGCTCGCTGGTCCACCTGCTGCCCTTCTACCACCCGATCCGGCTGGCCGAGGAGTTGTGCATGCTCGACCAGCTCTCTGAAGGACGGCTGGAGTTCGGCTTTGGCAAGGGCATCAGCGTGCCCGAGCACCTGCTGTGGGGTCTCGACCCTGATGACGGCGTCGCGAAGACCGACGAGTCGCTCGATCTGATCCTGGCGGCCATCCAGACCGCAGGGAACTTCAGCTTCGAGGGCCAGTTCTACGAGTTCTGTGATGTGCCGATCGAATTCGAGCCCTACCAGAAGCCCTACCCGCCGCTGTGGCGTCCCGGCCAGCTCGAGACGGCCGCCGAGATGGGCGTGCGCACCATGGCCGCGGGGCCGCTGGCCGCCGTGGCTGCGAGCACTGCGCGCTACCACGAGCTTCTGGGCGACGGCGGCATCGGCCGGCACCACACGCCGATGATCGGGGGGCTGCGGCGGCTGATCGTTGCCCCCAGCGATGCCGAGGCGGACGAGATCGGCCGACGGACGTGGGCCGCGTTCACCGAGCACCTGACACGTCTGTTCCGCCGCTACGAGATGACTCCGCCGAACGACCCGACCCTCGGCGGCGATTACGACAAGGCCAAGCAATTCCAAGCCGTGGTCGTGGGTTCGCCCGAGACCGTGCGTGAGCACTGCGAGCAGTTCGCCGAGGAAGCCGGCACGGACTATTTCGTTGGAGTGTTCGCTTGGGGCGATCTGTCTGCTTATGAGGTGGACCGGTCGTTCGACCTCTTCGCCGAGCACGTGATGGCGCCGCTGGCGGCCGAAGCTTCCTGAGTGCGCTCAGATCCGGAGTGCGGGTTCCGCGAGGCATATAGTCACAGGGAACCACAGCAGGGGGCCGCTCGAATGACTGCACTGCATCCCAATGGTGTGAACCATCTCGCGCTGTCCACCCGCGACATGAAGGGCCAACTGGAGTTCTGGTGCGATGTGCTGGGGCTGCCGCTGAAGGCGCTCTACTGGATGCACGGCGTAGACGGCACCTACCACGGCTTCGTGGAACTGGCACCCGACAGCTACGTGGCATTCGTCCAGCACCCCGACAACGCCAAGGACATCGAGCTGGGCGTCACCCATGCCGGCGGCCCGGGCGAGCCGGTGACCGCGGGCACCATGCAGCATGTGGCCTTCAACGTAGACACCTTCGAGGACCTGATGGCTCTGAGGGACCGCATCCGCGACCGGGGCGTGCAGGTGTTCGGCCCGATCGACCACGGCTTCATCCAGTCGATCTACTTCGCCGGTCCGGAGGGCCTGGCGCTCGAAGTGGCCTGCGGGTCGGCCATCCCCGTCGAGCAGTGGGTGGACCCTGAGGTCCAGGACCTGTGCGGGATCTCCGCCGCCGAGCTGGAGCAGCTGAAGTACCCGGCGGAATACCGCCGTCCCGCCGAGCCAGTGCCCCAGCCCTCGGGCGGCACCGGCATGCCGCGGCTGATGCCCGAAGACCACTACGACATGGTGATGAGCCTGCCCGATCAGGTGGTGTGGGACCGGATGAGCGAAACCACGCCCCCGGTCGCCGCCGACTGAGCACCCCACGACGCAGGCGGGGAAGACGGCACTCGACGTCGCGTAGCGGCTGCGTCACGACGCTGACGACAAGCGACCGCCGATGCTAGCTACTAGTGCTATAACTAAGTGATGGCAACCACGAGGACGACATTCACGTTGGAGCGTGAACTGGCCGAGCAAGCTCACCGACTGAGCGTCAACATTTCTGCTGCTGCAAGAGAGGGTGTGACGGCCGCCGTCAAGCGAGCTCTCGGCGAATCCGACCGGGCGGCTTACGAACGCTTGCCGGAAGAACCTGACGATTTCTGGGATGACGCCGAGGCTTGGGGCAGCAAGTGACCAGAGGTGAGGTGAGGTGGGCCCATGTCGGCACCAAGAGTCGACCCGTACTTGTGCTGACACGCCCAGAGGTGATCGATGTGCGTGAGCTGGTGACGGTGGCCGAGATCACCACGACCATTCGAGGACTCGCGGTCGAGGTTCCCCTCGACGCTGCGGAGATCGGACTTCCGTCGCACGCGGTCGTCAACTGTGACGGTTTGCACACAATTCGACGGTCGGCGTTCGGTGAACGCGTCGGCGAAGTGGACGAGACGACCCTAGGGTCGGTCTGCCGAGCAGTTGCCTACGCCTTGGGCTGCTGAGGGAAGTCGGCAGCGGTGCAGTTCTGCAGGGTCCGCAGCGTCGCCGAGGCGGTCGATGAGCTGAGTCGCTGGGGCACCGAGGGCCGGATCCTGGCGGGCGGGACCGATGTGATGCCGCAGTATCTGCGGGGCGAGCAGTCACCGGCTGCATTGATCGACATCAGCGGGATCGACGGCCTGCAGGGCATCTCTGAGGTCGGCGGGGTCACCAGCATCGGCGCGCTGGTCACGATGCGCCGCCTCGCCACGGCCTCGCTTGTTCAGCTGCGGTACCCGGCGCTGGCACAGGCGGCTGCGTTGGTCGGGGCGTGGCAGACCCAGACCGTGGCCACGTTGGGCGGCAACATCTGCTCGGCAGCGGCAACAGCCGACACGCTGCCTGCGCTGCTCGTCGCCGATGCGCAGCTGATGCTGGTGTCGAAATCGGGCCGGCGACGCGTGAGCCTTGAGGAGTTACTTGAGGGCCCTGGTGTGACGGCCCTGCGGCCGACCGAACTGCTGCGGGCCGTCGAGGTGGAGCCGCTCGGAGAACGCGGCGCCGAGGGGTACGTGAAGGTGAGTCGTCGCAGTGCCATGGATCTTGCGGTGGTGGGCTTGGCACTCCGGCTGTCGGTGACGCCGAGCGGGGTGATCAGCGGTGTTCGCATCGCGTTGTGCGGCGGCGCCCGCGCCGCACACAGGGTGCCGACAGCGGAGTCGCTGCTGCTGGGCAGCCAGCTCAGCGGCGATATCGACGTGTTCGGTGCTGTCGGCGAGGAGTTGGCCCGTGCTGTGGGGCCTGCAGTGTCTCCCGAAGCGCACTACCGCCGGCGAGTGCTGCGGGGCCTCTTCGACCGGTTGGCCCGACGCTGCACTGCCCAGATTCCAGGGGCGAGCGGCTGATGCTGGTGCAGCCCTCAGAGCGAGACGTGACGATCCGGCTCGTGGTGAATGATCGCGCACACCAGTTCGACGTGGATGCGGGCGAGACGCTGTTGGGAGCGCTGCGGGAACGGCTGGGGCTCACGGGGCCGAAGGAGGCCTGCTACGAAGGCGAATGCGGTGCCTGCACCGTGCTGGTGGACGGCGGACCGGTTGCGTCATGCATCCTGGCGGCCGGCTCGATGAGCGGTCGGGCCGTCCGCACCGTCGAGGGGCTTGCTCGAGCGGCCGAGCTGACGACGCTGCAGCAGGCATTCGTGCGCCACGCGGCAGTGCAGTGCGGTTACTGCACGCCTGGCGTGCTCATGGTGCTCACCGCTTTGCTGGACGAGGTTCCGGACCCCTGCGAGTCCGACATCCGCCGGGCGCTTGCAGGCAACATCTGCCGCTGCACCGGGTACCAGCAGATCGTCGAAGCGGCACTGGATGCCGCGGCGTCGGTGCAGCCATGAGCGTCCTGGGAACCAGCCCCGAGCGCAGCGACGCCGACGCGAAGCTGCGCGGCCAGGCGATCTTCGGTGCTGACCTGTCAAGAACCGGGATGCTGTGGGCGGCGCTGGCGCGGTCGCCGGTTGCGGCGGGCCGGATCCGGGCGATCGACCCAGCGCCCGCGCTCAGGGGCGACGGTGTGCTCGAGGTGCTGACGTCGGCGGACGTGCCGGACTGGCGAACCGGCGTGATCGTGTCGGACACCCCGTTGCTAGCCGCGGGCTCTGTGGCCTACGAGGGCGAGCCCGTTGCGATCGTGGTTGCCGAGAGCCGAACGGCTGCCGAGGCTGGCGCCCGCGCTGTGGCACTCGACATCGAGACAGCCGAACCCGTCTCCACGCCCGAGCAGGCCCTCGAGCCCGGTGCGCGCCTAGTGCATCCCGATTGGAACCGCTTCGCAGTGGCTGGCGGCGAGGACATCGGGCGCAACGGCAACGTGGTCGCAGAAGTCGTGCACGATCCCGGCGACCTCGATGAGGCGTTCGCCGCGGCCGACATCGTCGTGGAGGGCACCTACCGCACGCCCCGGCAGTACCAGGCGCACCTGGAACCCAAGATGGCGCTCGCCACCTACGAATCGGGCCGCTTCACCATCGAGGTGTCCCACCAGTACCCGTTCCGCCTTCGAGACCGGGTGGCGCAGATCACCGGTGTCGCACCGTCAGCGGTGCGGGTGGTGGGTCATCACATCGGCGGAGGCTTCGGGGCGAAGCTCGACGTGAGCCTCGAAGCGTTCGTCGCGCTGCTGGCCCGGCGCTTTCGACGCCCCGTGCGCATGCAGCACACTGCGCTCGAAGAACGTTTGGTGGCACCGTGCCGGGCCAATGCAATCGTGGCGGTGCGTTCGGCCGTGCGGCGCGATGGCACGATCCTGGCAACTGATGTGGAGATCGTCTCCGACAGCGGTGCTTACGCCAACAACGGCCCGGCGCTGTCGTCGATCCCGATGTTCGTCTTCGGGTCGATCTACCGGGTGGGCACAGCGCGTATCCGGACACGCAACGTGTACACGAACACGGCGCCGACGGGCGCGTACCGGGGCGTCAACGGACCGTGGCTGGTGTTCGCCAATGAGCGGCACATGGACGCAATAGCGGACGCGCTCGGCCGCGACCGTCGGGACTTCAGGCTGGCGTCGTTGGCGCGAGACGGTGATCTGATGCGCAACGGCCAACCGCTCACCGAGGCGTCGATCCTGCGAGAAGCCTTCGACCGAGTCGATGAGCTGGCGCCTTGGCGCGACATCGTGTCGCGCAATCAAGCGCAGCGCGGCATCGTGTCGCGCAATCAAGCACAGCGCGATGCCGGTGCCCGTACTTCGCAGCCGGCCGAGAGCGACGCAGATGTGCTTCGCGGTGCGGGACAGGCAGCGGCGATCTGGCTGACGAATCCGATGCCCGGCCACGCGACGGTCAAGCTGAACGAGGACGGCACTGCCACGGTGATCACGTCGGCAACCGAGAACGGCTCGGGCGCGGTGGCCACTGGTTTGCGGCAGATCGCGGCCGAGACTCTCGGTCTTGCTGCTGACGCCGTGACGATCACCATGCCCGACACCGACGCGACCGGCTACGACGCCGGGTCGCAAGGCAGCCGCACCACCCACGTCGTCGGCCGGGCCATCGCCGACGCTGCAGCCGACGTTCGCACCCAGGTGCTGGACCGCGCAAGCCGGATGCTGGAAGCCGCACCGGAGGACTTGGTGATCACCGACGGCGTCGTGACGGTTGCAGGCGTGCCCGCTGCCAGCCTGACGCTCGGTGCTGTCGCGCAGGCGGCCACCTGGTCCGACGGGCCAATCACTGCGGGCGCTTCGTATGTCACGCCGACACCTCCGCACGATCCGGCGTGCGCCACCGGCATGCTGATCAAGGGATGGCCCACGCCCACTTACCACCTGCACCAGGCCGAGGTGAGCGTCGACACGGTCACCGGCAGGGTCACCGTCGACCGGTACGTGGTGTGCCAGGAGGTGGGCCGCGCCATTCACCCCGACGCCATCGCTGGGCAGATCCAGGGCGGAGTTGCCCAGGGCTTGGGTTTTGCGTTGAGCGAGCGCGTCGATCTCGATCACGGTCGCTATGTCCAGCGCACGTTCAAGGCACACGGCTTGCCACTGGCGGAAGATGTCCCGAAGGTGGAGATGATCGTGATGGAACACGCCGATCCAGCAGGACCGTACGGCGCGAAGGGCGCTGCCGAGCCCCCGATCGTCCCGGTGGCAGCGGCGGTGGCCAATGCCGTCTCCGATGCCATCGGCGTGCCGTTTGACACGTTGCCGATCACGCCCGAAGCGGTGCTGGAGGCCCTGGAGGCTGAACCGAATGGCGAAACCGTGGCCCGAGCGGCCCGTGAGCCCGTAGTGAATCGTGACGGGGAACAAGAGCGGGAAACAACAGGGCGGGCATCGTGAGTTCAACGCAGCCGCCCGCGCTCGGAACGTTGCGCATCGGCGTGGACGTGGGCGGCACCAATACCGACGCGGTCGCCATGTCCGGCAACGAGGTGGTGGGGTGGTCCAAGGCGGTCACGACGCCGGACGTGACCGAGGGCATCGTGACCGCAGTCCGGGCGGTGCTCGACGACTGCGGCGCGTCGCGCGATGCGATCGGTGCGGTCATGATCGGCACAACGCACTTCACCAACGCGCTGGTAGAGGGTCGCCGCCTCGTGCCCACCGCAGTCGTTCGACTCGGACTCCCTGCCACGCGGGGACTGCCGCCGTTCATCGACTGGCCCGAGCGGCTGCGAGCAGTGCTCGGCGACCACGTGTATCTCTGCCATGGAGGCCATGAGTTCGACGGTCGGCTGATCAGCCCCATCGATCACGGCGAGCTGCGGGCTGCAGCGCAGGACATTGTCTCCAAGGGCGTGGGCTCCGTGGCGGTGGCGTCGGTGTTCTCACCCGTCGACGACAGCTTCGAAGCCGAGGCCCGCGATGTCCTAGCAGATGCAGCTCCGGAACTCGACATCAGCCTGTCCAGCGAGATCGGCCGGTTGGGGTTGCTCGAGCGTGAGAACGCGGCCGTCGTGAATGCATGCTTGCGGCCGCTGGCGGAGCGCACGGTGTCCGGGCTGATCGGGGCATTGGTCGAGCTGGGCCTCGACTGCCCGCTGCACGTCAGCCAGAACGACGGCACGCTCATGAGCGCCGACTTCGCCCGCCGCTACCCGGTGGCCACGTTTGCCTCGGGACCCACCAACTCGATGCGGGGAGCGGCATTCCTGAGCGGCATCCGCGATGGCGTGGTCATCGACGTGGGCGGCACGACGTCTGATGTGGGCGTGCTCGTGCACGGCTTCCCGCGAGAGGCCTCGACTGCGGTCTCGGTGGCGGGAGTGCGCACGAACTTCCGGATGCCCGACGTACTCTCGCTGGGACTCGGCGGCGGGAGTTTGGTGCGCTCCGGCAACGGTGTTGGTGGAGATGTTGGAGACGTGACGGTGGGGCCCGACAGCGTCGGCTACGAGCTCACCGAGCGGGCGTTGGTGTTCGGTGGCGGCGAGATGACCGCCACCGACATTGCTGCCGCTGCCGGCATGGCCGACATCGGCGACCGAGCGAGGGTCAGCGACATGGACGCTGGTCTGGTGGGTGATGCGGTCGAATGCATGCAGGACATGCTGGCCACCGCAGTCGAACAGATGAAGACCTCTGCCGACCCGGTTCCCGTCGTAGTGGTAGGCGGCGGGGGAGTGCTGGTGCGAGACGGCTTGGCAGGTGCATCGGAGACGATCCGCGCCGACTACTTCTCGGTGGCCAGCGCCATCGGCGCAGCTATCGCGCAGGTCGGCGCCGAGACCGACCGCGTGTACTCGATGGCGTCTATGACCCGGGACGAGGCAATGGCCGAGGCTCGTTCGGTCACCTCTCAGCGCGCTGTCGACGCGGGCGCCGACCCGGCCACCGTCGAGATCACCGACATCGACGAGATCCCGCTGACCTACCTGCCGTCGAATGCCATACGGATCCGGGTGAAGGCAGTCGGCGACCTCGCCGCAGGCAATGGCGCAGCCAGCGGGGGAGTGGGCACATGAGCGCTCAGGGCAAGATCGGCCTCATCCTGGGCAGCGCGATCGCCCCAGAGGACATCGCAGGCGCTGCCGCGCAGGCCGAGGAGAGTGGTTTCGACGAGATCTGGCTGGCGGAGGACTATTTCTTCACTGGCGGCATCTCCGGTGCCTCGGTGGTGCTCGGGGCCACGAGCGAGATCACCGTGGGCTTGGGCGTGGTGTCGGCGGTGGCGCGCCATCCCTCGGTGCTGGCGATGGAGCTGGCCACCCTGAGCCGCTCGTCGCCCGGGCGGCTGATCGCAGGTGTGGGCCTCGGAGTGCCGGCATGGGTCCGCCAGATGGGCTTGCATCCCCGCTCGCCGCTGCAGGCGGTGCGGGAATGCGTGACTGCGGTCAAGGCGCTCCTCGGCGGCGACACGCTGGACCGCCACGGGGGTCTGTTCGAGTTCGACAACGTCAGGCTGACCTTTCCCGAGACGGGACCGCCGATGCCGGTCCGCCTCGGCGTGTCAGGGCCGAACATGCTGCGGCTGGGCGGCGAGATCGCCGACGGAACGATCCTGTCGGTGTGCTCGAGCTTGCGCTACGTGGAATGGGCCACCGAACGCATCAACGAGGGGCGCGAGATCGCCGGCCGCACCAATCCGCACCCGATCACCGTGTTCGCGCTGTATGCCGTGGACGAAGACGGCCAAGCGGCGCGCGACTCTGCGCGAGCGTCGCTGGCCTTCTACCGCCAGCACGGCCCCAATGCCCTCACCGACGTGTACGGCATCTCCGACGAGCTGCAGGTGCTGATCGACCAGGGCGGCTACGAAGCCGTGCGAGACGGCATGCCCGACCAGTGGGTCGCAGACTTGACCGTCGCCGGCACCCCCGAAGAGTGCGCCGCCAAGATCAGGGCGCTGCTTGCCGGTGGCGCCGACTCGGTGGCGCTGGCGCCCATCGCGACCGACCGGATCTCGGAGATCATCGACCTCACCGCGACCGAAGTCCTGCCCCAGGTCTGACTGACTTATGCGAGCGCCAAGGCTCCGCCGGCGCTCACCCGAATACGCGCCCAGGCTCCGCGGGCGCTCACCCGAATAGGCGCCAAGGCTCCGCCGGCGCTCACCCGAGAAGGCGCCAAGGCTCCGCCGGCGCTTACTTGTGACTCTTCAAACAGCGGGCTGGTACTCGGCGTCGATGCCGAAGGCGTGCGGGCCGACAACGGCCAGTGCCTCGGGTGTGCGCAGCAAATCGGGCGCAGGCAGCACCAGCACATCGGCGCGCACGCCGAAGCGCAGCAGCTCGGTGGTGATGGGCTCGCCCGTATCGGTCGTGACCAGCGTGATGAGATCGGGCACCATCACTTGGGGCTCGCCGTCTTCGTAGATGGCGAGGTTCTCGTTCTGGAAGTCGATGCGGATGGTGCGCCCTGCGTCGTCGCCGATGCCAGCCACGGTCATCTGGCCTCTCGCGAATCCGGCTGCGTTGCGGCGGTGCACATCGGTGACCTTGCCGCGCAGGTACCGCTTCCCTCCGGCGACACCCAGGATCGCCTCGGCGGGATCGTCCTTCACGTCGCGCGCACGGTGCACGGCATGGCCGATCTCGCTGGCCAGCCGCAGCGTGTCGGGGATGATCGAGCGGCGGCAATACGCACCGTCCATCACGGCCGACGCCAGCCCGGTGTGCGCGCCCATCTCGACAGTCGCAGCCCGGGCGATGCGCTCGAGCCACTTGGCATCGAGCACGTCGGAAATGATCACCTGGTTGCCGCGCTCATCGGCAATGGCGGCCGGGTAGGGGCTGCCGCCGTAGATGAGGTAGGTGATCATCTGCAACTCGGGGAAGGCCCGGCCCATGCCGTCGCCGTTCACGATGGGAATGTCCATCGCTGCGGCGACCACCATCGGCACCATCGAGTTGCTGCCGCCCATCTCGAACGGTGCGATCGCGTCGAACTTCCGGCCCAGGTGACCTTCGAGCGCCCGGGCGGCAACGGTCTCCTCGTCGCCGCCGGCGAGCTTCTCGTGGCTCACCATCGGCGAGCCCATGCCGCCGACCGCCACCAGCAGATCGTCGTCGGCGATCTCGTCGGGCTCGATGACCCGCACCCGACCGCCGTTGCGCATCACCTGCAGCACCCGGAGCCGCCCGAGATAGGGATTGCCTCCGCCGCCGGTGCCCAGCACCGCAGCTCCCAGGGCGATCGGTGCGAGGTCGGGCTCAGTGATCTCCCACACGGCACCTCTCCTGCCCCCGGCCCGCCACCGCAGCAACCGCCGACGCTAGCCCCCGTCGAGCAGACGCTCGCAACCGGCGACCACGCCGCTGCGAAACATCTCGATCTGACCGTCGGGCCACCGAACTTCGGGTCGGTCGGCCCGCCAGCCGAGGATTGCCATGCCGCGGATGAGCTCGAACATCGGCACCAGCGCCAGGTCGTCATCGCTGATCGGGCGCACAGACCGGTAACTGTGCAGGAACGCCCGCCGCGCGGCACGGAAGTCTGCCGTATCGCGCGAGTGGAACATGGCCACCGCGATGTCGTACTGGTGCCATCCGAAGCCGGCGTCGTCGAAGTCGATCACGCTCAGCTTCCCGTGGTGGGTGAGCAGGTTCGCGAGGTGCAGATCGGCATGGATCATGCTGAAGGTCTGGCGTGGTTCCCCGTAGCGGCGGAGCCGCTCGCGGCAGTGGTCGCGAGCCGTGATCAGCAGTTCCCGTTCGCGCTCATCGAGCACCGGACTCTCCCAGAACGGCCCCCAGAAGGGCGCCTCGCCGAGCAATCCGGCCAGATCCAAGCGATGGCGCCGGAATGACGGCGGCGGCGTCCAGCCAGCCGCCTGGTTGTGCATTGCCGCCATCAGTCCGCCGAGCTGCGCGAATGGCTCGGCGATCTCGGTCGGCCCGGTTGTATCGGGGCTCTTGTCGTGCGCGGTGAGCAGCTCGCCGACGATCTCGCCGGGTGCCCAGAGATTCAGGCCGACCTGCCGGGTCTCGCCTTCGGTGACATCGACCGCAACGAAGTAACGGCCGTCGGGTGCCGCGACCGGTGTCGGCACCGAGATGCCGCTGCTGCGCAGAGCCTCGAGCCACACGCGCTCGGAGTCGAGTTCTTCGAGGGTGTGGTAATCGGGCCGGTGCAGTCGCAGCACGTAGGAGTGACCCGAGCGGTCGTCGTCTGCGCGGAATGTGACGTTCTCGCTGATGCCGATGAGCTGCAAGCGTGCCGATCCGATGCCGAACTGCTGCAGGGCCGTGCGAGCGGGTGTCTCGTACGGGGCACCCGCCCGGTCAGCCATCGAGCTCGTGCAGCACCGCGTCGAAAGCTGACAGGAACTCCGCTGCGTGAGACTGCTGCAGCACGAGCGGCGGGCGCACCTTGAGCACGTTGGCGAATGCGCCGGCGTGCGAAGCGAGGATGCCGTGGTCTTTGAGCCTGTCGGTGAACTCGACAGCTCGTGCCCTATCGGGCGCCTGGTCGTCTCCAGACACCATCTCCACGCCGAGGAACATCCCGTGGCCGCGGACATCGGCCATCCACTCGCAGCGCTCGGCCCGTTCCGCCAGCGCAGCCTTCAGCCCGTAGCCGAGCTCGGTGACGCTGGCGGCCAGCTCCCGATCCTCGATCTCGTCGATGACGGCGTGGCCGACTGCGGCTTGGAGCGGGCTGGCGCCGTAGGTGTTGAAGTAGCGGGTGGCCGCACGGAAACGGTCCACCAAATGCTTGCTGGCGACGGTGGCCGCCAAGGGGAGCCCGTTGCCCATGGGCTTGCCCATCACCGCGATGTCCGGCTCGAAGCCGGTGACCTCATATCCCCACCAGCGGCCTGTGCGGCAGTAGCCAGCCTGCACCTCGTCGGCGATCACGAGGCCTCCTGCCTCGCGTGCCAGCCGCGCGGCCTGCGCCATGAAGTTGCCGGGGATGTCGGGCAGGCCCTCATTGGCCTGGATCGAGCACAGGATGATGGCCGCCACGCCCGCACCGGAGGACTCCAGCCGCCCGATGGCGGCGGCCAGCTCGTCGAGATAGGCGTCGGCCAGCGCGTGCTCATCGAGTCCCTCCCGGATCGGCCGTAACTGCTGGGGAAACGGGAAGGTCGCGACGTCTGGATGATCGCTGGGCCGCGATGCCGCCTGCCGCAGCGCGATGACCGCCTCGGTGTTGCCGTGGTAGGTGGCGTCGGTGGCGACGACACCTCGGCGACCGGTGGCGATGCGGGCCATGTTCATGGCGACCTCGACGGCCTCGGTGCCGGTGCAGCTGATGACAGCGCTGTCGATGCCGTCGTGATGCAGCGCCACCAGGCGCTCGGCGAAGCTCACGATGCCCTCGTGCAGGTACCGGCTGTGCACGTTGAGCGTGGCCTGCTGGGAGGCCATCGCCTCGGCGACCCGGGCGTTGCCGTGGCCCACGCAGGGCACGTTGTTGTACATGTCGATGTAGCGGCGGCCGTCGGCGTCGAACAGCTCGACGCCGTCTCCCCGCACGATGTGCAAGGGCTCGGAATAGAAGAGCTGGGCGCCGGCGCCGAGCGCTTGATCGCGGCGTGCCCTGAGCGACTCGCTCACTCCGCTGGGACCAGCAAGCCCGAGTTGTCGTGCTTCGAGGTCGGCTTGCGGCCGAGCACTATTTCGGGCGTGAGCAGGTCGACCGGTCCGGGCATGCCCTCGGGGTCGGAGTAGTAGCCCAGTGCGTAGTTGCCCATTGAGTAGCCCATCAGGTCGGCCAGCTCGGGGTCGAGGTCCTTGGCGACCTCGGGCGGGCACGACAGGTACATGTTCTCCTCGGTGCGCAGCCAGCCCAGCGTGTAGGTGATGTTGATGCCGGTGCGGTCGGCGTCGGAGCGATTCTCGCCCCCGCCGTGGATCACCGAGCCCGAGTACAGCAGCACCGAGCCGGCACCCATCGCAGCCTGGGTCTTCTCGTCATCGGTAGCCCGGCGGTCGTCGTCCCATCCTGGGCTGCCCGGGACGATCCGGGTGCCGCCGTTCTCCGGCGTGAAGTCGCTGAGCGCCCACATGGTGTTGAACTGCGGGTCGATCTCGGCGGGGATGTAGCCACCCCATGCGAGCCGGTCGCGGTGCAGCGGCTGGGTGCCTTGGCCGGGCTTGATGTTGATGACCTGGGTGAGGTGCAGCTGGATCTTGTTGGTGTAGGGGCCGAGGAACCGGTTGGCCATGTCGATGACCTTGGAGTGCATCACCAGCTCACGGCACGCCGGCGAGCGTGCGACGAGCGCCCCGGTGCGGGTGGTGTTCTGACCGGAGAAATTGTCGAGCCCGCCCGGAGTGCGGTCGATCCATGGCCGCAGCTCGGCCTCGAGCCGGTTCAGCAGGTCGACATCGACGGCGTCCTCGATGATCGCGCCGCCGTCGATCCGCACGACCTCCACGATCTCCTCGTCTGGTGTGTCCAGGGTGAAACGCGCAAGCTCGGCCATGTGTCAACAGTACGCGTTGACGCAATCAAGCACAGGAACGGCGCTGCGCCCGCGGAGCGGTGGGCCGGACTGAAACGGAGTGTGCAGCGCGGGCAGGTTTGGGGCGCCAGGCAGTCTGGGTTGATCGTCCCTCGCGACTGCGCTGCCGCTCCGAGGCACACGCCCGGCGTGCGGGCATCGCTCTCGCTCCGATCATGTGCGAGACAGCCACGAGGCCGTGGTGGAAGAAGCGGTCGTTCGCGTCGCTCCACACGCCGTAGGCGTCGAGTTCGGCGCGCATCTGCGCCATCTCTGCATCGACCCTGCGCTCGTAGTCGTCCATGCGCTGTTCGAGGCGCTGCAGCTTGGCCTCGGTATCGCGGGCCAGCCGGCGAAGGCGGCGCACATTGCGCATGTGGCACACGATGTACAGGGCCAGGAAGATCGCAGTCCAGGCGTAGAAGATCGGCTTGGGGACGCCTGCCGCGAGCAGCGAGACGTGGGCCGCCGTCACGATCCGGCTCCAGCCGTGCGCAGCGCGTGCATGTCCTGTGTTGGAAGTGTCATGCGGCCACATCAACAGATCGGCCGGATGAAATCAACTGAATTAAATGAAAAATATTGAAAACGCTCGTCAACTGGGTTCTTGATTCTGTGCCGCTCGGCGTGTGAACTCACGCCACCCGTGGGCCTACGCTGCGCCTCATGAGTCAGGCATCTGGCGGGGCCCCGGTCTTCACTGCCGAGGACGACGGCTTTCACGCTCATCTGCGGGGCGATGACTGGTGGTTCACCGAGACGGCCTGGTTCTCGTTCCATCAACGCGAGCGACGGCTCGGAGGCTGGCTGTACACGCTGGCTCGCCACAACATCGGCACGATCTCGGGCGGGGCTTGGGTGTGGGACGACACCGCGCACCTGCCGTGGGAGGTGCCCTACAGCTCCAATCTCACAGCCCTGCATCTCCCGCCCGAGCTCGACCTGCGGGACGCGACATTGCCCAACGGCGTCAGCGTCCGCGCCGAGATCCCGACCATGGCGTACCGGCTCGGCTACGACGACCCTGGCCGCCTCAGTGCCGATCTGCGTTTCGAGGCCGTCGTGGCGCCGCGGCCGCTGACGGCGGGTGGCTCCACGTTCGGCCGCTCGGCGCACTTCGACCAGATCGGACGGGTCACCGGCCGGATCCAGCTCCACGGCGAGGACATCGACATCGACTGCTGGTCGATGCGCGACCGAACGTGGGGCCGGCGGCCAGAGGACCGTCCCCGCCAAGCTGCATACGTCACCGGCGCGGGCGATGACGGCTCGGGATTCCTGGCGGTCACCAACACCCGCGACGGGGTCGACCGTGTCGCGTACGGGTTCGTGCAGCACGGCGATGCCCAGGCGAGCCTCGTCGACGGTGAGCGCACAGTCCGCCGGAGCCCCGATGGCTGGATTTCCGAGATACGCATCGATGCGGTCGACGCTGCCGGCGAGCGCTTCGTGGCGACCGGCAACGCGGTGAGCCGCATCGTCATCAACCGCCACAGCTTCATCGACATCAACAGCCTGATCCGCTGGGAGGTCGACGGTGTGGGCGAGTGGTGGGGCGAGGATCAGGACATGTGGCCCACCCACCGCTTCGCTGCAGCCAAGCGCAGCGGCGACTGGACGGTCGGCAGTCGCCGATGAGCTTCGAGATCCACGAGCGGCTCGAGCGCCTCGCCGGCCAGATGCGTCGCGAGATCGCGCCGGCCGTCGATGACGACTACCAGCGTACGCAGACCCACATGGCCGGTGTGATCCTGCAGCGACTTGCACGCGAGGTTGCACTGGGAGCGCGGCACCGGGCCGCCGAGATTGCCGATGTCGAAGCGCTGGTCTCACGCTTGGAGGAGATCATCGGAAGCGAGGAGACGTCGTCACCCGTTGCACCCGAAGACGTCCGCACTGCACTGGCCGGACTGCGGGGCGAACCGTGCATGACGTCGCTGGCGCCGCTGGTGGAGGTGCTCTATCGCTGGGGTCCCGACAGGGACCCTGTGGTCGCAGCACTCGACGAGATCCGTGCGGTGCTGCGTCGCGACATTGACCGCCGCATGGAGGTCGCCCAGTGAGTCCACGGACACGGCGCCGCGGGCGAATGAGGGTTGCCTTGTGAGCGCAGGGGCGACATCGGGGTCGCGGTCGGGCGAAGGCACCCTGATGGGAGCGCTCAGCGATTATCTGCGTGAGCGCCTCGGCGCCAGCGGTACCGTTCACATCCGGGACGCTGAGCGCATCGCTGTGGGCTGGTCGCACGAGACGTGGCTGTTCGAGGCCGTGTGGTCCGACGGCGCCGACGAGCAGCGCCAGGCGTTCTGCCTGAGACGCGATCCCGGTAACGCCCTGCTGCGGCAGGAATCTGATCTCGGCGAGCAGTTCGGTGTTCTGCAGTGCCTCGAACACACCGATGTGCCTGCCCCGCGTGCGTACTGGTACGAACCCGACCCAGAGGCTCTCGGCGCGCCCGCCATCGTGATGGAACGGGTGCCCGGCGAATGCCCGAGCCCGTGGCGCCGTGCCGGCCGCGAGTACTACGCCGCAGCGGCCAGGAGGGGCGTGCTGCCGGCCAGCTTCACCGACGCGCTCGTTGCCGTGCACAACGTCGACTGGCGGGCGGCAGGTCTCGACTTCCTGGGTGTGCCCTCGGGAGGCACCGATTTCGCGTTGCGTGAGATCGCCAAGTGGGAAGCACTCATCGATGACTCCGGCCATCCCGGCCACCCGATCCTCGCTGACCTGATCGGCTGGCTGCGCCACCACGCACCCGTCACGGAGCAGTTCACGCTCGTGCACGGCGCCTACCGGACGGGGAATGTGCTGATCCACGAAGATCGGGTGTCGGCGGTCCTCGACTGGGAACTGCAGGTCATCGGCGACCCGATGTACGACGTGGCCTATGTGCTCACCGAGCTCAACCGGGAGGGCACCGAGCTGCTCTCGAACGTGGTGCCGCGGCAGCTGTTCTTCGAGCGTTACCAGCAGGCCACCGGCATCGATATCGACGAGGAGCGCTGCGCGTACTACCAGCTGCTCTATGCCATGCGCTCCGCCGCGTTCTGGATGAGCGCCGCCGGCTTGTATGCCGACGGTTCCAACAGCGACCTGCGACTGGCCCGCACCCACTGGTCGGTCACCGTGGCACTCGAACGCGCCGCTACGGAACTCGGCTACTAGTGTCCTGAGTGGGTAATTTGTTGCATATTTGCGGCCATGATGTCGAAGATGTCGTCGGCGGTCTTGTGCCACACGAACGGTCGGGGGTTGTCGTTCCAGGTGTCGATCCAGTGTCTGATCGATTCCTGGAGTTCGGAGACGGAGAGGTGGGTGCCTCGTTTGAGCCATTTGGTGGTGAGCTCTGAGAACCAGCGCTCGACGAGGTTCATCCATGAGCTGTAGGTGGGAGTGAAGTGCAGGTGGAAGCGGGGGTGGCGCACGAGCCAGCGTTTGATGGTCGGCGTCTTGTGGGTGGACACGTTGTCGAGCACGATGTGGACGTCGAGCCCGTCGGGGACCTCGCGGTCGATCTGGTTCAAGAACTTGGGGAACTCCTCGCTTCGGTGGCGGGCGGTCATGGCGGTGACGGCCTTGCC
>JAJDZE010000181.1 GCA_022824805.1 Acidimicrobiia bacterium | reverse complement strand
GCCAAACTCGACACCCAAACCGCCTAAAACGCACCCCAGCCGGGCCGACACAGCCCACCAGAACCCCCAACAGGCACCCCCAAACCCGCCCGCACACACCCAAACAGCCACAAACACCGAATTTCAGCAGCCTGCTAGAAGTTCAGGGTCAACTGGAGCGCGAATTCGACAGCATCAAGCAGTCGGAACTACCGGCAGAGAGTAGACCACTCCGAGAAATTCTCGCTGCGCATCATCGCGACTTCACAGGCTGGCGGTACCTCGATGATCCCGAGAGCCTTGATTCTGGACCCATTGACACGTTGCAGTACGTCGGGTGCGCAGTGCTCAACGTCTACAACGCTGGCTGACGCAAACCGTCGGTGACCGCGGTTAGTTGAGCTGGGCCCACAGGCGTGTTGCTGCTCGCCGAAGCTGGTCGCCGTCGCTGCCGCCGAACCGGTCTGCGGCGCCTTCCAGCGCTCGTGCACCGTCGTCTGGCCGTCCCATCGTGGCGAGTGCCTGTCCCAGCCGCATGAACTCGTCGATCGGGCAGCCGGGCAACCGGGTCAGCAGTTCCAGCACCGCCAACATCGAGGGCGCACTGGCCGACCACATAGCGAAGGCGTCGACCGACGACGGGTGATCGTCCGAGCGGTCGTTTGCTCCCGCGTCGCCGTCTGACATCGACGTGACGATGCCGGTGGCGGCACCCGGCGCCATCAGCGCTGGCGTGCCACGGCGGCGTGGTGAATGCGTACCTGGCGCGCTGCCTCGGCTTCGATGCCGACACCTTCTTGAAGTTCGACGTCGACTACACGTCGGTCACACGAGTCTTCGCGTCCAGCCACGGCCACCGCAGCGTGCTGTCGGTCAACGAGCGCTCCCACCTGCGAGGCCGCCCAGACCTCGCCATCGGCCTCTGACCCGCCGCAGCGGTGCAACCGACGCCGCGCGCCCGAGCACCCCGCTCGTCGATGTCTTGGACCGAGAAACCGACCTTGCAATCGCTGATGCCAGCACGGGCTGCCCGATGTGCATCCAGCCGTCGGTGTGATTTGCAACCCAGAAAGATCGCAGTATGCAACTTTGAATAGATGCAATTTGCGAACTATCAGGCATGCAGTTTGTCAAATGGAGACTAGGGTCGGGAAATGGATCTGATCAGCAGGCACTTGCAACCCAGGGTCGAGGACACATTGGAGTGGGCTCGGGTTGTCATGCTCCACGGGGCTCGCCAAAGCGGCAAGACAACGCTGACCAAAGCCATCGTCGAGAGCCTGGGAGGCACCTACCTCTCCCTCGACGACGAGGCACAGCGACGACTCGCTGAGGCCGACCCGATCACCTACCTCCTCAACCAACGCCACCCGCTCGCCATCGACGAAGTCCAGCTCGGCGGCGACCGGCTCATCCGCGCCGTCAAGCAGCTGGTGGACGCAGAGCAGACTCCGGGGCGATTCCTGCTCAGCGGGTCCACCAACTTCCTGACGGTGCCCAACATCAGCGAGTCCCTTGCGGGTCGGGTCCAGCTCTTCCGCCTCTCGCCGCTGTCAGAGGCCGAGTTGGCCGGCACGCAGCCGACAAAGATCGACCATTGGTTCGACGGAATGCCCCGCCTGGCGCCGGTGGTGCCCATCGCCCGCAACGAATACCTCGCTCGACTGTGCCGAGGCGGCTATCCCGAGGCGATCGAACTCAGCCCGAGCGCTCGACGCAGGTGGTTTCGCAGCTACATCGAAACGGTGGTCCAACGAGACATCGCCGCCCTAGCCGATATTCGCAAGATCGCGGCGCTGCCGTCACTGCTGCAATGGACCGCCGGGCTCACCAGCAGCCAGGTCAACCTGTCAGACGCAGCACGGAGGCTTCAGACCAGCCGACTCGCCGTCACCTCATACTTCGAGTGGCTGCAAACCGTGTTCCTCGTTCACGAGCTCCCAGCTTGGACCCGGAGCCTCGCGTCGCGTCCTGCGCGCCGGCCCAAGTTCCACCTCACCGACAGCGGGTTGGCTGCCAGCTTGCTTGGCGCCGACCCGGAGTCCCTTGCTCCCCCGACCGCGAACGCCACCGGACCGCTGCTGGAGACCTTTGTGACGAACGAGATCTCCCGCCAGCTCGCCGCCGCCGATCGTCACGTGCGCCTGTCGCATTACAGAGACAGCCAGGGCCGCGAGATCGATCTGATACTCGAAAGCGACAACGGTGCCGTGGTCGCCGTGGAGATAAAGGCGACCCGCTCACCTACGTCAAGCCAGACCCATCACCTCGCCTGGCTCCGCGACAAACTCGATGCAGCGGCCCCCGGGAGCTTTCAAGCGGGCATCCTGCTCCACACGGGCGAACAGTCAGGCAAGATCGGCGATCGCCTCCACATGCGCCCCATCAGCTGCCTGTGGTCTGCCTGAACGAGATCTGTTCGGGCCCAAGCGCGGGCAGCCGCCCGCCTCTCGCCGCTGACCAGCCCAAGCGCACCACCGCCAAGCTCCATGCAACGACGGCTGCGGCGCGTGGCGCGCGCACAATAAACCCCCCCTAATTAATGAAGCACTACCCCCCCCCCCCCCCCCCCCGGAACGTGTAGCTGATTCACCGAAGCGCCGCGGCGTCTTGGTGGCCGCGGCTGCTGTGGTCGCAGGCCTGTTGATGCTGGGCTTCGTAGGCCCATCGGCAGTGAGTGCGGCAACCACCTACCAGCCGGTCGTCATCGCGAACGGCTGGTCGCCGTCTGACGTGGGCACGGCCGCGCCGCTGGCAGCGTCGCTCGGCGGCAGCGTGCTCTATGCCAACAGAGACAGCCTCGGCTCACCCACCGTTGAC
>JAJDZE010000087.1 GCA_022824805.1 Acidimicrobiia bacterium | reverse complement strand
CTCGGGGGGCATGTCGAACACGCCAGCGGCCGGGTGCCCGTCCACAACGGCCATGACGTAGTTGATCTCGCCGGTGGGGTCGCGCTCGTAGTCCCAGCCCATGACCGCCCCGTAGAAGTCGATGGCGCCCTCCACGTCGGTGGTCGCCAAGTCGACCCACGAGGGCGTCCCGGCCCGATGGTTGTCTCGTATCGGCATGTCTTCCGTCGCTCCTCGTTGATCCTGCTGCGTCGCTCTCGTCGGCCGGCTTCCGTCAGGCGGCCTCGGGGGGTGCGAGGGCGCGCCGCATTGCGACGGCCGTGAGTTCCTGAGCCTCGTGCGCTTGGTCCAGGAAGCGGGTCATGCCGAAGAAGCCGTGGAACTGGCCGGGGTACTCGATGAGCGTGGTGGGCACTCCGGCATCGGAGAGCTTCTGTGCGTACTCGACGCCCTCGTCGCGCAGCGGATCGTGACCGGCCACGATCACGAAGGCGGGCGCGACGCCCGATGCGTCGTCCACTGCGAGCGGGGCCGCATAAGGATTGGCTCGCTCCGACGGCGGGCAGTAGTGGTCGTCGAACCAGGCCATCGTGTCGCGGGTCAGCAGGTAGCCCTCGGCGTTGGCGATCATCGAATGGGTGTCGCGGTCGAAATCGGTCACGGGGTAGATCAGCACCTGCAGCGCAGGCTGGCCGCAAGCGTCGCCGTTCGCTGCGCCGTCGCGGCACATGAGCGCCACGGCGGCGGCGAGATTGCCGCCGGCACTGTCGCCGCCGATCGCCACGCGAGCCGGGTCGACGCCCAACGAGGAAGCGTTGTCGATCACCCATTGCGTCGCAGCGCAGCAGTCATCCGCCGGCGCCGGGAACGGATGCTCGGGTGCGAGCCGGTAATCGACCGACACCGTCACGACTCCGGCCAGCATCGTGAGCGCCCGGCACGTGCGGTCGTGGGTCTCGATGCTGCCGACCACCCAGCCGCCGCCGTGGAAATACACGAGGCAGCCGAACGTGCCGCTTGCATCGGCAGTGGCCGCGCCGTCACCGGGCCGGTAGATGCGCACGGCGATCTCGTTGCCGTCGGGGCCGGGGATCGTCCGGTCCTCCGTGGCCGCCACCTCGACGAATTCGCCCGACGGGGGCATTTCCTCGAAGCCCGCTCGGGCACGCTCGAAGCCGACATCTTCGAATGACGGTCGGCCCAGGGCGTTCAGCTGGTCGATGACTTGGGATGCTTCTGCTTCAAGTGTCACGGCGCGCAGCATATGAGGCGGGACGGGAGCCTCGCGGGGCCGTTTGGGGCCGAGCGTCGGCCGGTGCCCGACCTCCCGCTGCCGTACGCTGATGCGGGCACGGCCGCGTGCGGAAGCGGCGGCGACGACGGGGGCACGACATGGGTGATCTGCTGATCTCAGGCGGGAGTTTGATCGACGGCACGGGCGCTGAGCCGCGCCGGGCCGACGTGCTCATTTCCGACGGCGTGATTGCCGAGATCGGCGAGTCGCCCGGCGATCTCGCGGGCCGCCGGGTCGACCGCACGATCGACGCCGAGGGCCACGCTGTGACGCCCGGGTTCATCGACGTGCACACCCACATGGATGCCCAGATCGCCTGGGATCCCATGGGCGAAAGCTCGTGCTTCCACGGTGTGACCACCGCCGTGATGGGCAACTGTGGCTTCACGCTGGCACCCGCCCGCGCCGACGCCCGCCACCTGGTGGTACGCAACCTCGAGCGGGCTGAGGACATCTCCGCCGAAGCCATGGCCGCAGGCATCGACTGGACATGGGAGACGTTCCCCGAATACCTCGACTTCGTGGATGCAACTCCCAAGGGCATCAACTACGCCGGCTACCTGGGGCACTCGGCGCTGCGCACATGGGCCATGGGCGAAGCTGCGTTCGACCGCGGCGCCAACGACGACGAGCTGGCGCTGATGCGACAGCAGCTGCGCGATTCGCTGCGTGCCGGCGCCATCGGCTTCACCACTTCCATCTCGTACAACCATGAGACCGCCGACGACCGCCCGGTTGCCTCACGCCTGGCGGAATGGTCGGAGATCGATGCGTTGGTCAGCGAGATGGGCGTCATGGGCGCTGGCATCTTCGAGCTGGCCAATCACGGCGATCTGCGCTCACGCGACACCGAACGGAACGACGCCTATGTCGCCAAGATCGTCGAGCTGGGCGCCCGTACCCGGGTGCCGATCACCTACGGCATGCTCGCCCCCTCCAGCGAGGACCACCACTGGAAGCCGGTGATCAAGCTGCTCGACGGCATCAACGCTGCCGGCGGCACTTCGTGGGGGCAGGCGCATTCCCGCTGCCTCGGCACGCTGCTGTCGTTCAAGACCTCGCTGCCGTTCGATGCTCTGCCGCTGTGGCGCGAGCTGCGGACGGGCTCTCGTGGCGAGCAGTGGTCGGCGCTCCGAGACCCCGAGATCCGGGTTCGGCTGGTGGACGAGGCTGAGCATGGCGACTACGGCAGGGCACTCGGGCCGGAAGCCCGCAAGCCGATCTGGTCGCAGATCTATCCGTTGACGCAGCCGCTGCCGCCGTTCCGCACGATGGACGTCATCGCTGCCGAGCGTGGTACGACGCCGATGGAAGCGTTCGTCGATCTAGCACTCGACAGCGATTTGGAGATGTTCTTCGTCCAGGCCCTCGCCAATCAAGACCAGGACTTGGTGCTGAAACTGCTGAAGCATCCCCGGGCGATCCCGACGTTTTCCGACAGCGGAGCGCACGTCACCCAGATCATGGATTCGTCGCTGCAGACGCATCTGCTGGGCCACTGGGTACGCGACCGTCAGGAGTTCACGCTGGAAGACGCCGTGCACCGCATCACCCGGCTGCCGGCGCAGGCCTGGGGTTTCGACGACCGCGGCGTGCTCGAGGTGGGCAAGGCGGCCGACGTGAACGTGTTCGATCCCGACACGGTGTCACCAGACATGCCGGTGCTGGTGCACGACCTGCCGGCGGGCGCTCCGCGCCTGCGCCAGACGGCGACGGGCTTTGCGGCCACCATCGTCAACGGCGAGGTCATCACCGAGCACGGCAAGGTGACCGGCGCCGTGCCGGGCCAGCTCCTGCGGGGCCCGCTGGCGCGCTGAGCAGCCCTGCTGGGCGTTCACGCCGATCGGGCGAGCTGGCGGCTGGACTTGCCTATGACTCGGTTGCGTTCAGGCTCTCGCGCCTGTCGATGACACCGGGGTTGGGACGGTTGCCGACATAAGCACTGCCGTAGTTGGGCTCGCTCGACCATTCGATGCTGCCCAGCGCCGTCCTGAGCCCGTGGCGGGCGTGATTCCAAGCCGCGACCAGGCGGTCCTCGGCGTCGTAGTCGAAGGGATCGCCGAGCCGCTGCTCGAGCGCCCCGCCGCGTTCGGGCGGATTCTCAACCAGCCAGCGGGTGGCGGCCCGCCACGCATCGACGGGTGCCAGCACGTCCCGGTAGCCGAGATCCCGCACAGTCGGCCCGATGTCGAGCACCCGGTGCGTCGTCGACCAGCTGCCCACCAGCGGGCGTGCCGGTGCCGCCAACTCGTAGGGCAGCGACACCAGCTCCCAGCTATGGCCGAGCTCGTCGGCCACGACCTCGGCGGTCTGGGCGATCGACAGCGCTGAGGAGTCGGCCACGTTGTAGATGCCGCCGAGCGCGGCGGCAGGCGCATCGCACGCCAGCAGCGTGGCGTGGGCGGCATTGCCGATCCATCCCTGGCTCTTCACCGTCAAACCCCCGTCGGCCACCACAAGGTGCGGCCGCCGGTCCAGTGCCCGCCGCACCAGCGGCCACTCACGCGGCAACGGCTGGCGCGGCCCGTAGAGCTGCGGGTAGCGCAGGTGGATCGCACTGGGGTGGTGCTCGAAGACGGCCTCCTCGGTGACGCGGATCATCCGCAGCTTGCGGAACTCCTCCCCGTCGCCGACCAGCGGTGCGCCGTACGGCAGCGGCACCGGCATGCCGAGCGGGAACAGGTCGTCGGGGCTGCCGAAACCCTGGTACACGCCCACGCCGCCTATCGACACGAAATGGCCGCAGCGTCCCGCCAGCAGCGGCGCCAGCATCCGCAGCCGCCCGTACATGGCCACGACCAGGTCGAACGACTCGTCGCCGAGCGCTGCGGCGGTGGCCTCGCCGTCGAAGGGGTCGGTGTAGATGCGGCGGACATCGGGGCCGATCAGGTCGGTCTGGTGCCGTCCGGTGTGCAGGATGGTCACGTCGTAGCCGCGCTCGATCAGCCCGTTGACGACGAGCGGTCCGGTCGGGCCGGTTCCTCCGATGACAAGTGCTGTGCGGTGCGACGTCACCGGATCATTGTGCCGTCTCGTTTCGAGAGGTTCCGGACCGCCGGATTAGCGGCGGCTCAGGGCGAGGTATTGCCGCGGCGCGGCGTGTAGCTTCATGCGGACCACATTTCGCATTGACACGATGAAACCAGGGGGATGCTGTGGCGACCAAGGCTGGAGAGCGTCTGGACTTCGACGGCGGCGTACAGGTCATCGTCACCAAGGGTGGCGAGGCTGACATTTCTGCATCGTCTGGCGGCGAGGGACTGAAGGTCGGCAAGCGCTACCAAGACCCCGATTCCGGTATCGAGGTGCTCGTCACCAAGCCGGGCGCAGTGACCTTGCAGTGCAACGGCAAGGACATGGCGCTGCAGGAGCCCAAGAAGACCAAGTCGGCCGACTGAGGCCGATCATCAGGGTCTGGGCCGACTGAGGCCGATTGTTGGGCGCAAGGCCGATTAGCGGATACCTGCGCCGGCCACCCGAGGGGGTGGTGGCACCCTGA
Organism: Acidimicrobiia bacterium; assembly: GCA_022824805.1. GTDB lineage: Bacteria > Actinomycetota > Acidimicrobiia > Acidimicrobiales > Poriferisodalaceae > Poriferisodalis. The sequence continues at coordinate 13,527 of JAJDZE010000087.1, read as the reverse complement.
AACGCATCGAGCACACACTGCGAGGCGGCGCGCTGGACCGCGCCGCGGCGCGTGCACTGGCTGATCTGTGCGCGTCGGTACGCGAGGCGCGCGAGCCGACGGTGCTGGTGCTGCGCAACGAGCCCGGCAGCGACTTCTGCTCGGGCATCGACTTCGACCCGTTGGAAGTGCAGCCCGACCCGGCGTCGGCAATGGCCGCGGTTCGAAGCCCCGTGGTCTGCGCCATCACCGGCGAGTGTTCTGGCGCCGGTCTGGAGATCGCGCTGGCCTGCGATATTCGCCTGTGCGATTCGAGTGCCCGATTCGCAATGCGCGATGCGCTGGAAGGCCGGCTCCCGTCGTGGGGTGGCACCCAGCGCCTGCCGCGTGCGATAGGTGCCTCGCGTGCGAGCTCGATGCTGCTGCTGGGAACCGAAGTCGACGCGGCGACTGCGCTGGAGTGGGGGCTGGCACACGCTGTCGAGGCCGACTTGGACGAGGCGGTGGATCGCTGGCTGGACGAGTTGGCCGGCGCAGGGCCGCTGGCGCTGGAGTTCGCCAAGGAAGCCGTGCACCGGGGCTCGGAGCTGCCGCTGGCCGACGGCCTTCGTCTCGAAGGCGACCTCAACCACCAGCTCGCAGCTACCGAAGACCGTGCCGAGGGCCTCGCCGCATTCTTCGACAAACGCCCGCCCGACTTCTCGGGGCGCTAGCCATGAGAAGCGTCAGACCCAGCTCAGGGCGTTAGCCATGAGCGATTGGCTGCCGCCGGGCCTGTTCGACTACGGCGCCGAATTGGCTGGCGGGTTGGATCGACGTCTGGGTACCGGCGTGGCGGGCGACGCCAAGAGCTGGATCGAGATGCCCCGCCGGCTCGGGACCGAAGATGTACCGAACGAACCGGTGTCGTGGGGCACGGGCGCATTGTGCGTGGATCTCGGGCCAGACGACGCGGAGACATGGGAGCGCTTCGCCGAGGTGTACAGGGACGAGCCGGACCCAGAATCCGTAGCCGTCGCAGCCCAAGAGTGGCGCCTGCCAGTGACGCCATACCGCCGGCGTGCCGGGACATCCGCGCAGCGGGACGCGATCTCGGCCGACGGCGCCGCGAAGGGCACATCCGCTGCCTCCACCCTGTGGGGTGCGCATTCAGCAGCGGGCACGGTGCCGACAACGTCCGGCATCGACCTCACCACTTCCGGCGCGGCACGGGCCGCATCAGACATCGGCAGCGTCAACGTGGTGGACCTGACCTCGATGTGGGCTGGGCCACTGTGCACCGAGTTATTGGGCCGAGCGGGTGCGGACGTTCGCAAGATCAGCTCAGCGGCACGGCCTGACGGCCTTGTGGACACGCCGATGTACGACGAGTTGAACGCACACAAGACCGCCGCCGAGCTCGACCCCCGGCACCCGGCAGGCCGTCAGAGCCTCGAAGAGCTGTTGGCGAGCGCGGATCTGCTGGTGACTTCACTTTCGCCACGGGCGCTTGTCAATCTCGAGTTGCTGCCGTCGCAACTGGGTGCCCGCCATCCGCGGCTGCATACCCTTGCCATCACCGCGTTCGAACCGGATTCACCGGAGCGCGACTGGATCGCCTACGGCACCGGCGTGCATGCCGCCTCTGGCCTGGGTTGGTCGGGCGACGAGCCGCGGGAACCGGCGTATTCCTATCCCGATCCTCTAGCCGGATTGCTGGCGGCGGGCGTCGCAGCGGATCAGCTTGCGGGGGTCGCTTCCCAGCACACGCGTGTGTCGCTGGCGGGTGCCATTGCGCCGCTCGCCTCTCGGGCAGCCTGTAGCAGCGCCGCGAACGCCGCGGCCCGTGCGGCAGCGTCTGATGGTGACCGACATGGCTGAAGTTGGCTGCGACGGCGCATCGAATATCTGCGAACCGGCCGCTGCCGGGTCCGGTGGTGATCGGCATGGCTGAGCGGGTGCGGCTGTTGTTCGGCCATGACGGCGTGGCCACGATCACGCTGTGCCACCCGCCGCTCAACATCTACGACCTCGACATGCGCGACGGGCTCATCGAGGCGATCACCGCTGTGCGCGACATGCCCGACGTGCGCTGCGTGGTGCTCGCCGCCGAGGGCAAGCACTTCAGCGCCGGCGCTGACCTTTCCGAGTTTGGCACCGCCGAGTCCATCTTCGATGCTCGACGCATCCGCTGGGACCGCGATCCGTGGCTGCCGCTGGTGAACCTGGCGGTGCCCACCCTGTGCGCCTTGCATGGTTACGCGCTCGGCTCGGGCCTGGAGATGTCGCTGCTGTGCGACCTGCGCATCGCCAGCGAAGACACCGTGCTGGGCCTGCCCGAGACCAAGCTCGGCATGCTGCCCGCGGCTGGCGGCACCCAGAGCCTCACCGCGGCCATCGGACCGGTGGCAGCCCTGCCGCTGGTGCTCAGCGGCCGAAACATCGACGCAGCCGAGGCTCTCCGGCTCGGCATCGTCGCCGAGGTCGTGCCGCCCGACGATCTCGACAGCCGCACAGCGGAACTCGCAGGCCAGCTATCCCGAATCGATCAGCCAGTAGCGAGGGCGCTGCGCCGCTGCCTGCGCGCCGCAAACGACCTCCCGCTCAGCGACGGACTAGCAGTCGAGCGCCGCTCGGCCCGCCTCGCCGCCGATTCGGGCGACTAGCGCGAGACGACGCAGAACTCCGAGCCCTCGGGATCGGCCATGACGGTGGCCCGGAAGCCGAGGTGGCCGGCGACCTCGTCGGCGGCGGGCACCAGCACAGTTGCGCCGAGCGCTACGAGGCGGGCGACCTCGGTGTCCATGTCGCCGGTGAACAAGTCCAGATGTGCACGCAGCTTGGCCGTCTTGGCCTCGGGCACGCGCTGGATGGTCAGGTGGTTGAGCATCCGACCGCCGCCGGCTTCCGACAGCGTGATGTAGGGACGCCCGTTGCCGACCCGCGTGTTGAAGCCGATGGCGGCCTGCCAGAAGTCGGCGATGCGCTCCGGGTCGGCGCAGTCGATCGTCACGCCTATGGCCCGCAATTGCGGTGCGTCGGCCATGTCCTCGGTCGTGCCAGACGTCGCAGCGGCCGGTTCGCTCATGGCAGTGGAAACTACTGCACCCGTTCGGTGCCCTCTGCGGCAGGCAACGCGGGATCGCAGACGAAACGGATGGCAGGAATCTCGATGTCCTCCAGCGACACCGAGCAACTCACCACCCAGTACGGATCCAGCAGCGGCTGGCCCCAGGCGGCTGCGTCGAATGCGTCGATGCGAGCGGCCAGCCGCTCGACCCGCGACGGCTCGTGATGCGTCTCGACCTGGACGAGCCGGAGCCCCAATGGCGTGTGCGCCAGGTTCATCGAGCCGACGTGCTGGAGGTCACCCACCGACAGCGGATCGGGGTCGAGCGCGCTGACCGACAGCATCACCCCGTTGCCGCTGCCGTTCCGGCCGGCGTGCCCCTTGCCCCTGCCGTCGCTGCCGCCCCCGCCGAGGCCGGATTCCGCTGACACCCGCAGGCCAACCTCGTCGTAGTGCCGTCGCAGCGAGACATCGGCGTGACGGGCCGGAAAGCCGAACTGGGTCTGCAGGCCCTGGACTGCGCTCGCTGTGGAAGCGGCCGCGCCCACACAGAATGTCCGGGCGCGGGCGCCGCTGCGGCATACCACGCGGACGAACGCAGCGCTGAATGCTCCCCACGGCGATGCGCCGACGTCCCATGCGAGCAGCGACATGGCGGGCGGCACGATGGGGTGCAATCCCGGCGGCAGCACTGCTTCACGCGCCGGGCGCCGCAGCTCGGCAACCAGCGACAGGCCTGTGACACCGCCGAGTAGCACCGACTCGGCGCCGAAGTCAGCGATCTCGGGAGCGTGTGCGGCCAGCTCGCCGACCGATGCGGTGCCCGAGATCATCGGGCAGCCTCGACCTGCTTGGCCTGCGCTTCGCCGACCTCGGGCATCGTCGCGGTCGCGGTCGCGTCGGTTGGGCTGACGTCGGGAACGGTGGTCGGCGCATGCACGCGGGCAGCCCGCTCGTCGGGGGTCTGGAACTGGGGGATGACCTCGGTTGCGAACAGCCGCAGGCTGTCGAGCACCTGCTGCTGAGGGATCATCTCCATGGCGTTGAGCAGGAAGTTGATGCCGGTAACGCCGACGTCGTCCCACTTGCGGATCGTCCGCACGAGATGGTCGGGGTCGCCGATGCCGACGCCTTCTGGCAAGCCCTTGGCCACGCTTGGGTCGTCGGCGGGTGCGCTGCCGTTCGGGGTGCCGCGGCTGCGCAGCGCGGCCCCCGCATTTCCGAGCGTCTGGTACGCCCGGGTCGGGTACGCCTCGCGGGTGAAGTACAGGTGCGCGTTCGACATGCTGAATGCGCTCACCATCGGCAGGCCCAGCGCAGCCGCCTGGCGGTAGTCCTCGTGGCAGTACAAGAAGTTGAGCGTGTGGACCTGGTCGTTCACGAAGCTGCCGACCGGATCGCAATTCGCCACTCGGCGGTAGTACTCCTTGGTACGGCGTTCCTGCTCGGCAAACGGGGCGGCGCTCACGCCTAGGCAGCCCAGCCCTCGCTCGGCAGCGTCCAGCTCGGTGCCGGGCGTGGTCACCGTCACCCACATCGGCGGGTGCGGCTCCTGGAATGGCTTGGGGATGACGTTGCGGGCCGGCATCTCGAAACGGGCGCCCTCCCAGCCGAAGTCGTCGTCGGTCCACATCTGCGGGATCACCCGACAGAACTCGTCCCATGTCTTCTTCGTGTCGTCGGGATCGGCGCAGAACCCGCCGAGCTCGGTCCAGGTGCTCGATCGGGCCGTGCCCAGCTCCAGGCGGCCGTTCGAGATGATGTCGAGCGCGGCCGCCCGCTCGGCTACCCGGATCGGATTGTTCATCTCTGGCACGCACACCACCGCACCGTGGCCCACCCGGATGCGCTGGGTCTGCGCGGCAACAGCCGTGAGGAACACCTCGGGCGCGGGGCAGTGCGAATACTCCTCGAGGAAGTGATGCTCCACCGCCCAGACGTGGTCGAACCCCAGCTCGTCGGCCACCCGGCACTGCTCGAGCGCGTTGTGGTACGTCAGCCACTCATTCGCCCGGCTGAACGGCCGCGGCACCGACAGCTCGTAGAAGATCCCGAACTTCATCACGCTGTTCTAGCCCAGCACCGTCCAACCATGACGGTCGAGGCAACGCCGAACGAAGACGGTCCTGCTCAGTCGATGGATCCTCGTGGGACGATCCATTCGCATTGCTGGCCGGTCACAGACGCGACGAGGTCGAAGTCGGCGTCGTAGTGCAGCACAGTGAGATCCTCAATCTCCGCGGCGGCTGCGATCAGCAGGTCTGGGATCGGTCTCCCTCGCAGCCCGCGTTCTGCGAGCAGGCGCTGCGTCTGGCGTGCCCGGCGCATGTGTTCGGCCGATGTCTCGATCAAGTGCAGCTCGCCGACACCGCTCGCCAGGGTCTCCCATTCGTCGATGTTGCGGGCCGAGAAGCCGATCTCGAGGTCGCTGATACCTGCACGTGCAGCATGCCCGGCGACGACTAACGGCTCGGCCACAGCACGAACCGCATCATGGGAAAGCCTGGTCAGCGCACTGGTGTCAAGCAGGTGCGTTAGCGCCACGCGCGCTCGCGGTCGTCAAACTCGAAACTTGCAAGAGCGTCAAGCGCCGTGGCGACCCGCTCGCCCCGAGCTGCGCATGCAGCGCGCAGCGCAGTGTTGACCGTGGCCTTGATCGTGTCGGTGCCCAGTTCGGTGCGAGCCGCCGACAAGATCTCCTCATCGAGGTCGATCAGGTGCTTTCCCATGACTCGAAGTATATACGTTGTCAAGTTGATATATACCCGGTCAGTGTGCCCGCGTGCTCACGCCGTCGATGCAGCGAAAATCAGCCGACTGGCCCCGATCTGTGGCGGCATCGTCGTTCTCAGGGTGGCCGGAATATGGCCGTACACGCTGAGCACGGTAGAGCGGAACGGCGCAGGCGCCATGGCAGACACAGTGAACCGGGTGCGCGGCGCACGCCTTGAGGTACGCATGACGCCCGACGATCGTCGGCTCATCGACGACGCGGTGGCCGCCACGGGTGTGCTGCTGAGCGATTTCGTGTTGAGCAGCCTGCGCTTGGCGGCTCATGATGCGCTGGCGGACCGTACCGAGTTTGCGCTCGATGACGACGGTCGCCGTGCGTGGGACGAACTGAACCAGCGGCCTGCCCGCGAACTCGTCGGCTTGCAGTCGCTCATGTCCCGCCCGTCGCCGTTCGTCGAAGAGTGACGACTGGGGACCGGATGCGCCGCGTGCGTAACGAAATATCGGCTGCCGAGGCCTGCTGATTCACGCCGAATCCGACGACGCCCGAGCCGTCTACCTGCATCTGATCCCGGAGTTCGAGCCCTCACCGACTGACCCCCTGCATCTGATCCTGATGATGAAAGACATCCGCCGAACCGTCCCGACATGACAGCCCAGTTCGCACCTGGTCGCTCCTGTCTCGGGCAGTTGGGCAGGTTCTCTAGGTTTGGACTCTGTGGCAGCGACTCGCTTTTGCCGACCTGTGGAGATCCCCGAGGATCTCGGGGGCGGCATGGTCGCGCCCGTCACGGGGCGGGTGAAGCTGCCGCACCGCATGGAGCGGTCAGGGCGAATTCGATCTCGAGGATCGGCGAGATCGCGTGTACGTGTACCAGCTCGTCATGACCGAAGGCGCCGAGGACGACCTGCGTCGCTACATCGACGTCGCCCATCTCGTAGAGATGTGGGACGAGATGTGGCTCTCACCCCGTGTCTGTGAGCGCTGGCATCGTTGGCTACGCGATCGCGACTTGACGCCTAGCTCCCTGCCGCCATGCGAGGGCGCATGGCGTTGCCAGCGAATTGGCGAGGAAACATGACACAGCGACCTTCGACGGAGCGCAGCCCCGACTCGCTGGGATGCCATCCAGCAGGCGATTCGAGACGTGAGCGCGGTCCCCGGACTGCGGGTCGTCGACGTCCGCGACAGTATGTTGACAACTGTTGTCAACGCAGGCAGACTGGCTACGTGAGCCGGAACACCATGAGCTTTGCGCTACCCGAGTCGATGCGGAGCTACATTGACGAGCGAGTGCGGGGTGGCGAGTACGGCAACACCAGCGAGTATCTGCGTGACCTCATCCGGCGCGATCAGCAAGCCGAGGAAGCACGCCGCTTCCGCATGCTGATTGTTGATGGACTCGAGTCGGGTGAGGGTCGTCCGTTGACGTCCGAAGTCGTCGACGAACTGCGGGCGCGGGCTCGCCGCGGATCGGAGAGATGGTCGGCATCGACGGCCTGCGGTCCCGTCGGCTGGGACGCTTTCCGTGCGGCTGGTTCTACTTCGAACGCAGCGATCACGTAGATGTGGTCCGCCTCCTCGCCTACGCGCAAGACCTTGAAACGATCTTGGGCGACCTGAACCAAGACCCGTGAGGCGCGGTTTGCTGCCACAGCACCCCGCTTTGCGCCACAACCTGTGCGAATCAACATGATTCGTTCGATAGCAGTCCGACGGCAGCATCGAGAGCTCCGCCAACTCGTTGGGGGCCGTCTCAGCCATCTGGTGGTCGAGCACTTCGAGGAAGAACGGCAGCCAGCCGACACCGCTCTCGACGGACACGAATTTCACGTCGGGGAAGCGCTCGGGCGCGCCGGGGTAGATCATGTTGCCGACGACGCGGGCGTTGCCCGTGAACAGGTTGGCCGATCCTGCCGCGAGCTTCCGGCCTGCTTGGTGTCGGGTCAGGGGGCGAGGGCGGTGACGGGCACCACGGCGATGCCGTCGGGGCGTTCGTAGGCGTAGCCGGTGGCGGTGATGACGGCGAGCCGGGCGAGCGGTCCCGTGCGGGACTGGTCGATCCTGTCGCGGAGCCGCAGCAGGCTCTGAGCGGCGTGGTCGATGGCCCGCGCGCCGCCGAGCTTGATCTCGAGCGCCGCCCAGCGTCCGTCGGGGTGCTCGACGATGGCGTCGGCTTCGAGGTGGTGGCTGTCGCGGTAGTGCGACAGCGTGCAGCGGTTGGCCTGGGCGTACACCAGCAGGTCCCGCAGCACCAGCGACTCGAAGAACCGCCCTGCGAAGGCGAGATCGGCCAGCAGATGCTCAGTGCCGATGCCGAGCGCTGCGGCGGTGAGCGAGGGGTCGCACAGCATGAGCTTGGGTGAGCGGCGCGCTTGGGCCCGCGAGGCGATGTGGGGCCGCCATGCGGGAATCTCCTCGGTCACGAACAGGCGGGCGAGCGCAGCCAGGTAGCCGGCGACGGTGCGACGCTCGACCGGCGGCTCGCCGGGTGCCGCGGTGTCAGCGGCGAGCACCGTGCGCCGGACCTCGGTGGCTACGTTGCGGGCGACCGAGTTCAGCAGCCGGCCGACACGCACTGGGTCGCGCTGCACGTTGTCCACACGCGACACGTCGGTTCGGCTGATCTCGCCCAAGTACGCGCGGTGTGCTCGGATGGCGAGGTCGAGGTCTGCGTCGAGCATCTGCGGCCAGCCGCCCCGGCATCCCAGCGCGAGCACGTCGGCGAGGTGATGCCCGGTGTCGGTGGCTCGGCACGGCTCGCCTTCAAGCAGCCCGCGCAGCGACACTGTGCCATTCGAGTCGCCGCTCTCGTGCAGGCTCATTGGGCGCATCCGCACCCGCATCACCCGCCCCGCCCCCGAATGGCGGGTGACGTCGTCTGGCGGGTCAGCTGAGCCGGTCAGGATGAATTGGCCGCGCTGGCCCCGTGCATCGCACGCTCTCCGCATCGCGTTCCAGATCCCCGGGGCGAGCTGCCACTCATCCACCAGGCGCGGCACCGGCCCGTCCAGCAGCGCCTCTGCGCTCATCCCTGCCGCAAGCGACGAGTCGACGCTCTCATCGACGAACACCGCGCTGCCCGCGAACCGCCGGCCCGTCCATGTCTTGCCGCACGCGCGCGGCCCCTCCACCACCACCGCAGGCATCACCCGCAGCGCCGTGCGCAGTTCCTCGTCCACCACCCGAGGCCGATAACCGTCCGGTGCCAACCCGACGGCATCCCCGACATTGGTCATGCGTGCCTCCGAACTGCCATGCCTAGATGATATGCCAACAAAGTGGCAGTTCATAAGCCAACAAAATGGCAGACAGCCCGCTCATCACCAGCGTGGGCGTGCTCACGCCGTCGATGCAGCGAAAATCAGCCGAGCAGACGCACTGGCTTCGACGTTTCGGCCATCAGGCCCATGCGACCGGCACGACGCGGGTGTTTGTGGTCACGCCGGACGACAGCGTCGAGGTGGTCGCCTACTACGCCTGGTGCATGGCGAGCATTTCCCTCGGCGACGCGCCCGACCGGCTGCGCGTAGGTGCCGGCAAGTATCCGCAGCCCGTCACGTTGCTCGCTCGGCTCGGCGTGTCGACCAGCCACGAAGGACAGGGACTGGGGGCAGGACTCTTGGCAGACGTCATGAAGCGAGCGTCGGCTGCGTAACGAAATATCGGCTGCCGAGGCCTGCTGATTCACGCCGAATCCGACGACGCCCAAGCCGTCTACCTGCATCTGATCCCGGAGTTCGAGCCCTCACCGACTGACCCCCTGCATCTGATCCTGATGATGAAAGACATCCGCCGAACCGTCCCGACATGACAGCCCGTGGCGGGACTGGACGATCCTGTCTCGAAGCCGCAGCAATTGCTCGGCACCACGGTCAATAGCGTGCGCTTCGTTGGAGCATTCGCTGACCTATCAAGTCGTTCTTTGCTGACTAGTCTGGTCATATGAGTGCCGGCGCAGTGTCCGTTTCCGAGCTGAAGGCCAATCTGTCCCGCTACCTGCGCGAAGTGCGACGAGGCGGCGAGATACAGGTGACTGATCGCGGCACGCCGGTGGCAAGGCTCGTGCCGCCCGCCGAGGCCGACGACGAGCACCTCACCCGGTTGATCAAGCTGGGCGTGCTGCGAGCGGGACACGGAGATGCTGCGGCCGTGCTCGACGAGCCTCCATTGCAGGTGCCGACAAGCCTTTCCGAAGCGTTGGCGGCCGAGAGAGAGGATCGTGTGTGAGGTACTGGGATACCTCAGCGATCGTGCCGCTCTTCGTTGCCGAAGCGACGTCTGACACGGTGCGGTCTTGGCTGCGTGAGGACAGTGTCATCGCAACTTGGGCATGGACGCGCGTCGAGATCGCAAGCGCCATGGAGCGACGGACGCGTGAGGGCGAGCTCTCACGCGAGCAGCGCCGCGGCATCGCGAGCCGATTGGGCGAGTTCAGCGCGACATGGCACGAAGTGGTCGAGATGCTGGCCGTGCGCTCGCGTGCGACATCGGTGCTCGCACGGCATCCGCTCCGGGCAGCCGACGCCGCCCAACTCGGCGCCGCATTGCATGTGCAAGAGCAACTCGGTGTCCCGTTGCAGTTCGTGACCCTAGACCAACGCCTCGCCGAAGCGGCCGAACGCGAAGGACTCACCATCGTCTCCGCATGAGCCAGCAGTTCCAAAAGCAATCAGGCGCTCAGGGCATCCAGCAGCGTGAACATACCGGAGGAGGGGTTGTCGTTGGGAAGGACGCGCCCGTTGGCGACGTGCCGGGCGGCGAGGCGACGAGCATGGTCTGCGGCATCTTGGCGCATCGGCACGTAGCGGCTGCCGTCCACCTGCTTGTCGTGTGCCCCGTCGAGTTGCTGTCGCTGACTGACGGCCTGAGCGGTGGTCGTGGGCTGGGACATTCGCTGCCAGTGGAAGATCAGCCACGCTTCGAAGCACGGATTCGAGATGTCCACATCGATGTCGCTGTTGCTTGCGAGGCTCACCGCGTGCATGAGCGAGGGGTGAGATCGCGGCTGCTCCACGTCGAAGACGCACCAGACGGAATCGAAGCCCTCGCTGCCGCCCTGGTTCCGCCTCGGCTTGGAGGCGGCACCGGTGACGATTTCGATGGGTGTTCGCCCAGCCAGGGACGGGTCGATCTGAATGTCGAAGCGCTGACGCACATGGGGCAGTTCGGCGATCACGGCGAGGTAGTCGGGCTCGGTGCGACGGCCTTCGGTCATGATGAGTACCGACGACTTCGGCCGTCGTGCAGTGCGCTTGCGGCGATCGAGGCCGCCGGTTCGTACCACAGGTCTGCGGGGCTGGGCTGTCACGAGGCCATGCGCTCATCTGCGGGCATGCCATCGGGGTCATCGTCGATCTCGGGCACGTCGAGCATCCGGTACAGCGTCGCTTGGTCGGCGCTCGGCACGGCGCCGAAGCGGCCTTGCAGATAGGCACGCTCGAGATTCAGCGACTTGCGGACCCGTTCGCCCTCGAAGTCTGCGAGCGCGTACAGCGTGGTTGCCCCGGTGGCGTCCTTGTCGGTCAGCCAGACCTCGTCGCGGTTGAGCGTGCCGAGCAGCGATGTGTCGTGGGTGGTGAAGATGAGCTGTGCGCCCAACGGGTTGGTCACTGGGTCTCGGAATGCTTCGAGCACTCGCTTGGTGATCCGTGGATGCAGGCTGGCGTCCAGTTCGTCGACGAGGAGCGTTCCGCCGAAGCGCAGTTGCCACAGAACGGCACCGAGAGTCTCGAACCAGCGCTGCGTGCCCTGCGATTCCTCTCCGAGGCTGAACTCGGCGGTGCTGTCGCCTGCGCGATGCCGAAAGCGCAACTGGCGTCCGCTGGCACTCTCAGCCGTGTTGTGCGATGACTGGTGCCATGTCGCCCCGCAGATGGATGGGTCAGCCAGTTGCATCAGGTGCAATGCGGTTGCCTGGAGGTTGGGATCACGTTGCGGTGACTCACGATCAGGCTGGTCCGCCTCAGAGGGCCAGATGGCCTCGCGCTGGACGGCTTTGACTTCGATCTCGTGGTCGTCGCCGAAGAGGTCCGTCGCGGAGTATCCCAGTAGGGCAAGCTGGCGACCATTGACATCAGCCGCCAGAGTCCCGGCATTGATCCGGTGGATCGCACCGCATGCGGCCCGGAAGTCTGCGGCACCCAGCCTCAAGCCAGCCGACAGCACGAGCGTGGTCGGCGTCAGCAGTTCGCGGATGCCGCGCACACGCTCGGTGCCGCGCCGAAACGTCGTCGTCATGTCTTCGCGTTCGAAGATGCGGCGGCGGCGGCGTTCGGGGAAGCTGTACAAGGCCTCGAACTCCACCCGGTCGTCGCTGACGGCCAGGTGGTACTGGTAGCGCACGCCCTCCGCCAGCACATCGATACGTAACTCCGAGGGCAAATCGGGGCCTTGCCCGTACCGGTGCGCATCCCGCGGCACGCCTGGGCCCCACTCCCACCAGACACGCCCGATTGAGTCGACCAGCCACGCAATGGCAGACAGGACGTTCGACTTCCCGGACGCGTTGGCGCCGTAGATCCCCGCGGTCGTCAAGACGTGCCTGCCGAGCCGCTCATGCCAACGCGCCCCAGGCCGATCCTCGTCAACGGCGATCATCGAGAGTTCGACCGGCGCCAGGATGGAACGGTGGTTGGAGACCTCAACATTGATGAGCACGCTGCGCTCCTTGCTGATATCTGCATTCCCGGGCAGAAATCCGTCAGATAGATACAGAATAGCTGTCGAAATTGTCCCTGAGGAGCGTTGCCGCGGAGGAATGGCGCGCTGCATCATCCCGGCGATGTTGTGGCCGCCGCGTATCGACAACCGTCGTCCACATGGGCAGACTGGCGAGGTGCGCCAGAACATCATGAGCTTTGCGCTGTCCGAATCGATGCGGAACTACATCGACGAGAGTGTGCGGGACGGCGAGTACGGCAACGCCAGCGAGTACATGCGTGACCTCATCCGACGCGATCAGCAGGCCGAGGAAGCTCGTCGTTTCCGCATGCTGATCGCAGACGGGCTCGAGTCGGGTGAGGGTCGTCCGCAGACGTCCGAAGTCGTCGACGAACTGCGGGCGCGGGCCCTCGGCCGAGCCACGTGAACGGCGTCTGGCTGCGTCCGCGCGCCGAAGTGGAGGATTCCCGTCCCGCCAATTAGACCATCGCCGAGGCCGGTGCCCTCGGCTCGTCCGGCTCGGTGCCGACGAGGAGGTGGACGGGTTCTGCGTCTGGATAGGTAGCGATCAAGTGGAGGTCGCCGCCTGTGGCGCGCACGAACGAGCGCAGTGTTGACAGCAGCATGTTGCTGCGGTGCTCGAGCCGTGAGACCTCCGATTGGTCCATACGCAGCTGTTCGGCGATGTGCTGTTGGGTGAGCGTGCGGGCCTTGCGCACTTGCGCCAGGGTGGCCTGGTGCCGCTCGATCTGGGCTCGCACTGCCTCGTAACGCGCTCGGGCTTCCGGGTGGGATTGGATTCGTTCGTGCACCGGTCCCATCGAGAGGTCCCGTTCCCATGCGCCCGGCGGTACGTCATCGACGTTGGCGGTGTCCACGGGGATCTGTTCAAGTCGTTCGCTGTCGTTCATGGTGTCCTTTCTTGCTTCCTTCTGGGCAAGAATGCTCGGCGCTCAATCGGCGCCTAGCAGGCTGCTGAAATTCGGTGTTTGTGGCTGTTTGGGTGTGTGCGGGCGGGTTTGGGGGTGCCTGTTGGGGGTTCTGGTGGGCTGTGTCGGCCCGGCTGGGGTGCGTTTTAGGCGGTTTGGGTGTCGAGTTTGGC
>JAJDZE010000046.1 GCA_022824805.1 Acidimicrobiia bacterium | reverse complement strand
GCGGTAGCGTCGGCCGTCGTGAGCGGGCAAGTGCATCTCGAACGCGACGGCCACGTGGGCCGCATCATCCTCGACCATCCTGAGCGGCACAACGCCATCAGCGCGCAGATGTGGAACGGCATCACCGACGCCGCGACCGAGCTGGAGAACGACCGTGAGATCCGGGTGGTGGTGATTCGCGGTGCCGGCGAGCGCGCCTTCGCGGCAGGCGCCGACATCAGCCAGTTCGGCGAGCAGCGATCCGACGCGAGCGGCAACCGTGACTACGACGACAGCACGTCGAGGGCGTATGCGTCGTTGTTGGGACTGTCCAAACCGCTCATCGCCGCCATCCACGGCTACTGCATCGGCGGCGGCCTGGCGGTGGCGCTCAACGCGGACCTGCGCGTCGCCGCCGAGGATGCACAGTTCACGATCCCCGCCGCCCGTCTCGGGCTCGGCTACGGCGCCGCCGGCATCGGCACGCTGATGCGGCTGGTGGGCCCCTCAGCCGCCAAGCGCATCTTCTTCCTGGCCGATCGGTTCGGAGCGCAGGAGGCCCTGCAGATGGGTCTCGTCAACCGGGTAGTGCCCAAGGCGCACCTCGAAGCGTCGGTGGAGGAATGGACCGATCTCATCGGCCAGAACGCCCCGCTGACCATCGCTGCCGCCAAGGCGGCGCTGACCCAATGGCAGAAGCCGGAGTCTCAGCGTGACTTCACCGAGGTGGAGGCGATGATCCGGGCGTGCTTCGACAGCGAGGATTACCAAGAGGGCGTCGACGCGTTCATGAACAAGCGCCGCCCCGAGTTCAAGGGCCGCTGAGCCCCGAGTTCGGCGCCGGGTAGGGGTCGCACCTCAGCGCGGGCTGCTCCGTTCGCCGAATCGATCCACCGCCATGTCTGAGACGAGTTCGAGATAGGTGCTCAGGCGCTGCGCTGCCAGCTCCCCGGCGGCCACTGCTGCGGTCACGGCACAATCCGGCTCGACCGTGTGCGTGCAGTCGGCAAAACGGCAATGACGGGCTCGTTCGGCAATTTCCGGGAATGCCTGGGCGAGCCCACTGGCTGCATCTGATCGCCCAGCCTGGTTTCCCACCCCCAGTTCGCCGCTCCAGGGGATCAAGTCCTGCAAGCCCGGCGTGTCGACGAACGTCCCCCCGTCGGGCCCGCCGACCGGTACAAGCTGGCGCCGCACCGTCGTGTGCCGTCCGCGGCCGTCCGGACTCAGCGGGGCGACTGGCACCACATCGGCGCCGGCGAGCCGATTGACCAGCGACGACTTGCCGACCCCGGACGGCCCGCTGAGCGCGACCGTCGCGCCGCCCTCGGCCAGGGCGCCGAGGCTGTCGAGCCCGCGGCCGTCGAGAGCGCTGGTTGCCAGGATCGGGACCTCGGCCGCTGCGGCGCCGAGCCGGCGACGCAGCGCATCGACGGTCGCCTGGTATTCGGCGCCCGACACCGTGTCGGCCTTGTTCACGACGATCACGGGTCGAGCGCCGCCGCTGAACGCCGCCGTGAGGTACCACTCGATCCGATGCCCGACCCCGCCGCTCGTTGTCGCCGGTCCTGCGGTCTCTGCGGGAGCAGCATCGCCGGCAGATGCGGGCGTCGTCACCACTGCAAGCACGTCGGCATTCGCTGCCACCAGCTGCGGTCGCGCATGCGGCCCCGCCGCGCGCCGGCACAGCAGCGAACTGCGATCCAGCACGCTCGTGATTGCCGCACGGCGGTCATGGCGAGCTTCGAGCGTTCGGACGACCCAGTCGCCGACCGTCGGATAGTCGAACGGCGTGCGGGCCGCCCGTCGCATAGCCCCATCGAGTGCCCCGATCGCGTCGCCGGTGTCGTCGAGGAGTTCGTAGGCGCCGCGATGCTCGACTGCCACACGGCTGACGGTCTGCCCGCTCAACAGTTGAGGTGCGCGCACGGCCCGATGCTGCCAACCGAGCTGATCCAAGCTCGACGCCGGCAACTCCGGCGGCGACCCGTCAGTCACGAGCGGGCGCTCTCTGCGCCACTGCCGCCGCGCCGCGGGCCGCCGGCGGGTCGATGCTGCGTGCAGCGCTGTCACTCACGGCGCAGCCACACCTCGTCGTAGCGACCGACGCCGAGCCGCTGCCCTTCCGCCACTCTGCCGTCGGGAAGCGACATCCGCCCCAGCCCTTCGACATCGGCCGTCGCCGCCACCACGCTCGACGAGTAGGCGAGGAACACGTAGGGAGATTCGTTGTTGAGCTCGGCCATGAACTGCGCGACAGCGTCGCGCCGGCCGTCTCCCGCATCAGTCGACTTGATCAGGCTCACCAAGGCGCTCAAGTGCTCACCGCTGAGATTGGACGCGTTCAGCGGCGTGGTTCGCACCGGGCCGACGGCGGCCGATGCCAGCACCGCCGGATCGGACTCGCCTCCGACACGCCAGCACGTTGCGCCGAAGTCGCCGGCAAACGACGGGCTCTGCACCACCGAGCCCATGACCCGGCTGACGAGACCTGTGCGGGCCAGCGTCTCGACATCGACGTCGACGAGACCGGTGCTCTCCCACTGGCGCTCCAGCTCAGCGGTCATCCGCCCGAGAGCGAGATCGTCGGTGCACAGCACTCTGATGCGCACCGGCTCGCCGGGATCCCGGCCGTCGGAGCGTTCGGGATCCTCCGTGTACTCCCGCAGCAGCGCACGGGCACGCTCGGCGTCATGGGTCGGCCAGGCCGCTGCGGCCTCCTCCGAATACCAGATGCTTGCGGGCGACCACCACTGCGTCGCTGCCAGCCAATCGACATCTGGACCGAGTGCAGAAACAAGTCGGGCCTGGTCGGCAGCCGCCACCAACGCTCGCCGCACCCGGATGTCGTCGAGCGGGGCGCGCAGCAGGTTGAACAGCACCGCTCCGGCGTTGTCGTCATATTGCCGAACGGCGGCGAGGCGGCGGCCTGCGCCGTCGGTCGCCGCGGCCACCGCCGTGGACAGCTCGGCCGATCTCGACATCAGGATGTCGCCGCGGCCGTCGAGCAGAGCGTCGAGACGCTGGCGCTCGTCGGGCATCTCGGTGAAGACGATGTCGTGGGCCCACGGCAGTGTCGAGCCGTCTGCCGCGGTGCGCCAGTAGTCGGGGTTCGCCTCCAAGACGGCCGGCGCCCCCACCGACCAGCGCCGGAACACGAACGGCCCGGTGCCCACCGGCGCTCTGGCGAAGGTCTCCGGCTCGGCGTGCGCGGCGACCGTCGAGAACACCCGCCCGACGGGGCCGGCCAGCGCAGCGGGAAGGCCGGCGTTGGGTTCGCCCACTTCGATGACCAGCGTGAGCTCGTCGACGACGATGACCGAGGTGATGCGGGCGTCGCGCAGGTGGCTGCTGCTGGCTCGGCCTGAGCGCAGGTAGTCGTCGATGCCGGTCTTGACCGTCAGCGCATCCAGCGGCTCGCCGTCGGTGAAGGTGATGCCCGGGCGCAGCGTGACCGTCCATTGCTGCAGCGAAGGGTCCGCCACTACCGACTCCGCCAGCCAGGGTTCCACCGATCCGTCGGGCGTCACGACGGTGAGCGTCTCGAGCACATGGTCGAGCACATTGCGGCACGACCATGCGCAGACGTGATCCCACGGTGTCCAGCCGGTGATGGGCGTGGGATCGGCAGCCAGCAGCACCCGCAGCGTGCCGCCCCGGCGCGGCGACCCATCGGAGCCTGCCGGAACCTCCGGTGTGGATTCGCGGAGTGACTGCGTGGTAGCAGGCGGGGTCTCTCCCGCCACTTCGGGTTCACCGTCGATCGTCGCGGGAGCAGCGGTGATTTCTGGTGCCTCGTCGACCGCCGGATTGCATGCGGTCGCCAGCAGCAGAACCGTCGCAAGGGCAGCCGCGCCGGATCGCCAGCGTCTCAGGAGCCCGGGCCTTTGCCGCTGGAGGCCCATGTACGCGTCCTGGCGTCTGTGCCGTACACCGTTGCTGACGCTAGTGGCGCGATGATCAAGGCCGATGAAGGAGTGGGCCCTACGTCCACCGGTCTTGCGGTCGTGCTCGGAGTGATGGTCGGCTTGGCTGCCGGTGCAGGTGCAGGTGCCGTCTGGGCTGTGCTGCGCCGCGGCCGCTATCGAGTCGCGGCAGGCTAGGAGACTGCTGATTTATTGGCCGGATTTCCGCGTGTGGGTGGGGTGCGCGCGGGATGATGTGGGCATGCAGGGCACTGTTGGGTCGGATCGGGTGTTGTTGGACGCGGCGGCGGTGTGCGGGCATCTGCTGGTGCCG
>JAJDZE010000123.1 GCA_022824805.1 Acidimicrobiia bacterium | reverse complement strand
CCCGTACCGGGCCGAGGTCGCCTGATATCCGGCATTGACCTGCTCGGCCTGATGTCAGATGAGGCAGCTAACTCGGCGTGCCTGCCGATGTCGGAGAGACCAGCAGACACGCCGAGTTGCTGACGGCGTTCGGGTCAGGAGCTAATAGAGGGCTGCTGCCCCTCTGAGTGCTGCCAGAATGGTATTCCATTTCTCGGGGTAGGGGTCCCTGGCTGCCTTCATGTGAGCGTTGACGGTGGCTGCCGACACAATCATCCCCTTTTTGCCCGTTTCGATTCCGGTAGAGGTCCAGCTGATGCTGAAGCAGTTGCTCGAATGCGGGTTCTTGTGCACCACCGTGCCGTCCCCGTCGTGCCATTGCCTGAGCGTTTCCAGTGCGCCCCGCAGGATGCAGAAGGAGTGCGCGGGGTTGACGACGATGTAGTTGGGGTCGGAGTTGGATTCGCCGCGGGCTACGTAGTCGAGGTTCCACTGCCACAGGTCCACGATGGCGTTCACCGCGGCGGTTATGTCGTAGTCCGAGCTCTTGGGAAGGCTAAGAGTGTAGGTTTCGCCGTCCGGCTGTTGCGCTTGGGCGGGCTGCTGCTGCGGCTGTTGCGCTTGGGCGGGCTGGCCCTGCGGCTGTTGCGCTTGGGCGGGCTGCTGCTGGTCCGCCGACCCGGGCTCAGACCCAGCCCCGAGCTCGGGTTCGGGGTCGGGGTCGGGTTCTGGGGTTGCGGCGCACTGGTCGAGCGCTGTCATGGTCCGTGAGATGCGGTCCCAGCGGTCGTTGCGGACCCAGCGGGCGACGCCTTCGGCTTGGGTGGCGGTCATCGCTGTGAGGTTCGTGCCGGTCGCGACGCCGAACGACTCGAGAACGCGGTTGAAGCGTCTCACGCCGCGCCATGCTCGGCTCTGGTCGAGGTCGTCCCGCCATTGGGTCACCTCGGAGACCGTGACAGCGTCGGCGGGCAGGTGCTCGCAGTCGGCGTCGTACGGTCGTGTCTCAGCCGCTGCCGGGCTGACTGTCGCGAACAGCGACGCTACGACCGCGAGAACGACGACGGGAACCAGTCGCCGGAGCTTGCGGGGGGGGGGGGACTTGTTGCTCGGTGGGCTGTCACCTTTTCACGCTCCTATGTGGTTGAGTGCGGCCCACGACGGTAGCAGTACGCCGGTGCTGTGCCGACAACTACACCCTCGCCGCCTGAGATGCGAGCAGCGAAACCGGACCTGCGCCAGCAGCGCCTCCGGGAACGAGCAGCGGTTCAGCAACGGCACGAACGGCATCATGTGACAGTCTCGTCAGCGCGCTGGTGTCGAGCAAGTGCGTCAGCGCCACGCGCTCTCGCGGTCCTCGAAGCTGAAGGCCGCGAGCGTGTCGAGCGCGTGAGCGACGCGTTCGTCACGGGAAGCGCACGCAGCGCGAAGCGCTGAGTTGACCGTTGCCTTGATGGTATCGGTCCCCAGTTCGGCACGCGCCGCCGACAAGAGCCCCTCGTCAAGATCGATCAGGTGCTTTGCCACAGCCGTGAGAATATGCGTCCTTAGCCAGATATATGCCCAAGAGACCCGACATGCGTTCCCGCGGCGGGACTGTCTGCTGCACCCGCCCCAGACGCTGACAACTGGGCGCAGGGACTTGAACCGCGGCTACACGACCGAGTACGACCTGCAGCTCTACACCAGGCGCGCCAGGGCGTTCTGCCTGAGCCACGGCGACACCGACGCTCGACCGAGCGCGCTGCCGTCGCGCTCGGTCTCTAGCTGGCGGCCACCGCGGGACCGGCGGTGCGGTGTGGGCTAGCGGTGGGCGAGCACGACGTTGTATGACGTGAGGATCATCTCGAGGTAGAGCCGTGCATTGCCCGATTCGAGGGCTCGATCGTGTGGCGGGAGCGGCAGGTCGCCGACCACCTCGGTGAAGCAGTCTGGATCGCAGCGGTCCTCGAAAAAGACATATGAGAATCCGGCGGGTTCTCGGTGTGACGGCCAGGTCATGCCGCTTGCCCAGGGCGCCCAGCTTCGGATGGCGGTGGCCCAGCGCCGAGTCGACGAATACTGCGAAGCGGGTGCCGACGTCAGCCAGGTGTCTTGACCCACGGCACCTAGGTCCGCGCCAGACCGGAGCCTCACGAGCTCCAGATCACCGGTCGCCTCGATCTCAGCGATTCTCAGATCCTTGATCGCCGCTTCGGGGAGAATGCGGGCGCCATGGCTGGTCGCCGGCAGGTCGCGCAGCAGTGTCTCACTGATGGCTGTTTCGGCGTCGTCGGCGGCATACAGGTACGCGTACGGGTCGCTCGGCGTCGAGTCGAATCGGCCGCCTTCGAGCGAGTGAGTCGCCACGGTCGGGTTGAACGCCGTGGCGTCGAAACGCGTGCGGTGGACTCGTACAAGCCGGTCGCACTGCTGCACGACGTGGCGGCGGGGCTTGCCCGTGTAGTTCGGGGGCGGCGGTTGGCGGGGCGTCAAGCGCTGTTAGCCGACCGGCGCGGCGACCGCTTGTGCCAGGACCGGCAAGTCGTCTGCTCTGTCGGTGCCGACGAGTTCCATCGGGGCAGCATCCACGCGGGCGTTCGTCGAGATCCACCACGATGCGACACCCCAGGGATCGTCAGCGGCGTTCAGCAGTTCGTTGACGGCGCGGACCTCGGGGAAGATGTCCTCGCGCAGGTGATCGAACTGAAAGACCGGGTACAAGTAGCCGCGGCCTCGCGGCAGGCCCAGCAGCCATGAGCGCTTGCGCCGTTGGCGGACTATCTCGCGGTTGGCGGGCTTGGCCCCCAACGCGACTGCGGCACCGTTGGGCTCGAGCATCGGCACCTGCCAGATGGCCTCTATCGCTTCGCCTCGCAGCCGGGCTTGGATCAGCTCCCGGTACGCGGCTGCATCGAACACCTCGCGCGGGGCGCCGCCGATCTGTCCGGTGACTTCACGGCCGGATGCCAGCAGCGTCAGCAAGGACCGCACCCGGCGTTCATCGTGCTCCAGCTCGGAATGGCGGGCAGCGAATCGAGCAGCGATGTCCAGCCAGAGGGAATCGTCTGCTTCAGTCAGCCCGAGAGCCAGCAGGTCGACGAGCTGACGGTACACGTCGGCACTCAGCCGCTCGGGCGGCTCGGCCGATTCGCGGAACTGAGACCAATAGTCCCCGAGACGCAGGTGTTCGGTCGAACGGCGAGTGGATCGCCTCGTCGTCGGCTCTGCTTCCACAGTATTCCCCTGACGATTCTGACTTCACTATAGCTATGTCAGGATCGTCAGGTCCAGGGCCCCCATTCAACACATCGGCTCGGATTGGTGTCGGTGCCGCCGGCCTGCGGATGGACAGTCCCCCCTCCGCCACGAACCGCAGTTACAGCGTCGGGGCTCGTTCGGCCGGACGCTCGGCACCCTGGTAGAGGAGTTCGCGGAGTGCCACGCTGGCTCGCCGGTGGAACTCGACGGCGATCGGATCGAAGTCGCGCAGCGGCCGCGGTGTTAGCTCGAAGTTTCCGTAGTGGTCAGTGCCGCGGACGAGGGTGGCGAAGTCCCAGTCGACGAGGCGCTGGCGGGTCCGGGTGGGCATGTACTGCAGCGACACGCCGATGCGACGGTCGTCGGTGGTGTTCGGCCCTGATCCGTGTGCGAGCCGCACGTTGTGCATGGACATCTGGCCGGCTTCGAGTGCCATCGAGGCGACTTCTCGCTCGGAGACGTCGATCTTGAGTTCCTGGCCCCGAGTCAGCATGTTGTGCGCGTGGTAGGTCTCGTCGTGGTCGAGGAGTTCTCGGTGGCTTCCGGGCAGAACCGACATCGCACCGGCCGCCTCGGAAGCGGGTGAGAGCGCGATCCACGCGCTGACGAGTTCGTCGTTGTCGAGCCCCCAGTACTCGAGGTCTTGGTGCCAGCCGACGTAGCTGGGAGAGGTCGCCTCCTTGATCCAGAAGATCGAGTTCCAGCACAGGATGTCGGGGCCGATCAGATCCTCGACCGCGTCGAGCAGGGTCTCGTGGCGCATGAGTTCATCGAGCCAGGTCCACAGCAGATGACCGCCCGCACGCTCAGCGCCGCCGAGCGGGCCGCCGGATTCGGCCTCGTGGGCCTCGAGCTTCGTCCGCGCCTCGGCAGCCTCGCTCTCGGTCAGAAGGTCGACCGGCGAGACATAGCCGCGGTCGCGGTAGTGGTCGACCTGGGCGTCGGTCAGGTGCTTCGGCATCGCGTCCCCCACTCTGGCCTGCCATAGCTGGTCGGTCTGATTCGTCGCCGAAACTACCAATCGTCTGGCGCACCAACTCCGAGCCTTTCGACCGCTAACGACGTTGCACGAGGGGAGCTACGGACTCATTCCGAAATCAGCCGCCGGCTTCTCGGATGAGGCGTGACAGCAGCGCGGGCCGGAGCGGCTTGGTGTTGACGTTGACGCCGAGGTCGGACAGTGCGTCGGCGACGGCGTTGACGAGCGCGGCCACTGCGCCGATCAGTCCGCCTTCGCCCACGCCCTTGAACCCGCCGACGGTGTCGATCGACGGCGACTCGATGTGAGCGATCTGGTAGTTGGGCACGTCCACCGAGCTCGGCAGGAGATAGTCCATCAGCGTCGCCGT
The DNA here is from genome assembly GCA_022824805.1 of Acidimicrobiia bacterium. Taxonomy (GTDB): domain Bacteria; phylum Actinomycetota; class Acidimicrobiia; order Acidimicrobiales; family Poriferisodalaceae; genus Poriferisodalis. Next base: position 4,548 of record JAJDZE010000123.1, on the reverse strand, counting down.
GCGGACCCCGCCGTCGGGGTCGTAGACGAACTCCTCCATGAGCGCCTCGCCGATGCCTTGGGCCACACCGCCCATCACCTGACCGTCCACGATCATCGGGTTGATGACGCGGCCGCAGTCGTGCACGACGACGTAGCCCTCGATGTCGACGGTGCCGTCTGCGGCATCGACGGCCACCTGCGCGATGTGGGTGGCGTTGGCCATGGTGACCAAGGGCGGGTCGTAGAAGTCGGTCTCCTCGACACCGAAGCTCTCGCCTTCGGGGAGGTCGCTGGTGTTCATGGCGTACGCCGTCTCGGCGACCTCTTGGAACGAGAGGGCTCGGCTCGGCACGCCGGCGACGTGCATCCGGCCGTCGGATACCACGATGTCTTCGGGCGTGGATTCGAGCATGAATGCGGCGATCCGCGCCAGCTTGAGCCTGGCTTTCTCCGACGCGCGTATCAGCGCTCCGCCGCCCGTGACTGCGCTGCGGCTGGCAAAGGTGTTCGTGCCGTAGGGCCCAGCGGCGGTGTCGCCCTCGACGACCGTCACATCTTCCAGCTGGGCCCCGAGCGCGTCGGCGACAACCTGCGCGAAGGTCGTGAAGTGGCCCTGCCCTGAGTGGGCGTGGCTCACGAAGGCGGTCACTTTGCCGGTGGGCTCCACCTTGACTGTCCCGCTGTCGAACCCGGGCAGGCGGGTCAGCCCGCGGGCACGCCAGCCCGGGGCGCCTGTGCCGCTCACCTCGGTGAAGCTGCAGATGCCGATGCCCCGGTACTTGCCGTCGACGAGTCGGCCCTGCGCCTGGCTGGCACGGAACTCGTCGTAGCCGGCCATCTCCATCGCAAGCTCGAGCGACTCGACGAAGCTGCCGGTGTCGTAGCGGACGCCGACGATGTTGGTCCACGGCAGCTCTGCGGTGGGCACCATGTTGCGCAGCCGGACCTCGGCCGGATCGAGCCCGAGTCGGCGGGCGATCCGGTCCATGATGCCCTCGATCGCCATGAAGCAGACCGGCTGGGCCACGCCCCGGTAGGCCAGCACGGGCGCCGTGTGGGTTGCCACGGCGGTGGCCGTGTACTCGTACTCGGTGATGCGGTACGGCCCGACGATCATGCGGGCGCCGCCGGTGGTCTCGAGCGTGCAGCCGAATGGCAGTGCCGAGTACGCGCCGCCGTTGGTCCGGATCTCGGCCCGCAGCGCCAGCACGATGCCGTCGTCGTCGATTGCGGCCTCCACTCGGTAGTGGTTGTCGCGGGCGTGCACGTCGGTGAGCAGGGCGCCGTAGCGGTCCTGGATCCACTTGACGGGCCGGCGCAGGCGCAGCGCGAGCGCGGCGCAGACGAACTCCTCGGGGTAGAGGGCGGCCTTGATGCCGAAACCGCCGCCCACGTCGGGCACCACGACCCGCAGGGTCGACTCCGCAACGTCGAGGAACTCGGCCAGGGCGGTGCGCAGCAGGTGGTGTATCTGGGTGGAGGAGTAGAAGACGAGGTTGGCGGGCTGCTCGGGCACGGCGAGGCACCCGCGGGGTTCGATCGGCACAGCGGTCACACGGTTCGAGTTGAAGTCCTCTGCGATGACGTGGGCCGCCGCCTCGAAGCCAGCGGCGACGCCCTCGGTGGCGAAGCGACCCTCGAAGTAGACGTTGCCCGGCACCGTCGGGTTGACCTGCGGAGCGGCGGGATCGGTGGCTTCGGCGATGTCGGTGACAACCGGCAGGGGCTCGTAGTCGACCTGGACCAGCTCCGCTCCGTCCTCGGCGAGGTACTGGCTCTCGGCCACCACCACGGCCACCGCCTCGCCGGCAAACCTCACTTCGTCGGCAGCGAGCACGTCGCGGGTGTTGAAGCTGTAGCCGGGCAGCTCGATCTGGGCGGCGATCGGCTTCACCATGGCTGCGAGGTCCGCCCCGGTGAGCACGTCGACCACGCCGTCAAGGGCAAGCGCCTCGCTTGCGTCGATCTCCGAGATCCGGGCGTGGGCGTAGGGGCTGAGCACGAAGGCGAGGTGGAGGGTGTTGAGCGGCGTGGGCAGGTCGTCGACGAAGCGGCCCTGGCCTCGCAGGAGATATTCGTCTTCCCGGCGCAGGACGCTCTGGCCGACAGCGCCTTGGGTGTCGCTGCTCATGCTGGCTTCCTCCGTCGCAACTCCACCGCGGCCTCGGCCACCGCATCGACGATGTTGGCGTAGCCGGTGCAGCGGCAGACGTTGTTCATCAGAGCCTCCCGGATGGCCCCCTCGTCGGGCTCGGCGGTGCGTTCCAGCAACTCGACCGTCGTGAGAAGGAACCCCGGCGTGCAGAAACCGCACTGCAGCGCATGCTTGCGGTGGAACATCTCCTGGATCGGATGGAGCTCATCGAGGCTGGCCAGATCTTCGACCGTGCGGATGTCGGACCCGTCGACCGCCACGGCGAAGTGCAGGCAGCTGCGAGCGGTGCGGCCGTCGAGCAGCACCGTGCACGCGCCGCACACGCCTTGCTCGCAACCGATGTGGGTGCCCGTGAGGCCGAGATCGTGTCGCAGGAAGTCGACCAGCAGCCGCCGGGGCTCGACTCGGGCTTCCCGGCGTCGCCCGTTGACGGTGACCGTCACTCGGACTTCGTCGTTCATGGCGCTTCGCCTTCCAGCAGGCCGCGTTCGAGCAGGACGCCGACGAGGTGTCGCCGGTAGTCGGCGTCGGCGTGGATGTCGCCGGTTGGATTGACTTCAGCGCGGGCCGCAGCGACTGCAGCCGCGATTGCCTCTGGGCCGAGGTCGGAACCGACCAACGCTTTCTCGGCGTCGCCCAAGCGCTGGGCCACCGACCCGACGCCGAACGCCGCGATGCGTGCCATCGTGCAGACGCCATCCACGGTGGCCCACCGCAGTGCGACGCCGCCCACCGGGAACGCGTGGCCCCCGTTCGAGACCTCGTGCAGGGCGCTTCGCTCGCTTGGGTCCTGGCGTGCGAGTGCGACCGCCGCGACCACCTCGCCCGGCTCGATGCAGGTGGTCATCTCGGTGAGGAAGAAGTCGTCGGCCGGCACCCGACGTTCGCCTGCGGCACTCGTGAGCACCAGCTCGGCATCCAGCGCGAGCGCAACAGCCGGCAGCTCCGCCAGCGGGTCACAGTGCGCCAGGCTGCCGCAGACGGTGCCGCGGTTGCGCGTGGCGGGCAGCCCGACGTGGGGGAGCGCCTTGGCCAGCAGCGGGCACTCGGCCTGGACAAGCGGGCTGGTCTCGGCATCGATCTGACGCACGAGCGCACCGACGACGAGGCGATCGTCGACAAGCCGGATGTAGTCGAGCTCGTGGCAGCGGTTGATCGACACGACCACCTCGGGTCGAGCCAGCCGGAGGTTCATGAGCGGAACCAGGCTCTGGCCGCCAGCGAGGATCTGGGCGTCGTCGCCGTGCTCGGCCAGCGCTTGCACCACCTCGTCGAGCGACTCGGGGGCGACAAACGAGAACGGGGCAGGCTTCATGGCGACTCAGCCCACGACCGGCTGCAGGTCGGCCGCCAGGGCCACCAATGACTCAGGGCCCACGATGGCGCCGTCCTCGACGACACGCTGCCCGTCGATGTCGATGGTGTGCATGAACAGCACGGCGTCGGGGTGGTTCTCGCCGCCGCCCGGGTCCCACCACGGCATGCCCATGCCGATGGCGTTGTTGCCCTGGGTACGGGTGTCCTCGATGAACGAACTGCCAGTCACCCGGGCCGTGGGATGGATGCCGTGGGTGAAGTGGATGACGTAGCCGTAGTTGCCGTCGGCGCCCGCCCGCCGCAGCGCCCGGTCGGCGACGGTGCGTTCGTTGCCGCCGCCGGAGATGGCCCGGATGCGGCCGTCGATCTCGAGCGTCATGGGTGCAGGCAGCCGGGTGTAGTACTCGTGAAAGATGGCGCCGATCTCGATGCTTCCCTTCACCGATTCGACCTCCGGGAACAGCGTGCATTGCCCTGGCACCAGCACCGTGCCTGGCTTGTCGGCTCGTCGCGGCTTGGAGAACCCACGCTCCCCGAGCGTGAAGCTCACGTCGGTGCCGCCGCCGTCGGTGATGCGCACCGTCTTGCCCTCAGCGTCGTTCACCAGCGCATCGAAGGCATGGTGCACCGCGAAGTAGCGGTCGAGATCGACCCGCCCGAACAGCCTCAGCAGACCCCCGGCATTCAGGTCGGCACCCAGCAGGTAGCGGATGTGGCCGCCCTCCATCGCCTGATCGTGCAGTTCCGATCCGGCGAGGTACGGGAACGTGAGATCGATCCACACATCGGCGGCCAGCGCCGCGGCCGACACTGCCGGCGTGAGGTACGGGTCGGCGAGACGGCCCTGATACGGCAGCGGCGGGATCAGCATTACCGACGAATTGGCGCCGGCGAGCAGCGATGCCCGGTGGATCGCCTGCCACACCTCGGGGTCGCTGTCGGTGTCGGCGGTGATCACGACGGTCTCGCCCGGCTCCAACGCCATGTAGTCGCGCATCAGCACGTCGGCAGCACCGGCGACCGTGGCGGTCATGGTGTCGCCCCGTCGACAATGCGGTCCAGGTAGCCGTTGAGGTAGTTGTGAATGCCCTTCTC
>JAJDZE010000103.1 GCA_022824805.1 Acidimicrobiia bacterium | reverse complement strand
TCGTTCGAACGCAACGTGCAGCCGCGGGAACAAGGCTGCGGCATCGTCCTCGCTCCCGTCGCTAGCGCCGATCGCAGCGTCGTCCCCATCTGCATCGTCGGCATCGCCGCTCGCATCGTCCGCGGCACCGGCAGGTTGCTGGGCACCGTCGCCAAGGCGTCGCACACCCCACGTCACTGCCAGCGACTGGGTGAGGTCGTCGGTCTCCGCCTTGATGTCGGCGGCACGATCAGCGAGGCGCCGCGGCTCGCAGAGCAGCACCAGCGAGTCGGGCCCCAGCAGGTCCGGCAGCACAACCTCGTCAGGGGCCAGCCACGGCAGCCACGACTCCATCCCGTCGAAGAGCTCGCCCCTGCTGAGACGCTCCATGTGCTCGGCGCACCACGGCTCGCTGACAGCCAGGGCTGCGGCTCGCTCTCGCATGACGGCGTCGGGCCGCATCTCTCGTGCCGGGTAGATCTGAGCCTGCGCAAGCTCCACCACCGAACGCTGGTCGGCGACCGAGAACGAGGTGAGACGGTCGATCTCGTCGCCCCACAGATCGATGCGCACCGGCGCGTCGGCCGTCGGGCAGAAGACGTCCACGATCCCGCCGCGCACTGCGACTTCGCCGCGATGCTCCACCTGGTGCTCGCGCCGGTAGCCCCACGACACCAGCTGCGACACCAGCTCGCCCAAGTCGCACCGGTGGCCGCGGGCGACGCGTAACGATGCCGCCGCATCGGTCACAGAGTTCGGGCTCAGCCGCTGCAGCAACGCCCGGATCGGCGCCACGATCACCTCGAACCTCGGCCGCAGATCAGGCGTACCGTCGGCTGCGGGCGTCGCGTCTCGCGCCAGCGGCGCAGCCGAGGATCCAGGATCGGTTGTCGATGCAGGTCCCGCAGCCGTGGCTCGCACCGCCTCAAGCACCGCCAGCCGGCCACCCATCGTCTCGGCTGCGGGGCTCACGCGCTCGAACGGCAGCGTCTCCCAGGCCGCAAACAGCGCTACCTGCCCCTCCCCCAGCCAGGTGCCGAGGTCGCTGGCATAGCGCTCAGCCTCGTTGGCAGTGGCGGTGACGACAAGGATCGGGCTGCGCGATCCCAGTGTCGCCAAGCCGGCGACGACGAACGGGCGAGCTCCCTCGGCGACGGCAACCGAGCCGGACCCCCGGCCCAGCATCGACACGAAGCCCGGGTCGCGTCCGAGGCGCTCGGCCAGCCCGCGCAGCGGTGCTGCTTGTGAGGTGTTCACGACGCGAGCGGCTGCGCCGAATGACCAAGCCGCAGTTCGCTCGGCCCGCGCCCGGTCCGATACGGCGCCGACAATGCTGGCCTCACGACGCAGGAGTTTCTCGCCGACGCCGACGGGCATTGGTGACGGTCATCGCCGCCTCGATGCCGTCGCGCACCAGCATCTCGAGCCCCGCCACTGCGAGGTCCATCGCCGTGTCGATCAACGGCCCTTCGTGGCGCCCCGGTCGCTGCAGCACCCACTTCTTGCCGGCTTCGGGTCGCGGCGGCTTGCCGATGCCGATGCGCAGCCGCACGAAGTCGCGGGTGCCGAGCTGGTCGGCGATCGAGGCCAGGCCGTTGTGACCGGCGATGCCGCCGCCCGACTTGAGCCGCACCTGGCCGGGCTCGAGGTCGAGCTCGTCGTGTACCACCACGAGCCGCGACGGCTCGACGATGCCGTGGCGCTTCACCAGCACGCCCACGCTCCGGCCGCTCTCGTTCATGAACGTGGTCGGACACGCGAGCGTGATGCGACGCTCGCCCACCGTGGCCTGTGCCACTCGGGCGTGCTCGCGCCGCTGCACGGCAAAGTCGCACCGAAGCTCCGATGCCCAGCGTTCGGTGGCCTCGGCCCCGACGTTGTGACGGCTTCCGGCATAGCGCTCGGGGGGATTGCCGAGGCCCACCACGAGCCAGTCTGCGGCTGTTCCCCGCCGCGCGGCCGCCCGGCGGAACACGGACACTGGGTTGTTCAGTCCTCGTCTGCGGCTGCGGCGTCGTCGAGGGTGTCGGCCCCGACCGGCTCGCCCTCACCGTCTACCTGTTCAGCGGCGACGGCAGCGCGTGTCCGCTGTGCGATCGCTACCAGCGTGTCTCCCTCGAGCAAGCTCTCCATGCCCTCGGGCAGGGTGAGATCGCTGACACGGATCGGGTTGTCCAGCGAGAGCGACTCCACGTCGACGTCGATGGCCGGGGGGATCACCCCCGCGGGCGATTCGACGTGCAGCGACATGATCTGCTGCTGCACCACGGCGCCTTCACGGCCCGCCTGAGCCGCCTCGCCGACCAGCCGGATTGGCACATCGACCACCAAGCGCTCGTCGAGCGAGATCAGCAGGAAATCGACATGCGTCACGCGGTTGGCGATCGTGTCGCGTTGCATGTCCTTGACGATGGTGAGGTGGTTCTGGCCCTCGACCTCGAGCGTGATGATCGCGTTCGGGCCCGCTGCGTTCAGCGCAGCTCGAAACCGCAGCCGGTCCAGCGTGATCGACACGGGCTCGCTGCCATGGCCGTACATCACTGCGGGGATCTTGTCGTCGGCGCGCAGACGCCGCGACGCACCCGAGCCGGTTGCGTGACGGGTCTCGGCGATGAGCTTCAGCTGTTCCATGCTGGCCCCTTCGAGCACTGGGCGCCTAGTCGATAGCGACGAGACAGCCTACGAGTTCAGACTGCGGACGCCCCCGTGTCACCGCTTCAGAACAGGTTCTGGCCGTCGAAGATCTCCGACACCGATGCGTCCTCGAACACCGACTCCAGAGCGTCGGCGAACACGCCGGCGACACTCAGCACCACAAGCTTGTCGAATTGCTTGGAGCTGGGGATCGGCACCGTATTGGTGACGATGACCTGGCTCAGCGAGGAGTTCTTCAGGCGGTCCACCGCCGGCTCGGAGAACAGGCCGTGCGTGCTCGCGCACATCACGTCGGCGGCACCGTTGGCGACCAGCGTCTCGGTGGCCGAGCAGATGGTGCCTGCGGTGTCGATCATGTCGTCGATGATCACGCAGGTGCGGCCCGCCACCTCGCCCATGATGCCGAGCGCCTCAGACTCGTTGGCGCTGTCGGCGTCACGGCGCTTGTAGATCGACGCGACGTCGCAGCCCAGCCGGGTCGCGTACCGCTCAGCCACCTTCACGCGGCCGGTGTCAGGCGACACGATCACCGAGTCGGGCCCCATGACGCCGGACAGGTAGTCGATGAGCACCGGCGCGGCCGTCAGATGATCGACCGGGCCGTCGAAGAAACCCTGGATCTGGCCGCTGTGCAGGTCGATCGACACGAGACGCTCGGCCCCCGCCACGGTGAACAGGTCGGCCAGCAGGCGTGCGGTGATCGGCTCGCGGCCGGCCGCCTTGCGATCCTGGCGGGCGTACCCGTACAGCGGCGCCACCGCAGTGATGCGCTTGGCCGACGCACGCCGGGCGGCGTCGACCATGATGAGCTGCTCCATGACCGCGTCGTTGGGGCTCATGGTCTCGCAGGCGGCATGGCTCTGGATGATGAACACGTCGCCGCCGCGGATCGACTCGGCGAACTTGCACTTGATCTCGCCGTTGGCGAAGTCGATGAGCCCGGGGTCGCCGAGTTCCACGCCGAGTTGCTCGGCGATCTCGGTGGCCAACTCCGGATTCGCCCTGCCGCTGAACAGGTGCAGGCGCTTCTTGGTGACCAGCTCCATTGCGTGTTCCTTTCGCAGCAGTCCCCTGGGCGCCGTGCTTGACGCAGACGCGCTCGGATCAGCACTAGCTGAGGGCTGGGCGGAACGCTCGGCAATGGGTTTTGGCGGCATGTTCAGCAGTCCGGCGACAATTCGAGACTACCCAACTGCGCCCGCCCCGGAGGCGGCAGGATCCTCTGCGACCAGCGATCCAGCAGGTCGCAACGTTGCCGAGTCTCCTGCCGCCTCCGGAGCTATGGCATCTGTGCCGAGCAGCTCGTTCGCGCGACCAGCGCGGCTTCGCACGCGGCGAGCTGGTCGGGGCTGTTCACGCCGAGCGCCTCGGACGCATCGTCGAGGGCCATCGCGGTGATCGGTTCGCCGCTGCGGGCGAGCAGACTGATGGCGTCGGTGAGGTAGTACTCCGAGGCGGCATTCGCGGTGCGCAACTGCGGCAGCACCCGGCGCAGCTTGACTGCGTCGAAGCAGTACACGCCTGCGTTGATCTCGTCGATCTGCGCCCGCGACGGCGTCGCGTCGCGCTGCTCCACGATGGCGAGGCCGGTGCCGTCACGCACGATGCGCCCGTAGCCGGTGGGGTCTGCAACATGTGCCGTCAGCAAGCTGGCGGCAGCATCGACACTGCGTCGTTCAGCGATCAGCCGCTCCAGCGTCGCCGCTCGCAGCAGCGGTGTATCGCCCGGCACCACCAGCACATCGCGCATCGGAACATCGACGCTCGCTGCACCCTCAATGGCGAACTGCCGCTGGGTGTCGCCACAGCTCGCCAAGTCTGAAGCGCGGTGCGCACGCGCGTGCAGCCCGTCGAGTTCGCTCAGGCCGGCCCGAACCGCGTCGCCGGTGCCGAGCTGGGCCGGTTGGGTCGCGAACACCAGCCGGTCTGCGTGGGGTGCTTCGGCCCAGACGGCTTCGCGGACCTGGGCTGCGCCGTGCCCCACCACCACCACGACCGGCGCTGCGCCGACAGCCGCCAAGGCGTCGAGCACCCGCAGCACCATGGCGCGGCCCCTGATCGGGTGGAGCGGCTTCGGGAGGTCTGATCCCATGCGGGTACCAGCGCCGGCTGCCAGCACGATGGCAGCGCAACCCACGCTCACGAACCCGCACTCATCGGCGTCAGTGCGCCCGCATGCCGAGCGCTTGTGGGCTCGGTGCTCCGGCGCTGCGCGAACGCTGGGGCTCGGGGAGGAGGACTCGAACCTCCATTGCCGGGACCAAAACCCGATGTCCTACCAATTGAACGATCCCCGATAGCGCCTGGCTCGGCAGGCGGGTTGTCTGTGGATCGAGGGTAGCGACCCGCTCCGGCGCCATCGCCACGATTTTCGCTCGTGGCAGCACCCCGCCGAGGCGCTAGCGTTCGGCACTCCATGGGATCGCTGGTCAAGAAGCGCCGCAAGCGGATGCGCAAGAAGAAGCACCGCAAGATGCTGCGCCGCACGCGCTACCAGCGCCGCAACCGCTGATCCACCGGCATTTCTGGCCTACAAGCGGCCGATCGCTCGGGCCGCTGCTGCGCTGACGCCCTCGCGCCGGACCACGTCGGGCGGCACCGGGTAGGGCGCGGGGACGAACCAGGTGCCGCCGCTGCCGGCGAGCTGCGGGGTGCGCCCTGAGGCTTGGGTCAGCTCATCGCGCCATGCGGCGAGCTCGGGGTGAAGCGCCACCGCAGCGGGCTCGAGGTCATTGGACTGCTCGCCCGCTGGGCCGCCGAGCGCGTCCCATGTCCGGTACACCGCTGCGGTATCGACCTCGATCGGCGGCGCCCACAGCACGAAGGCCTGGTGGCGGAACGGGAGCGGCTCGATGGTCTCGCCGATGCCCGTGACGCGAGCGCGCCCGCCGACGAGGCAGAACGCCACGTCTGCGCCCAGCGTCGCTGCCTGTTGCGGGGTGACGGCGGCAGCCGTTTGCGGACGGGGAGTCGAGGGAGTGAGTGCCGCGTCAGCGGTCGCTGCGTCAGCGGTCTCATCGAGAGCCATCCGATTGGCCCAGCGGAGCACTGCGGCAGCGTTGGCCGATCCCCCGCCGAGGCCCGCACCGGGCGGGATGCGCTTGCGGATCTCGACGTGAGCGGTCCTGCCAGCCAGTTCCAGTGCCCGGGTGACCAGGTTGGCGCCGTCGGTGGGAATGTCCCAGTCGGCGGCAGCACCAGCGCGGCCATAGGTGGCCGGCACCGGGACGATCTCGACCGACTGCTGCGAGCTGGGGTGCACGATGATCTCGTCGCACAGGTCGAGCGTCACCATCTCGGCGTCGATCAGGTGATAACCGTCGGGCCGGGTGCCGGTGATGCTCAGCGACAGCGTCAGCTTGGCTGGTGCCAGCATCCGGACGGGCGCGGTGTGTGCAGCCCCTGCGGTCGCCAAGGCGGATTCAGCCCCTCGCCCGAGCTGCGAGAGCGACCTCGGCAAGCCTGATCCACTGGTCGAGTCCGAGCCGTTCGGGACGGTCGGTCGGATCCACACCGGCTGCTGCGAGCGTGCGCTCGACGTCATCGACGGCACCTCGCAACGTGCGGCGCAACATCTGGCGGCGGCGCGCGAACGCGGTCGTGACCAAACGGTCGATCTCGTCTCGCAGGACTGGCTCGATTGTCGGTGCCCGCCGTGTGATGCGCACCAGCGCGGATTCCACTTCGGGTCGGGGATAGAAGACCGTGGGCGGCACCGCGCCGACCAGCTCGGCGTCAGCGTGGATGGCGACTCGAACGGAGACTGCGCCGTAGAAACCGTTGCCAGGCGCCGCCGCCAATCGCTCGGCGGCTTCGCGCTGGCACATCACCAGCAGCCGGGTGACGGCCGGCACCTCGTCGAGCACGGTCAGCACCAGCGAGGTCGCGATGTTGTACGGCAGGTTCGCAACGAGGTGCCATCCGCTTCCCGGCAGGAGCGCATCCCAGTCCATGCGTCGCGCGTCGGCATGCACAACCTGCACAGCGCTCGGCTCTGCGGACCCTGGTGCTACAAGGCGTTGTGCCACAGCACCCGGCTCAGTTGCGCTCCGTACCGTGGGGCTCTGGGCTACGGCAGCGCGCTCGACGGAAGGCTGATCCCTGTCGTTGGCACATGGGCTCAGCACCTCGCGCAAGAGCGGCACCAGGCGACCGTCGGTTTCGACGGCGACGATCTCGGCGCCGGTCTCGGCCAGTGCGAGTGTCAGCGAACCCAGCCCGGCACCGATCTCGACAACACGGTCTCCCGGGCCGATGTCTGCGAGGCGTGCGATGCGGCGCACGGTGTTGGGATCGATCACGAAGTTCTGACCAAGGCTTCGCCGCGGCGCCGCCCCAGCCCGTTCCAGCAGCTCCTTGACCGCAGGGCCGTTCAGCTGCCTGGAATTCATCTCGTTGCAGTCTCAGATGACCGCAGCCGTCGCGGACGGTAGCCACGAGGCGCACTCGGCAGCCGCAAGCTCATCTGGCCGGCAGATCGTCGAGTCCGAAGGTGCGCTGAGCGTTGGCGGTGGTTTCTGCAGCGACCTGGGCGGTGGACACGCCGCGGGCTGCGGCGACGGCCTCGCCCACGAAGCGCACCCAGCTCGGCCGGTTCTGCTTGCCGCGCTGGGGCACGGGCGCCAGGTAGGGCGCGTCGGTTTCGACCAGGTAGCGGTCGGCAGGAACGAGTGCTGCGGCGTCGCGGATCTCGGCCGCGTTGCGGAATGACACGATCCCGCTGAACGACACCGACGCACCCCGGTCAAGTGCCGCACGCGCCTCGTCGGGCCCGCCTGTGAAGCAGTGGAACACCGTGCCGGGGGGCACACCTTCAGCGTCGAGCACGTCGAACGTGTCTTCCCAGGCATCGCGGCTGTGGATCACCAGCGCCAGCTCGTAGCGGTGCGCCATCGCGATCTGGGCGGCGAACGCCTCGCGCTGGCTGGCCCGATCCGAGTGCTCGTAGTAGTAGTCGAGCCCGCACTCGCCCACCGCCACGAGCCGAGCGATGCCTGCGCTGCGGCCGGCTGCGCCAGCGGCGCTTGCGTCGGCGATGAGCTGTTCGAGCACCTCAAGGGTTGCCGGGCCTTCGTCGGCATCGTGAGGGTGCAGGCCGACGGTGGCCGCGACGCCCGGCAGCGTGCGAGAGCGATCCAGCGCCGCGATGCTGCGCTCGACGTCGGTGCCGATGTCGACCACCCAGGCCACGCCGTCTTGGTGCGCCTCCGCGACGAGTTCAGCGCCGTTGTCCCACAGGTGGCAGTGGCTGTCGACCCACACTTCGGGCTGCGTGTCGCTCATCGCCTGCGCATTCTCGGATCGTCACGAGACAGCACGGCATCCCCAGCAGTCATGTGCGCAGCCGGTTCATTCCTCGAACGCATAGCCGGTCAGCGAATCCGGGGGTACAGAGGCTCGCCGGTCGACACCGGCAGGCCGCCGGGGTAGCCGCCCCAGGTCGCAGCTTCGGGCAGGCGCTGGTCGGCGACCGAGCCCTGCATGCCGATGCGCCGCCACACCTCGTCGCAGCCCCTCGGCGTGGCGACAGATGCAAGCACGGCCACGATGCGCAGTGCCTCCAGTGCATCGCCCAGCACAGCGTCGGTCTCGGGACCCGGATCGGCCTTCCACGGCTCGGCATCCTCGAGCATTGAATTGGTCTCGCGGATGATGCGCCAGGTCGCGTCGAGGGCTTCCGAGGGCGCCAACCGCTCCCAAGCGTCGGCGGTCTCGGCAACGCACTCGGCTACCGCGCCCGCCAGCGGGCTGTCGGCACGAGGCGCCGGCCCGACGCCGCCGCACTTGCGGCCGACCACGGTGGCCACCCGGCTCATCAGGTTGCCCAGGTTGTTGGCGAGATCGGCGTTGTAGCGGGCGACCATCCCCTCGTATGAGAAATCCCCATCGGGGCCGAAGGGCTGATCGTGCAAGAAGTGGTGCCGAACGCCATCGCTGCCGAAGTCGCCGACCAGGTCGCCCGGGGCGATCTGGTTGAGCGCCGACTTCGCCATCTTCTCGCCGCCGACGAGCAGGAAGCCGTGCACGTGAACACGCCGTGGCGGCAGCACGCCACCGCTCATCAGCATCGCCGGCCAGTACACGCAATGGAAGCGGAGGATGTCCTTGCCGATCAGGTGCACACCCGGCCAGCGCTGCGCGAACTGGGCATCGTCGCTGGCATACCCGGCAGCAGTGATGTAGTTGGTGAGCGCGTCGAACCAGACGTAGGTGACATGGCTCGGATCCCAAGGGATCGGGATGCCCCAGTCCAGCGACGTGCGGCTGATCGAGAAGTCCTGCAACCCGCTGCGGATGAACCCCAGCGCTTCGTTGCGCTTGGTCGTCGGCAGGACGAAGTCGGGATGCGCTTCGTACCAGTCGAGCAAAGGCTCTTCGTAGCGGCTGAGCGAGAAGAAGTAATTCTCCTCCGAGACGTGCTCGACCGGCCGGCGGTGGATGGGGCACATGCCGTCATCGAGATCGTCCTCGGTGAAGTAGGCCTCGCAGCTCACGCAGTACAGGCCTTCGTAGGTCTGCAGCGTGATGTCGCCGTTGTCGTAGCAGGCCTGCAGCAGCTGCCGCACCGAGTGGTGGTGACGCGGCTCGCTGGTGCGGATGAAATCGTCGTTGGCGATGTCGAGCTGCTGCCACGCTTCCTGGAAGCGCACCACGGTGCGGTCGGCCCACTCGATGGGAGTGCAGCCGTTCTGCTCGGCAGCCCGCTGCACCTTGAGGCCATGTTCGTCGGTGCCGGTCAGGAACATGACGTCATCGCCGCACAGCCGATTCCAGCGAGCGATCGCGTCGGCGGTGATCGTCGTGTACGCGTGCCCGATGTGGGGGGCGTCGTTGACGTAGTAGATCGGCGTCGTGACGTAGTAGGAGGTCACGCCAGCAGGGTAGTGAGGGTGGGCTGGCCCGCCCCCTGGACTTGTTGTTTGCGCTTGCGCGCGTCCGCGGCGAGGGCGGCGGCGTCTACTGGGCCAGCTTGGTCGAGAGGGCATACGTGCGGTTGCGGGCTACGCCGAGACGCTCTGCGACGGTTGCCGCGGCGTCGCGGGCGCTGGCGCCGGCTTCCAGTTCGCAGTGAAGTTCGGCGGTTATCTGCTCGTCGGAGGGCGGTTCGGAGGTCGCTGGGCCGAGAACCACGACGACCTCTCCTTTGGGTGGTTCGGCGAACCGCGCCGCCAGTTCGGCGAGAGTGCCGCGCGCCACTTCTTCGTGGAGCTTGGTGAGTTCACGGACGACGACTCCCGGACGGTCGGCGCCGCAGGCCTCGACGAGGTCACCGAGCGTGGTGCCAAGGCGCTTGGGCGATTCCAGCAGCACGACGGTTCGCTGCTCGGAGGCGATCTCGTCGAGGCGTTGACTGCGGGCTCCTGCCTTGCGGGGCAGGAACCCTTCCATGACCCAGCGATCTGTCGGCAGGCCCGAGACGGCCAACGCCGTCACTGGCGCCGACGGTCCCGGAACGGCGCTGACGACGACGCCTGCTGATGCCGCAGCGGCGACCAATCGCTGCCCGGGATCGGAGACGGCGGGCATGCCCGCGTCGGTGACGTACGCGGCGGTCTCTCCTGCCCCCAGGCGCCGCACGATCTGCGCACAGACAGCGGCCTCGTTGTGCTCGTGCATCGCCACCAGCGGGCGCGGTCCGATGCCCAGCCGCTGCAGCAGCAGGCCGGTACGGCGGGTGTCCTCGCAGGCCACGAAAGACACCGCCGACAGCACCTCGACCGCCCGCGGGGCGATGTCAGCAAGGTTGCCGATGGGTGTGGCAACCAGCCACAGACCAGGGTCCGAGGCCACGGCCGAGCCTTCAGTCATGCCTGTAGCCAACCACGCCCCGAACGCGTCCGACTCCGCGCTCGCCGGGGTGCGCCGGAGGGCTCATGTGTCGAGGCGAACATCCAGGGCGTCGGCGACGGTGACGCCCCATTGTTCGAAAGCACCTGCCCGGGCTTCGATGACCGAGCGGGCGGACAGGCGGGGGCGGCCGATCCGCCCGGGCGGCATCGTCACGATGTCGATCACGCGATGATGCGCATCGAGGTACGCCACGTCGATGTCGAAGCGCATGCCGATGGTGTGCACGCAGCGGCACCGCTCGATCAGCAGCGCTCCGGTCACGTCGTCGCGCCCGAGCAGGCCGCGCCGACGCTCGGAACGGGTGCGAGCCACCTCAAGGCTTGCCACCACTCGATCCCCGCAGGCCAGCCAGGGCATGGCTACACGTTGAAGCGGAACTCCACGACGTCGCCATCGCGCATCGGATAGTCCTTCCCCTCGACTCGCAGGCGACCCGCATCCCGCGCAGCAGACCACGAGCCTAAATCCAGCAGTTCGGCCCAGTCGATCACCTCGGCCCGGATGAAGCCGCGCTCGAAGTCGGTGTGGATCCGCCCGGCGCATTGCGGCGCTCGCCAGCCCGCCCGGAAGGTCCAAGCCCGCGATTCCTTCTCGCCTGTGGTGAGGAACGTGCGCAGGCCCAGCAGGCCGTGCGCAGCGGCCACGAACCGCTCCAGCGCGCCCTCGCCCAGACCGAGTCCTTCGAGCAGCTCGGCTCGCTCGGCACCGGTGAGCTGCGCCGCTTCCGCTTCGAGCTGCACGCACAGCGGCAGCACCGTCGCGCCCGGCAGCTCGGCCTCGATGGGCGCTGCCAGCTCGGCCGCGGCATCGAGCTGGTCGTCGCCGATGTTGAGCACCGCCATGACCGGCTTGTCGGTCAGCAGGAAGTGGCTTCGCAGCGCCGCTCGATGCGGATGCTCGTCGGACCCGTCGAACACTGCGCCGAGCGGCCATGCCCGGTACAGCGGCGTGCCAGCCGCCAGGTGCTCAAGCGCGGCTTCGAGCGCCGCAACCTCGTCGGCCAGCGCGGTGTCAGACGGCTGGCTGCGGGATGCCTTGCGCCGGCGGTTGATGCGGGATTCCACCGACTCCAGATCCGCCAGCGTGAGCTCGGTCTCGACGATGCGAAGGTGTTCGAGCGGGTCAGCGGGACCCGGCACATCGGCATCAGCGAAGGCACGCAGGACGAAGACGATCGCGTCCACCTCGCGGATCCCCGCCAGGAAGCGGTTGCCGAGACCTTCGCCCTTGCTGGCGCCCTCCACAAGCCCGCCGATGTCGATGAACTCTGTGGTGGTCGGCACCACTTTCTTGCTGCCGCTCATCTCGGCGAGCGCGTCGAGCCGGGGGTCGGGCACCCGGGCCACTCCGACATTCGAATCGGTGGTGGCAAAGGCGTACGGCGCCGCCAGCGCGCCACCGCCGGCGAGCGAATTGAACAGCGACGACTTCCCCGCGTTGGGCAGGCCCACGAACCCAAAGCGCTCCATCGCCGGGCGAGGCTAGTGAGTGCGCCTGCCTGGTCCCGCAGACCTCCCGGGCAGCACCGAGCGCCGCGTGCAAGACTTCGCCCCCTCGGGTGCGCGCCCGAGACATCCATTGACGGGGAGGAACCCATGGGACCGCTGCAGGGACTCAAGGTGATCGAGCTGGCCGGCATCGGTCCTGGACCGTTCTGCGCCATGCTGCTCGCTGATCTGGGCGCGGACGTGATCCGCATCGACCGCATGACGCCTGAAGACCTCGGCATCGACCGGGGACGCAGGTTCAACGTGCTCAACCGGGGCCGGCGTTCGGTGGCGGTCGACCTCAAGTCGCCTGACGGCGTCGAGACCATCCTCAAGCTGGTGGAGCAGGCCGACGCGCTCATCGAAGGCTTCCGCCCCGGCGTCACCGAGCGACTGGGTCTCGGACCAGACGAGTGCTTCGCTCGCAACCCGAAGCTGGTCTACGGGCGCATGACCGGGTGGGGCCAGGAAGGGCCGATGGCACACGCGGCCGGCCACGACATCAACTACATCGCCCTGACCGGTGCGCTGCATGCCATCGGGCCTGCTTCCGCGCCGAGCCCGCCGCTCAACCTGGTGGGCGACTTCGGCGGCGGCGGCATGTACCTGGCTTTCGGCGTGTGCGCTGCGCTGCTCGAGGCGCGTGACTCCGGGCAGGGCCAAGTGGTGGATGCCGCCATGACCGAGGGCGCCGCGTCGCTGATGGCGGCGATCTACGGCATCTACGGCTCGGGCGGCTGGGCCGACGAGCGGGAGTCCAACTTCCTCGACGGCGGCGCCTACTACTACGGCGTGTACGAGACCTCTGACGGCAAGTTCGTCTCAGTCGGTTCGATCGAGGGCAAATTCCACGACGAGCTGCTCGACAAGACCGGTCTGGCCGACGCTGCGACGGTCGACCGCAACGACCGTGATGGGTGGGCCGACAAGCGGGCCCGACTGGCGGAGGTCATCAAGACCAAGACCCGCGACGAGTGGGACGAGATCATGGCCGGCTCCGACGTCTGCTACGCGCCGGTGCTCGACCTGTCAGAGGCGCCGCACCACCCGCACAACGTGGCTCGCGGCAGCTTCGTGGAGGTCGAAGGAGTGATGCAGCCGGCACCGGCGCCTCGCTTCAGCCGCACCCCGGGCGCCGTCGCGCGACCGCCGGCGTCGCCGGGCGAGAACACCGATGAGGTGCTGGCCGACTGGGGCTTCGACGCCGACGACATTGAGAAGCTCCACGACGTCGGCGCCGTCGGCTGAGCCCCGGAGGCTGAGCTGCAGGGCTGAATTCGGCGCAGTGTCGATAGCCTGAGGTGCCTATGTCGAAGCGCACCAACAAGCGAAAGCTCCGGGCGCGGCGCAGCAAAGCCAATCACGGCAAGCGCCCCAACTGCGGCCGCGGCTAGGCGGCTGGTATCGGCCGCGCCTGCGGCCAATGTGACTGCGGCCGGCTGCCGCTGCACCCCTCTCTCAAGCGGCCATCATCAAAGGGTGCGCGGGGTCAACGCCAGAAATCTCGTCGGCGCGCTGGTCCTGACGGTGGCGCTGGCCGGTGCCTGCCGCATTGAGAGCGTCGGGGATGGCCCGCCCGCCGAAGCGGGCTCTGGCGCAACCGAGCAGACCGAAGCTTCGGGGTACACAGCATCGACGGCGGCATCGCCTCCGCGGGCAACCGTGGGGGATGTGGCGCAGCCACGGGCCGCGTTGGCGGAAGGCCAGCCGTCTGGCGATGACGACGCTGCGCTGTCCGGACGGCTCGTGCCCTCTGAGGAGGCGGAGCAATCGGCCCAGACCGGCCCGTTCGGCGAGCGCTCGCCTGACGCGGCAGATCAGCATGCCGATCGGGAGCTGTCGGCGAGAGCCGACCCCTCGGTCGACCGGGCCACTTCGGAGGGACATGCCGACGATCAGGATGGCGCGCAGCAGGATCGCGCGATCGCACCCGCAGCTGAACCGGATCGGCTGCCTGCGGGCGTGGAGGAAGCTGTCCGGCGCTCGTACCCGGACCGGTGGTTCGTGCTTCATCCGGAGTCAGCACGTGGCGATCTGGACGGCGACGGCAACGAGGACTACGCCCTTCACCTCGAGGCGCAGTATGCCGACTCGCCGCAACCGCACTTGATCGTGCCCGTCATCGGCGGCGGCGGAGCATTCGAGACGTGGCCGTCGGCGGATCTGGGCCGGCGCATCATCATGGACAAGCTCGACATCCGCAATGACGTCATCGAGGTGTCCTTCCTCGACCGCTCGCCGGGCGAGCCGCTCGAGTTCGTCACCAGACGCACTGCGCTGACCCTCAAGCCGTCCGCCGACACCCCCAGCGCAGGTGCAGAGACGGTGGTGACCGTCACCGGAGTCGAGCCGATTGACCGGGTGCCGACGCTGCAGATCGGCCGCCCGGTTACCGTGCTGGCGCCCGCTCTGGACGGCATCGGCATGGCCGCGTCGGACCGGATCGAGCTGCGCGAACGGCACCCCTACGTTGTGCAGGCCGACGAGAGCGAAGTGCTGGTGGTGACGCTCGCCGCCCCGGCAGGAGTGTGGCTCGAGGCCCGCCTGAGCGACAGCGCCGTGCTGGTGCCCTTGGCCGAACGCACACAGAAATTCGCGGTCGCCGTACCGGCGAGCGGCGAATGGCGCGTCACTGTTGCTTCTTCGCTCGTGACGCCTGCGGACTACCGGCTTTCCATCGACGTCTTCCCGGCTGCACTCGGCGAGGGCATAGCTACCCGCGACCCCACCGGATTCTGGTCGAGCACGCGCATCTCGCCGCCAGCAGTGCCCGATGACGGCCCGGTCGTCTACCTGACGTTCGACGACGGGCCGCACCCGACCTACACACCGCAAGTGCTCGACGTGCTGGCACGCCACGGGGCTCAAGCGACGTTCTTCGTCGTGGGTTCCATGGCGGAGAGATGGCCGCTGCTCATCCAGCGCATCGCACACGAGGGTCACACCCTCGCCAACCACTCCTGGAGTCACGAGTCGCTCGCCCGCGTCTCGAAGGCGGCATTCGACCGTTCCGTCGGGCGCACCCAAGAGATCCTGGGGCCGCTCGCCACGCCGTGCCTCAGGCCGCCGTACTACGCCATCGGCAGATTCACCGAGGAATGGTCCAACGAGCTGGGCCTGCGACTGGTCGGCTGGACCTACTCCCCGCGCGATTGGGAACAGCGTCCGGCCCAGGTGATTGCCGACGGCCTCGTCGCCCGGTCCTCTCCCGGCGCCATCATTCTGTTGCACGACGGCGGCGGCCCTCGTTCGGCGACGGTGCGAGGACTCGACATGGCGCTCGAACGTCTGGCGGATTCCGGCTACGAGTTCAAAGCCGTGTGCCGCTGAAAGGTCGATCCGCCAGGCGAGGCTGCGGCCCCGGCGGTCCGTGAGCCCAGCGGCGGCGCGTCACGACTGAGCGCCCGAGGTCAGGTCGACGAAGAGTCCGAGTTCGTCCAGCAGCACCTGTGACAGCCAACGACCGCCGACGGTGCTGAGGTGGACGCCGTCGGTGAGCCGCACATCGGAGAGCTGCCCATCGGCGTCGGCCACGTAGCGGCTGAAGCCGCCATTGGGCCCCCGGAACAGATCCCTCGTGTCCACGTAGTGCACCCGGTCGCGCTTGGCGGCTTCGGCCGCGAAGACTTCGTTGACTCCCTGCATGCGGGAGTCGTATTCGGGGTCCTCCATGATCGGCTGGCCGACCCAGATCAACACCCGGTCAGCATCGGTGGTCACCAGGTCCATGACATGGCCGACTCGCGCCGAGTATTCCTGCACCCAGGCATCAGAGAAGCGGCGTGCGATCTGGCCGTCCACGACGATCGCCTGTGCGTCGTTGCCGCCGAACATCAGCACGACTGCGTCGGGGTCCTCGGCTGCCAGGACTTCCACGATGCGGGTCGGCCAGTCGTAGAAATCGGGTCGGCTCAGGCCGCTGGAGAGCTGATGCTCCGCGGAGGCCTCGATGACGCCGGTGTCGTCGGCCAAGCTCACCATCACATCGCCGAAGAACCGCACCATGGAATCGCCCATGATGTGCAGCTGCAGCGGGTCGGCGGGCGTCGGGAACCACGGCACCGTGGCGGCCTCGTCGGCACCGTTCGAGATCTGCTGCTCACCCGGCGGCGGGAACCGCGGCATGGTGGTGGCGGAGGCTCCGGTGGCTGCATCACCCGCGCCGCCCGAGTTCTGCTGCTGATCTCCGCTGGCGGCCGTGCCGGTTCCCGACGGTTCGGCGACCACGGCAGCGGCACGGACCGGATCGGCTGCCCCGGTGTCGCCGCCGGCCTCGTGAGCGATGCCGCCGCCGAAGCCGCCGGTCGGGCCGTACGGATCCACCTCGCCGGGATCGAGGACCTCCCGGCCCAGCGCCTCGTCGGCCCACAGACGTGGCAAGTGCACTCCCGCAGCGCTGGCCACGCCCTCCACCGGTTCCCACGCCGCCACCGAGACATCGCGTTCCCAGCCGAACGGCTTCTGCTGGGCCTCGCGCAGCAGCTGCTGCGAGTTGAGCACGATCGCAAGCGCCAGCCCGAGCGCGCCTGCCAGCAACACCTTGCCGGCGGGCATGCCGTTGCGGCGGTCGGCGGCACTCGTGGCAGCGCTGACTGGCACACCTTCCCGAAGCACCGCCATTATTTCCCGCTCCTGTTCGCTCCGCTCACGGGCCGCTCGGGCCCTGGGCGCTGCGGGGTTCCGGGCGGGGCGGTCGGCGGACTGGGCGGAGCATGCGATGCCGGCATTGCTCAGAACTGGAAGTAGATGAACGGGGCGACGCCCGTGGGACCGAGAACATCGATGGCCACCAGCGACACGCCCACCACAGCGCCCTGGGCCACCCAGCCGAGGCCGGCGAAGCCGTCACGCAACTCATCGAACCAGTCGGTGGGCATGAACTGGAATGCGAGAGCGCCGAACGTCACTGCGATCACCAGCGGCGTCGCAGTGCCGGCGTAGTTGTCGAAGTTGGCCATCGCACCGAGCATCTCGACCGCAGCCGAGAGCGATTCGGAGCGGAAGAACACCCATGCCAGGCACACCACATGGAAGGTGACGAGCCAGCGCACGACCTCGCCCCAGCCTCCCGGCAGGATCGGCGCCGCACCGCTGCGCTCCCGCTGCTCGCGCACCAGCCGCTCCACGGCCAGAACCACACCGTGGATGCCGCCCCAGATGACGAAGTTCCAGGTGCTGCCGTGCCACAGGCCGCCCAGCAGCATGACGATCATGAGGTTGCGGTAGGTGCTGGCGCGGCCCTTCCGGTTGCCGCCCAGCGGCACGTACAGGTAGTCGCGCAGCCAGCGCGACAAGGTCATGTGCCAGCGACGCCAGAAATCCTGCAAGGTCAGCGCCCGGTAGGGATTGTCGAAGTTCTGCGGGAAGCGGAAGCCGAGCAGGAGTGCCACGCCGATGGCGATGTCGGTGTAGCCGGAGAAGTCGGCGTAGATCTGGACCGCGTAGGCGTACACCGCCAATACCACTTCGGGCCCGCTGTGTGCCCCCGGGTCGGCGAACACGCCGTCGACGATCTCGCTGGCCAGGAAGCTGGAGATGACCACCTTCTTGAACAGACCGTTCAAGATCAGCCCGAACGCCTCGGCGGCCGGCACGTGCCGGGGATCGGGCCGGGCCGCGAGCTGCGGCGCCATCTCCGATGCCCGCACGATCGGCCCGGCGACGAGCTGGGGGAAGAACGACAGGTACACCGCAAAGTCGAGCGGCGCCATCTCGCGGACGTTCCCGCGGCCGATGTCGATGATGTAGCTCATCGCCTGGAACGTGTAGAACGAGATGCCGACCGGCAGCGTGTACTCCAGCACCGGCAAGGCGTTCGAGATGCCGAAGCGCTCCAGCAGGTTGGACATCTCGACGGCGAAGAAGTCCCAGTACTTGAAGACGCCGAGGATGGTGAGATTGGCGGCCACGCCGAGCCCCACCCACCAGCTGGCGCTGATGCCACGCAGGGGGACGGCTGTATCTGATGCCCGCAGCGCAGCTGCGGCCGAGCTTGATGCCCGCAGCGCAGCTGCG
The DNA here is from genome assembly GCA_022824805.1 of Acidimicrobiia bacterium. Lineage (GTDB taxonomy): Bacteria > Actinomycetota > Acidimicrobiia > Acidimicrobiales > Poriferisodalaceae > Poriferisodalis. The sequence goes on along the minus strand of JAJDZE010000103.1, from coordinate 25,802 downwards.
GCGTAATGCCCGACGACCCAGTTGATGACGATGGTGGCGAGCAGCAGGAAGACGAACCGCCAGCTCCACCAGCCGTAGAACACGATGCTGGCGGCCAGCATGAGCGGCTTCCACAGGGCCGGATGCGGCCGGGTGAGCCAGTTGACGACGAAGACGACAACGAAGAATGCTCCGAAGACCAACGTCGGGAACAACATGCCGGGCCGAACATACTTGCGCGCGCATGGCCACGGGCTGAGCCTGGGGGCCCGAGCGGCCTGCGAGCCCGGATCGAATCGGGCATGGGAACCAGAGCGGAAGGCGACATGCTGATCCGGACGCCGAGCCAGCAGACGAGACCATGACAACTCCCGCAGAGCTGCTCGATTCCTGGCTGGAGATCGACCCCGATCCGGCAACACGCCGGGCAATCGAAGCCGAGCGCCATCGCGCCGAGTGGGTGCAGGCGCAGTTCGGCAGCGTGCTTCGCTTCGGCACCGCAGGCATGCGTGCCCCCGCCGGACCGGGACCAGCAGGGATGAACCGCGTCATGGTCCGCGTCGCTGCTCGAGCCGTCGGCGCCGAACTCGTCGCAGCCGGTCTCGCCAGCCGCGGCGCCGTGGTGGGGTTCGACGCCCGGCGGGGTTCGGCGGACATGGCCTTCGACGCCGCCCAGCTGCTCGCCGCCATGGGCATCCCCACCGCGATCATCGACGGACCTGCGCCCACACCGTTGCTGGCCCGCCAACTGCTCGCTCGGTCGGCGGGCGCCGGTCTGATGATCACGGCCAGCCACAACCCGCGCGACGACAACGGCCTGAAGGTGTACTGGGCCGACGGCACGCAGATCCGGCCGCCGCTCGACCAGCGCATCGAGGCGCGCATGGACCTGTCGTCGCTTCCCGCCGACGGCGATCTGGCAGCCCGGCACGAGGTGGAGAGCCTCGACGTGCGCGCTGTCATCGCCGAGTACGTCGCCGCCGCGATCCGACCGCCTGGCAGCGACGACCTCGCGACGACCCCCGCCGCAGCCTCGCGGGCGGCGACATCGGCGAGCACCGGCGCCGGCGACGCGCCCCGTGTCGTGTACACGGCGCTCTGCGGCGTCGGAGCGCAGACGCTCGGGCACGCGTTCGCCGCGGCCGGGCTGCCGCCGCCGATCTACGTGGAGCACCAGCGGCAACCCGATGGCGCGTTTCCGAGGCTGCCGTTCCCCAACCCCGAGGAACCCGGCACGCTCGACGACGCGATGGCTCTTGCCGACGATCACGATGTCGATCTCGTGTTCGCGAATGACCCTGACGCGGACCGGCTGGCGACGACCGTTCGCGACGGCAACGGCACCTGGCGCCAGCTGAGCGGTGACGAACTGGGGGTGCTGCTGTGCGACTGGATGATCGGCCTGCACGGCAACGGCAACGGCAGCGGCAGCGGCGGGCCCGCGGCACCGCTCATCTCGGCATCGTCGGTGGTGTCGGGCCGCATGGCGGAGGCGCTGTGCGCTGCCCGCGGCGTGACCCACCACCGCACCCTCACCGGCTTCAAGTGGATCATGGCGCCCCGCCTGGCGCATCCCGACGCCCGGTGGGTGTTCGGCTACGAGGAGGCGCTCGGCTACTCGGTCACCGACGCCGTGCTCGACAAAGACGGCATCTCAGCAGCCGTGGAGTTCGCCCGGATGGCGGGGGCCTTGGCGGCACGCGGCGTCGGGCCGCTGGAACGGCTCGATGAGCTGGCTGCCGAGGTCGGACTGCACGTCACGAGTGCCCTGTCGGTACGTGTGGGGGCGGAACAGATCGCGGCTGCCATGGCCGTGTTGCGAGCCGATCCGCCCCGCACGATCGCCGGGCACCCGGTCACGAAGATCGCCGACTGGCTCGCCGCCGATGCGCCGCACCCCGCCGACCTCATCGAACTCACGCTGATGCCTGTCGCCGCCGCCACGCCCGGCGAGACGCAGGTGCGCATCTGCATCCGCCCAAGCGGCACCGAACCCAAGGCGAAGATCTACCTCGAAGCCGTCAGCCCGAACCCTGATGACCTCCTCGCAGACCGCCACCGCCTGCAGGCATTGCTGGACGCCATAGCTGGCGAGGCCATGGTGTGGTTCACGCGGGTCTAGAGCAGTTCTGCGGCCAGCTCGTCGAGCGGCACGAGCGGCCGGGTGCCCACGTGGGAGATGACTTCGGCAGCAGCCACCGAGCCCAGCCGGCCGCACAGTTCGAGGTCGCAGCCCCGGGCAAGTCCGTAGAGCACCCCGGCGGCATACAGGTCGCCGGCGCCGGTGCGGTCGACCACTTCGTCCACCGGCTCGACGGGGACTTCCACCATCTCGTCAGGCGTCACCAGTACAGCGCCTGCAGCCGAGAGCGTCACCGATGCGATGTCCACCTGGCCCTGCACCGCCGCCAGCGCCTCGTCGAGATCGTCGGTCTGGTACAGGGCTTTCAGCTCGGCGGCGTTCGCAAACAGGATGTTCGTGCACCGGTCGACCATGTCGATGAACTCGCGCCGGTGGCGGTCCACACAGAATGAGTCCGAGAGGCTGAGTGCCACCTGGCAGTCGTTGCCGGGCGCGGCACAGTGCTCGGCCACCTCGCGCAGTGCTGCCCGGGCAGCGGTCGGGTCCCAGAGGTAGCCCTCGAGCAACACGATGCGGGCCCGGCCCACCATGTCCCAGTCGACATCTGCGGGGGCGAAGCCTGCGGACGCGCCCAAATAGGTGCTCATGGTTCGCTCGCCGTCGGGCGTGATCACCACCGTGCAGCGCCCGGTCGGATCATCACGTGACGCCCTCGCCGTTGCCTGAGTGACCCCATGTGCCGCCATGTCGGCGACGAACAGATCGCCGAGCCCGTCGGCGCAGACTCGCCCCATGTAGCCGGCGCGGGCGCCGAGCGCGGCGATTCCCAGCATGGTGTTGGCCACCGAGCCGCCGGGTGTCATCTCGTCGGCGCCGCCGAGCAGTTCCACCATTGCGGCAAGCTCTGTCGCCCGCTGGGTGTCCACCAGCGTCATCGCCCCTTTCACAATGCCCAAGCCATCTACGACGGTGTCACCGGCGCGCAGCAGCACATCCACCATGGCGTTGCCGATGCCAACCACATCCAGCGAATCCGTCGATTCCACGCACGCGGGCTTAGCACCTCAGCTCGCCCACCCGCGCGACCTGCCGCCTCAGCGGCGGGCGCACCCATCTGCAGCGTTGAGCGGAGCGTCGGTAGTGTGCGCGCCGTGACGCTCCAGACTGACGGCTCGCCCGACGCCAACCCGTACCGGCTGCCACGAGATGTGCTGCCGGAGCGCTATGACATCGTCATCGAGCCCGACATCGACGAGGCCCGCTTTGTCGGGAGGGTCGTGATCTCGGCAACGGTGCAAGCACCCGTCGACAGCGTCATGCTCAATGCCGCCGACCTGGACTGCAGCGACGCAACGCTGCAGCAGAACGGGTCGGCAGTCGCGGCCGAGGTGACGTACCATCCCGAAACCGAACGCATGACGCTGCGGCGTTCCGACGGCCGCCGGCTCGAGCCCGGCGACCTGCGGATCAGCTGCTCGTTCGCCGGCGAGCTGAACGACCAGCTCCGCGGCTTCTACCGCTCCACGTTCGTCGACGAAGACGGCGAGGCGCACACCATCGCGACGACCCAGTTCGAATCCACCAGCGCTCGGCGAGCGTTCCCCTGCTTCGACGAGCCCGACTTCAAGGCAGTCTTCGGCGTCACGATGATCGTGCCTGCCGATCTCATGGCTGTCAGTTGCGGCGAGGTGGTGTCGTCGGAGATCGTGGCCGACGGCCGCCGCCGCGACACGTTCGCCGACACCATGCAGATGTCGACCTACCTGATGGCGTTCATCGTCGGCGATCTCGAAGCCACCGAGCCCATCGACGTCGATGGAGTACCGCTGCGGATCGTGCACGTGCGCGGCAAATCGGCACTGACCGATTTCGGCTTGGAAGCCGGGGCGTTCGCGCTGGCGTGGCTGGTCGACTATTACGGCGTTCCCTACCCGGGCACCAAGGTCGACCTCATTGCCGTTCCCGACTTCGCGTTCGGCGCGATGGAGAACATGGGTGCCATCACCTTCCGGGAAACGCTGCTGCTGGCCGACACCCAGAAGGCCACCACTGCGGAGCTGCTGCGCATCGTCGATGTGGTCGCGCACGAGCTGGCCCACATGTGGTTCGGCAATCTCGTGACGATGGACTGGTGGAACGGCATCTGGCTGAAGGAGGCCTTCGCCACCTTCATGCAGGTGGCCACCACCGATGCCTTCCGACCCGAGTGGAAGCGCTGGGACGAATTCTCGATCGAGCGAGGCGCCGCGTTCGACGTGGACGCGCTGAGCACTACCCGACCCATCGAGTACGAGGTGGTCTCCCCCGCTGACGCCGAGGGCATGTACGACGTGCTGACCTACGAGAAGGGCGCGGCGGTCGTGCGCATGCTCGAGCAGTATCTCGGCAGGGACCGGTTCGCGGCCGGAGTGCAGCACTATCTCGAGCGCCACAGCTACGCCAACACCACCACGACCGACCTGTGGGACGCCCTGGAGACTTCCAGCGGCGAGCCGGTGCGGTCGGTCATGGACGGCTGGATCTTCACCGGCGGTTACCCGATCGTGTCCGTTGAGCCGCTCCCGTCTGGGCTCACGCTGTCGCAGCACCGCTTCGTGTACAGCGACTCGCCGCGCGGTGCCGACGATTCGGCGCCAACCACGTGGAGCGTGCCGGTGATGGTGCGCGCCCGCCTCGCCGACGGCCGAACCGTCACCGAGCGGCTGCTCCTGTCCGATGCCTCCAGGGGCGTCGACCTCGGTGGTCCGGTCGAGTGGGCGGTGTTGAATGCGGGCGGGCACGGCTACTACCGGGTGCGTTACAGCCCCGAGTTGCTCGCAGCGGTGGCGCGCCAAGCCCTGGAAGTGCTGGAACCCATCGAGCGGTACGGGCTCGTCGACGACACGTACGCGGCGGTGGTGGCCGGCGACGCCAGCGCAGCCGAGTTCATCGGACTCGTCACCGATCTGGGCTCAGAGACCGACCTGCACGTTTGGCAGCGGATGATCGGGGGACTCAAGGGATTGCATGCGATCGCCGAGCCCGACGGACGAGCAGCGCTGGCCGTGCTCATACGCGATCTGGCGACCACGGCGCTGGGCGTGCTCGGATTCGAGCCCCAGCCTGGCGAGCCCGACCTCGACCGCGAGCTGCGCGGCGTGCTGTTCGAGGCCGCCGGCGGGCGCGGACGCGACGAGCTGGTGCGAACCCGCGCACGGGCGATTTTCGAGCACGCCACCGGCGGCAGCGACGCTGTAGAGCCGAACCCGTCCGCAGCAGCGACGACCGCTGTCGAGCCGAACCTGGCCGCGGCGGCGGTGCAGGTGGTGGCAGCGGCCGGCGACGAGACCGACTACGAGCGCATGCTGGAGCTGTACCGGTCGGCCGACACGCCGCAGAGCGAGCTGCGCTACCTGCAATCGCTGCTGCTGTTCGAGGACGCTGCGCTGTTCAAGCGGACGCTCGAGTTGTTCGCGGCCGAAGTGCGCACGCAGAACGCCCCGTACCTGCTCGGCGCCGCTATGACGCATCTCGACCACGGTCCGATGGCGTGGGCCTTCGTCCGCGACCGTTGGGACGAGCTGACCGACCGGTTCCCCCAGAACTCGATCTCCCGGATGGCGGGCGGGATACGCGGGCTGCGCACCCGCGAGCTGGCCGGCGAGGTGGACGCCTTCTTCGCCGAGCACGAGGTGCCGCAGGGCGCGCTGACGTTGGCCCAGCACATCGAGAAGATGTGGGTGAACGTGCGGCTGCGCGAGCGAGAGGGCGCCCGCATCGGCCGAGATCCCGCAGCGCCGGCGTCATGAAGCTTGCCGCAGGGCTGGGCGGCGGCTGATGTTCGGCCGCCCGCCTCGACGGCCCATGGGGCCGGGCGACGAGGTGTGGCTGTCACTGCGCGCACTTGCCGCCGCCGCAGCGCTGATCGCCGTGGTGGTCTATTGGGCGCTGGTCATCGCGGACTGAGCGGCTGAGCCGGACTGGCCGTTTTGGACTCGTCGGCCCATCGCATCATCATCGCGATGATGGTTCCCCACACAATGGGAATGCCGCCAAGCTTCATGATGAGCCCTGCCATCTGCTGATCAGTCGCAGCATCGAGGCCATAGAAGCGCGGTGCCAGCTCGTAGGTGGCGTAGAGAGGAAAGCCTGCGAACGTCAAGAAGCCCGCAGGCACCGCCGGAACGACCCCGAGGGCCAGGAACAGGTACACCATCTTGCCGGGGTAGGCCCGCAGCCGGTGCTCACTCAGCGGCGAGCAGATCGGCAGCCAGACGAGCACGCCCGATGCCAGCCACACCGCGTCCATCACGAACGAGCCGAGCTGGTTCGCCCGCAGCGTGTCGACCGCCCACGGCGAGTGCGTCGCGACCAGGCAGCCGTTGAACACAAGCCCGGCGGTGACCGGCTGGGTGAGCCGGGTCATGAGCCGGTAGAGCCGCAGCCGAGCCAGGATCCGCCGAGCCATCGGCTCGGGAATTCCGAGCACCAGCAGCGGTGCGGAAACCAGCGTGTACAGCATGAACTGCGCCATGTGAGCCGACGCCAGGTATCCGGCGCCGAGGACGCCGAGCGGCCAGTCCGATGCCACCCAGAACGCCGCCACTCCGGCCAGGAAGAACCACATCTGCCGACGCTGGGCCGCTGCTTCGGCAGGATCGGGCGGCTGCGGCCGCATGCTGCGGCCCCGCCGCTGCGCCGCCAAGTACGGGACTGCGATCGCAAGTGATGCCGCCCAGACGCCTGGATAGGCCCGCCACGACCAGCTCCACGGCACCTCGAGCGCCGAGCACCAGAAACGCATCGCTACAAGCCTGCCTCAGCCGGCGCGTCAGGTTCGATGCCGGCGAGGATCGGCAGGTCGTGGTCGAACTGGGTCTGGCGTGTGGGATGCGGGTACTGCGCGTAGCCGTAGCCATTGGGGGCGTAGGCGAACACCCGGGCATCGTGGGCGATGTCGTAGTCGACGTCGCCGTGATCCATGCCGCTCATGTCGTCGTGATCCATGCCGGACATCTCGTGAGCGCCGGTGGTGGTGGTGTCGAAGATCTTGATCGACGCCAGCGCACCCAGCTCGTTCTGCAGGTCGGTGAGCTGCTGCTCGCTGCGTGGGATGAGCCCCACGAAATCCTCGCTGAACTGGTCGAGGTAGGCACGCAGCACCTCGGGCGAGTCCCGGTCCGGGTCGACAGTGACGGCCAGCACAGCCACGTTCGGGGGGGCACCCGGACGGTTGAGCACGCTCGCAAGCTGCGCGAGCTGCACGCCGCAGATGTCGGGACAGTTGGTGAACATCTGGTAGACGAGCCGGACCTGCCCCCGGGTGTCGGCCGCCAGATGGACCTCGTCGCCGTCGGTGTCGGCAAACGCCATGTCGGGCACCTGTCGCAGCTGGGTCGCCGGCACGGCCAAGCCCTCGTAGCGCGACTCACCCTCACCGCCGCTTCCGCACGCGGCCACCATGAGCACAGCCGCCACGAACAAGACGAGGCGCCATCGAGGCGAGCGCATCAGTGGCCTCAGGTGTTTTCCACAGACCGGTGCATGAGCTGTGGACAAGCGCACGCAGTCGATCGACCAGCATCATGGCCGCACTGCGTTTGCCGGCATGTCGTGTGAGTGGAGGTGAGGGGAATTGAACCCCTGGCCTCTTCGATGCGACCGAAGCGCTCTACCAACTGAGCTACACCCCCGAGCTGGGCGACTGCCGAATATATCTGGGGCGCAGTGCCTACTCGTTCGCCTGACGGCGAATCATCGTGACCGTCGAAGCAGAGCCAGTGTCTCGCAGCGGCAAGTGATGCACTTCAGCCGTCGGCGCTGCGCGGCGCCGGCGCACTGCGAGAGCAGCAAACCCCGCCGTGGCTGCAAGCAGTACCCCGCTGGCGGCGACTGCCCACAGCGATCCGGTGGTGACGGCGCCCGCAAAGGCCACCGAGGTGCACAGCACCAACAGCGTGCCGATGTCGCGTCGGCGTGTCGCTGCTTGGGCCGGCGAGGTCGGCATAGACGTAGACGGGCTCGCCCAGTAACGCTGAGCCTTGCCGGCGCGTCTTTGCGCATGCTCCCGAGAAATCTGCGCGGCAGCCGGCGCGGATCGGCCGAGCGAGTCGAGCTGCTGGCGGAACTGAACTACGGACGATGCCGCCCTTCGGTTAGGTCGGAACAAGCGCGCTACGTCGGGTGCCAGCACCACGATCCAAACCGCAGCCAACAGCACCAGCACCAATTCTGTCACGCATCACCTGCCTCGCCGGCGGGCCTGCCCCCACAGGGTGTCACTTCACGACGTGCGAACAGCGCATCGCCGTTGGACGATGGGTCGAAGATTAGTGGTCTGCCGCCTCGTCGCAGGAGGCGCGGCGGTAGGTGCCCGACTTGCCGCCCGTCTTCTCCCACAGGGTCAGATCGCCGATGACCATGGACCGGTCGGCCGACTTGCACATGTCGTAGATCGTGAGCGCGGCCACCGAGCATGCCGTCATCGCCTCCATCTCGACGCCGGTTCGATCCACCGTCTCGACTTGGGCCTCGATCTCGATCCACGTATCGGCGATCTCGAAGTTCACGTAGACAGCGCCGACGAGCAGGGGGTGGCAGAGCGGGATGAGATCCGGCGTTCGCTTGGCTGCCTGGATGCCGGCCACCCGGGCCACCGCGATGACGTCGCCCTTGGCGATCGCTCCGCGGGCGACCAGCGACGCTGTCTCGGCTTCCATGTGGACACGGCAGCGTGCAATGGCCCGACGGTGTGACGCCTCCTTGGGTGTCACATCGACCATGCGTGCCCGGCCGAGCGGGTCCAAATGGGTGAAGGGTGACTCGGTCATGTCGCTAGCCGCCTCTGTGTCTGATGGATCGGCGGCATCAGCCGCCGATCTGACTCATCGTTCGTTTGGGCTTGATGAAGTTGACTTGACCGATCGAGTGGCCGGCCCACTTCGTGCCGACGGCATCGCGGACGGCGGTTGCCAGCAGGTCGTCGAGCTCAGCACCCGTCGCACCGCTGCGCAGGATCGACCGCATGTCGTACTCGTCGAGCGCGAACAGGCAGGTGCGGAACTGGCCCTCGGCGGTGAGCCGCACCCGGTCGCAGTTCCCGCAGAATGGCTTGGTGACGCTGGCGATGACACCGACCTGACCGCCGCCGTCGAGATACCGGTAGCGCTCGGCGGGCTCGTTGGCGCGCACGATGGGCTCTGTCGGAAACTCAGCCGAGATTGCCGCCAGGATCTCATCAGCGGGCACAACGACATCTGCATTCCACACGTCGCCGGCTTCGAGCGGCATGAACTCGATGAAGCGGACCTCGACGCCCCGCTCGCGGCCGTACCGGGCGAAGTCCACCACTTCATCGTCGTTGATGCCGCGCATCATGACCGTGTTGATCTTCACCGGGGCGAGCCCCGCGTCTATGGCCGCGTCGATGCCGTCGAGCACCCGGTCCAGCTCATCGCGGCGGGTCAGCTCCAGGAACCGGTCGCGCTGCAGCGAATCGAGGCTGATATTGATGCGCGAAAGGCCGGCAGAGGCCAGCGGCTTGGCATGCAGCCGCAACGTGGCGCCATTGGTCGTCAGCGCAACGTCGACGCCCAGCGCGGCAAGACGTTCGACCAAACGTGGCAGGTGTGCACGCACCAAGGGCTCGCCGCCCGTCAAGCGGATGCTCTCGAAGCCGAAGCGCTCCACGCACACCGCGGCGAAGCGCTCGATCTCCTCGAAGCTCAGGATCTCCGATCGCGGCAGCCATGTCATGCCCTCGGCCGGCATGCAGTACTGGCAGCGGAAGTTGCACCGGTCGGTGACCGAGATGCGCAGATCGCCCACGATCCGGCCGAACGGATCGACGAGATCGGTTGCCCCGGCCAGAGCAACGACATCTGCTGCGCCATTCATTGGCCTGAGCGTACCCAGCAGCGCGCGGGCTGATCCTTCGGCCGCCCTGGGCCTGGGCGGCGGGGGCTGCTCAGTCGAGCAGGAGCACGTCGACCGGGTCGCCGGCGCGCACGCCGTCGCCGTCGGGCACCACCGCCAGCGCATTGGCCTTCGCCATCGCCCAGAGCATGTGCGAGCCCTGACCGCCGGCGGAGCGCACTTCGACGCCGCCATCGCGTGGCGTGGCCAGCACCCGCATGAAGTGGGTCTTGCCGTCGGCGCGCCGAGGCAGGTCTTCCGCGGCGGTGGCCATGACCGTCGGCCGGACGGGATCGGCATGGCCCATCATCGAGCGCAGGCCCGGCCGGGCGAACAGCTCGAACGACACCATCGACGAGACAGGATTTCCCGGCAGACCGAAGACCGGCACATCGCCCACCGTGCCGAACGCCAGCGGCTTTGCCGGCTTGATGGCCACCTGCATCCAGGCCATGTCGCCGATTCGATCGAGCACGGACTTCACGTAGTCGAAGTCGCCCATGCTGACGCCGCCGGAGGTGACCATGGCATCGCAGGTGTCGATGCCGGTGGCGATAGCGGCTTCAATCCGGTCGGGGTCGTCGGGCGCCAGCCCCAGATCGACCGGGACCACATCGACCCGGTGCGCCAATGCCAGCAGGGTTCGACGGTTCGAATCGCGGATCTGACCGGGCCGCAGCGGGCTGCCGTCGTCGACGAGCTCATCACCCGTCGACAGCACGCCCACCCGCAGCCGCGGGAACACTTTCACCTCGGTCATCCCGAGGCTGCACAGCACGCCGAGATGGCCCGCAGTGAGTTCCGTGCCGACGCCGAACACGTGGGCGCCGGCGTGCAGATCGTCGCCGGCGGGCCGCACATGATTGCCCGGCGGAACGCTCACCTCGACCCGTACGATCTCGGCGGCGCCGTCTCGGGAATCGTCCGGCACGATGCTGGTGCGTTCGACCATGACCACCGCATCGGCACCCGGCGGGATGATCGCGCCCGTCATGATGCGGCTGGCCTCGCCCGGCCCCACCGTCACCTGCGGGGCATGTCCCGCGGCAATCGTCTCGACAACTCGCAGCTCGCATGGCGCATCGGCCACGTCGGCAGACCGCACAGCGAATCCGTCCATGGCGGTGTTGGCGAATTGCGGGATGGCTTCAGCCGAGATGATCTCGCTGGCTGTCACCAAGCCCAGCGCGTCGGCAACCGGCACGGATACCGGAGTGCGCGCAGGGCATCGATCGAGCACGAATTCACGCACGGTCTCCAGCGGCAACATCGAACGCAATGTACTGGGCTCAGCGATCTGGGAACCGGTGCACCTCAGCTGGCGATCTCGATGCCTCGTCCGGAGAGGATCCGGGCGATCTCGGGGCGGCGCGCCTCGAGCTCCGCTGGATCCTTGACGGGCTGGAAACGGCCATCGGGGCCATCGCGCTCCACGAGCAGCATCGCTGCGTCTGCGAACGCAGACAGCTCGCCGATCAGCCGCTCGAACTGCACTACCTCAACCCCGTCGACCTGCTTGTGAACCTCGAACCACGTCAACGGCCAGCCGGCAGCAAACACCTCGAGGTCAGCGACGAGGGAGTTCGTGTTGACTGCCCCAGGCGCCGCCGGGTCGACGCCAGGCGGCAAGCGAAACGACTCCACGATCTGCAGCCGCCCGTCCACACGCCACGGAGAGCCTCCCGAAGCATCGCCCTCGACGACTTCGCAGGTGAGCGGTCTCGCCCCGGCAAGGTGCGCGCCGATCACCGCAGGGTCCAGTGTTGCCGCAGCGTTGTCGACGTTGGTGACGAAGAGGAAGCGCCCGCCGCCGTCTGCGAACCGGCTCAGGTGGCCGCTCCGCTGCATGGCCCATGGCGCGTCGCCATGCCCCGGGGCGTGCAGCGAGACGGCACCGTCAGCGCCGCGAAACACGTCGCCGCTGGGTGTGAGGCGCATCGACACGCCCTGAGGGGCGATGTCGATGGGAACGTCGGGCGTCGCCGCCGCAGCCGCCCAGTCGCGCAGCACGCCGTCGGACTGGAAGCTGGTCATCAGCCACAGGGGAACGGTGCACCCCAGCTCACCGGCGACACGGCGCAGGTCGGCCAGCTTGGCGGCAGCAAACGTCAGGCCCGGGAGTGCCTCTGCCAGCGCTTTCACGCCGCCCCCGAAGCGCGTGGCCATGCCGCCGGCCAGCAGCAGCACACCCACCTGCCCGCCGGCGATGGCCTCACGACCGGCACGGGCGAACTGTTCGCGCTCAGCGGCGCCCGGCGGAGGCAGCGGCACGAGGTCGCCGTGCCGCAGGGGTTCGATGCTGCCACGCACCCGATTCGCCGGACCTGCGGTGTCCGAGCCGTCAGCTGCGATGAGCCTGGCGCGCAACCGGTCGAACACGTCGGGCTCGAAGCCGTATGCCGCCAGCGTCTCGGCCGCCGATGCGTCGATGCCGTACCGGTCTGCCAAGTCCGAGGCGAGCACGGTGCCAGAACCTAGAGGCTGGGCAGACGAACGACTGTCGTCGGGAATTCGAGACTGTCCCCTGCGGCCCAGGGCTACACTGCTCGGCGGCTCGGGCACCGCAGGTGACCAGAGCGACTGGCCCCAAGGGACACCGGGCGGGAATACATGCCGACCTACGAGTATCGCTGTACCGACTGCGGCCAGACCTTCGAGCGCTACCAGAGCTTCTCCGACGATCCCATCAGCGTGTGCCCTCTGCCGGCAGAGGGCACAGCGCTCAACGGGTCGGCGCCGGAGTGCGGCGGCGAGGTGCGGAAGGTGTTCTCCAACGTCGGGATCAGCTTCAAGGGCAGCGGCTTCTACCGGAACGACAGCAGGTCCGAGGGCCGAAGCACGTCGGGGGCTTCCGGCAGCGACTCGTCGGACTCATCGAACTCAAGCACGACCAACGATTCGGCAAGCAAAGAATCGGCCTCTTCGGACAGCAGCTCGTCGAACGGCGCGTCGAGCTCAGCCGTCGGGGCCGCCTCGGCGTCAGGCTGACGCCTCCAGCATCGAGACAAGCCCGCAGCGGCCCCGCCGCTGCGATGGCTTCGCGACGGAGGCTCTCATGGCGTTCATCTCACAGCTCAGCGACTTCTGGCGGCGGCGCCCCAACGCGGTGCACTGGGCCGCGGTCGGTGTGGTCGCGCTCGTGGCGCTGCTGCTGATCGCCGGGTCGGCGGGCCGAGCGCGTTCGGCTGCAGCCGCATGGGGAACGTCGGTGCGAGTGCTCGCCGCGCAGACCTCGCTGGCAGTGGGAAGCTCACCGACCGAGCACGTCGATCTCGTCGAGGTACCGGCCCATCTCGTGCCCGCCGGGGCGCTCACCACTGCGTTCGAGCTCGGCGAGCTGACGCGGGCAGTCCCGCAGGGCGCCTTGCTGACCGAGCTCGACTTCCATCCCGCATCAGGGGTGAGCCCAGGACGCCGCGGCATCGGCATCAGCGTCGTGCCCCATGCCCCCGATGTGAAGCCCGGCACGCCCGTCGAGCTGATGCTCTTCGCCGACATCGATCCGTTCGATCCCGCCGCCGGAACTGCCGATGCAGCTCGGGTGCCGGCCTTCGTCCTCGCCGCGTCAAGGGATCGATGGCTTGTCGAGATTGAGCCGATCCACCTCGACCCCGTGGCACGGGCCAGCGCCACAGGCGTCGTCGTGCCCGTGGTGCTCGACAGCAACGCGAACCGGTGAACCCTTCGCTGTCGCACCTCTCGTTGCCCGCTCTTGTTCGCTCCGCTCACGGGCCGCTCGGGCCGCGGCTTCGCCTCTAGCGCAGGCCGCTGATGGCCACCACGGCCACGGCGGCTGCGAGCGCCAGGCGGTAGCCGGCGAACAGCGCGAACGGGCTGCGCGAAGTGATGAACCTCCTCGTCGCACCGCCTGTTGCTTCCCGCTCTTGTTCGCTCCGCTCACGGGCCGCTCGAGCCACGGCTTCGCCAAGCGGCTCAGCCTCCGACGGGCTGCGCGAAGTGATGAACCTCCTCGTCGCACCGCCTGTTGCTTCCCGCTCTTGTTCGCTCCGCTCACGGGCCGCTCGGGCCACGGCTTCGCCAGGCGGCTCAGCCTCCGACGGGCTGCGCTGCGGGCGGCGATCGGTCCGGTCAAGCAGCCACACCATGGCAGCAACGCCCGCCCAAGACGCCACCGCGGCGGAAACGCCCCCGACGATGAACAACTGCAGCTCTGCACTCGTGGGTGCAGCATCGCCAAGTGTCGCAAAGCGATAGGCGCCTGCCCCTGCAATGAGCGGAAGGCTCATCAGAAAGGCCAGCCGTGCCGCCGCAGCTCGATCGAAACCGAGCCACCGACCTGCCGTGATGGTCACTCCCGAGCGGCTGACTCCCGGGAGCAGCGCTGTGGCTTGCGCGAGGCCCATGCCGAGAGCGTCCCGCACCCGGCAGGAATCTTGGGATCGCTGCGCGCCCCGCGCGTGCGCAGCAACGTCAGATCGCCACAGCAGCCAGCCGAAGCCGGCCAGCAGTGCTGCGATCAGCAGAGGCTGCTCAGCGAGGTCGAGCAGGCGATCCTCCAGGGCGACGCCCACCACGGCCGCGGGGAGCGCCGACAAACCCAGACCTACCGCAATGCGGGTGTCGCTCTCGGCACGTCCGCGGACGCCGCGCCAGAGTGCTGCGCCATAGCGGGCGATGTCGGCACGCAGGTACAGCGCCGCTCCGGCCAGCGTGCCGACGTGCACGGCGACATCGAAGGCGTTTTCCAGCTCATTGTCACCACCGAAGAGATCCCAGCCGGCCAGCCAGGGCACCACTTCGAGATGGGCACTCGACGAAACGGGGAAGAACTCGGTCAGTCCCTGCAGCAGGCCAAGCAGGATCGCGACGGCAGCGTCCGGCACTGCAGCCCCTAGTGGTCGCTCCCCACCGAAGGAACGATGCGCGGCCTCCAGCGACGGGGTGGGTCGTAGTGATGGCCAACGGCCCAACCCTGGCGCATCGATGCCAGAAAGCCGGCGGGATCGTCGTCGCTGAAGTCAGGCATCTCCAAGTATGCGCCCCCCAGCGCTTCGGCGACATGAGCGTCGCTGCCCGCACCCGGCGCCAGATCGTGCTCGCCGGCATAGCGGGACGCACGCGAGTTGAGACTGGACAGGCTCGTCTTTGAGTTGATCACCTCGATGCCGTCGACCAGGCCCTCGCCGACGAGCTCATCGAGCGCGTCGTGACGCAGATTGTTGCGGAGCGGGTCGAACGGGTGCGGTATGTAGACGAGCCCGCCCTGGGACTTCACGGCCTGTGCGGCCGCGACCGGCGCCAAGCCCTGCGGCACGCGTTCGGTCAGGAACAGCCCGATGATCTCCCCGACGTGGGTCTTCATCTCCTCGCCGACCACAACCCGGGCATCCAGCTCGCCCTGCAGCTGCTGAGCACCTCGCACCGCGTTGTGGTCGGTAATGCACACCACGTCGATGCCGCTTTCGGACAGGCACTGAGCAAATTCTTCCGGTGTCGTCGTCGAGTCGCCCGACCACATGGTGTGCGTGTGGAAGTCGACGCGCACCCAGCCCTGGGGGCAGCTGTCGGCGAGATGCGGATGCCGTTCGACGGCGGCCGGGGCGGGCGGGCGAGGCATCGTCACACGCCCGACAGTGCAACATCGGCGATGACCAGCGGCGGCATCGACATTCCCCCGGCAAGCGGTTCGGCGGTCGCGCCGATGCCGCAGATCCCGAGCAGCATCCGCTGCAGGGTGGAAGCGATGGTTGCCTCACGAAACGGTTCAGCGAGCTGACCGCCTGCGATCCGGTGCCCCCAGGCACCCACCGAGAAATCGCCGCTGGTGGGGTTGACGCCGCTGTGCAAGCCGCTGACGCCTCGCACCAGCACGCCGTCGCCGACCGATGCGTACAGCTTGTCGGCGGCGATATTGCCGGTGGCGACGACGGGTGCGTGGGTGCCGACGCCAGGGACCGATCGCGTGCCGCGAACCGCAGACCCCGTCGACACCGTGTCTGATCGGCGCGCGGTGTAGGCGTTGTGCAGGAATCCGCTCAGCACACCGGCCGAGATCAGCTCATTGCGGCGTGCTGCAAGCCCTTCACCGTCGAAGTTCGCGGCCCCGAGCGTCGTCGGGTCGGTGGGGTCGTCGACGACGTGGAGCCGCTCGTCGGCAATCTGCTCGCCCACACGATCGGCGAACGGCGAGCGACCCTTGAGCACGCTGTCGGCGGCGAGCACGCTCGCGACTACTCCGATGAACGCTGCCGCGACCGGCGGAGCCAGCACGACGGTGACGCGTTCGCTCGGCGGCTTGGTGGCGCCGAGCTGGCCGGTGGCCTGCGATGTCGATTCAGCGACGACCCGGTCGATGTCGAGCTCGTCGGGCCGCCGTGCAGCGTCGCCGGCGTAGCCGATCTGCGTCTCGTCGCCGTCGGTGGCCAGCGGTTGAGCGCCGACCGAGCAGCTCCCGTGCTCGGACTGCACGCAGATGCCGGTGCTCGACGCCAGCGCCGACTGGGACCACCCGTCGCTCCAAGCCGCGACGCGCACCCCGGAGATGCGAGGATCCGCGGACAGGCAACGGCGTTCGAGGTCGATGGCCGCTGCGATCTTGTCGGCGTCGGGCACGCTGAGCACGGCCGGGTCGCTGAGGTCCAAGCCGGGAGGGGCCACGTCGTCGGGCTCAGCAAGTGCCTGATGAGGATCGGGCTCGCCGAACTTCACGTTGCTCCGGGCGGCTGCGAGCGTGTCAGCGACGACGTCAGCGTCGAGCGAGCCGGCCGATGCGAAGCCCTGACGGCCGTGGCTGATGACACGCACGCCGATGGCTGCGCTGTGGCCCGAGCGCAACGACTCGACGTCGCCTCTATAGGCGCGCACCGTGGTGGAGCGTCCTGTCGACACGCAGACCTCGATCTGCTCGCTGCCTTGGGCGTGCTCGCACACCTGCCGCGCGAGCTGGGCCAACTCGTCAGTGTCGTACTGGCGCCGCTCACTCATGCGCGATCACACCCCGCCGCTCACGCGCCGCCACACCCCGCCGCTCACGCGGCGGTACCGCCCACGGTGAGCGCGCGTACGCGCAGCGTGGGCTGGCCGTCGCCGACGGGCACGCCTTGGCCGTCCTTGCCGCAGGTACCGGGGCTGCCCATGGCGAAGTCATTCCCGAGGGCGTCGATGTCGAGCAGTACTTGGGGGCCGTTGCCGATCAGGTTGCCCTCTCGCAGCGGTTCGGTGATCACGCCGTCCTCGATGAGGTACGACTCGGTCATGCCGAATACGAAGTCGCCGGTGGCGGTGTTGACCTGACCGCCGCCGAGATGGGCCACATACACGCCCCACGGCGTGTCAGCGATGATGTCGGCCGGGTCGATGTCGCCGTTGGTGACGAACGTGTTGGTCATCCGGACCATCGGCAGATGCGTGTAGCTCTGACGCCGACCATTGCCCGACGGCACCCGGCCTTCATCGCGGCTGCGCAGCCAATCCCACATGTAATCGGTGAGGATGCCGTCGCTGATCAGCTCGTTGCGCTGGGTGGGGTGGCCTTCGTCGTCGATGGCCAGCGCACCCCACTCAGGCCCCATGGTGCCGTCATCGACCAGCGACACCCCGCTGGCCGCCACCTGCGAGCCAACCCGGCCGGCGAACACCGACGCCCCCTTGCGCACCAGATCGGCTTCGAGCCCATGCCCGCATGCCTCATGGAACAGGACCCCGCCCCCGCCGCGGGCGATCACCACGGGCACCTCGCCGCTCGGCGCGGGACGGGCCGCGAGTTTCGTGACGGCGCGCTGCGCGGCACGCTCGGCGAGCTCAGCAGGGTCGTGGTCGTCGAACAGTTCCCAGCCCACCGTGTATCCGACGGTCTCGCGGCCGGTCTGCAGGCCGCCGTCGCCGCTCGCGACGCATCCCACCGAGAACAACGTCCGCACCTGGTCGTCGGCCGCGCAGACGCCATGGGTGTTGGCCACCATGATCCGGCGGCGGCTCTCGCCGTAGCGGGCCGTCACCTGAGTGACGGCCTCGTGAGCGGAGCGGGCGGCGTCATCTGCTGCGCGCAACAGCGCCACCTTGCGTTCGGCGCCGATGGACGCAGGCAACACAGCAACCCGGGGTTCGGCCAGAGCGACTCGCCCGAGCGAGGTCATGTCCATCGTGCCGCCCCGCGGCTGACGTGTCGCCACCGCAGCCGCCGTACGAGCGGCATCTGCCAGCCCTCGGGCGCTCAGATCGGAGGTGTGCGCATAGCCGGTGACCTCGCCGGCGGTGACCCGGATGCCCACACCGCGGTCGCGGCCCGAGTTCATCTCCTCAACCCGACCCTCGTCAAAGACCACGCCGGCCGACTCCCGGTCTTCGGCGAACAGCTCGGCCCACTCGCCGCCCGCGTCCAGCGCCGCACGCAAAGTCGCATCGACGACATCGAGATCGACGAGCGGCGCCGCCGTCATCTCTGCGGCGGCCATGGTGTCAGTTGTTCGTGTCATGGTTCCTGTCGAGTCATGTTCTTCGCCGAGGTCGATCCCGAGCACCGTCGCACTGGTCCCGAATGGTCGACCGTCGCCAAGGCAACAGAACAACTACCGCACGGCTGCCAGTGGGTGACGCGCCCGCAACACTATTGTGCGAAGCCAAGTGAAACGCTTCGGAACCGATGTGCGTCGCCGTGCCCCCGAAGGCGACGTGCTGGGCAAGCGCTGCCGAATGCAGCCTTGGCGTGACTCCCGCTCGGCGGGCTGACGGCGATGCGCGGCGCCACAGCACCAGTCCCGCCATCGCAGCGGCGGACGCGCATCGCGCACGGCGTGTCCGTGGCGATGCACGCGTGTGCGAACGCGGCACGACGCTGCATGGCGCCGCCACGAGTGCGCATAGCACTGCGCCTCGGCATCAGTGCCGGCTTGCTTGCGTGGCTGCTCGCCGTGAGCCGCGAAGAACTCTCATCGCTCGATGTGGGTTCCAAGAGCGCAGCCGCTGCTTGGTTGATCGCTGCCGCCTTGACGACCGCGGTCGCATTCGTCATGGCCGCCGCGCGCTGGTGGCAAGTAGCCAACACGCTCGACGTCAAGGTGTCGGGCCGCTCGATGCTGTCCATCTATTTGGCAGCGCAATTTGTCGGGAACTTCCTGCCCACCACCATCGGCGGCGATGTGCTGCGTGTCAACCGCCTTGGTCGCATGTGCGGCAGCCGTGCCAACGCATTCGCAACCGTCATCATCGAACGACTCACCGGCTGGATCGTGCTGCCCGTATTCACGCTTGCAGCACTCGCGGCGCAGCCAAGCCTGCTGCGCCACTCGGGTGGCCAGATTGCCGGCGGCCTGGCGCTCGGGACCCTGCTGGTATTGGGGTTCATCGTCTGGTTCGCCGAGCACCCCCGAGGTCTCGGACGGCTGTCAGGAGGCACTCATATCCGGGACTGGCTCGGCACCGTGCATACCGGATTGAGCGTGTTTCGCAGGCATCGCAACGCCGCCGCACGTCTCCTCGGCATCGGGTTCGCCTACCAGTTCTTGCTCGTCGCGGCGACCGCGCTGGTCGGCGCGGCAATCGGAGTGAACCCCGGCCTGCTTGCATGGCTGGCGTTTGCGCCGATGGTGCTGATCGTGCAAAACCTGCCCCTCACCATCGGCGGTCTCGGCGTACGCGAGGGGGCACTCCTGCTGTTCCTGGACGCGCACGGCGTCAATGAAGGCGAAGCGGTGCTGCTGGGTCTGCTCCTCTACGCGCTGACGCTGCTGGTCAGCCTGTCCGGCGCCCCGACTCTCGCGTTCGGCGGCCATCGCCACCTCAGCAAGGCGCGCGGGGAAGTGCCGGCGACACGCTGAGTACCCTTGGGCCACGAATGCACCTCGCCAAACTCACCAGCCCAGCTGACCTGCGAGCGCTCAGCCCGTCCCAGCTCGATGAGCTCTGTGCAGAGATCCGCGAATTCGTAGTGCAGGCTGTCTCGCAGACCGGTGGGCATCTCGGTTCGAATCTCGGCGCGGTCGAGCTCAGCGTGGCGTTGCACCGTGTCTTCGAATCGCCACGCGACGTCATCATCTGGGACACCGGCCATCAGGCCTACGTGCACAAGCTCATCACCGGCCGGCGGGACGGCTTCGTGAATCTGCGCCAGCGGCACGGCCTGTCGGGGTATCCCAGCACGTCCGAATCGCCCCATGACGTCGTCGAAAACAGTCACGCTTCCACATCGCTGAGCTGGGCGTCTGGACTCGCCGCCGGATTCCAGCTCACCGGTCACGAGCACCGGCGAGTCGTCGCGGTCATCGGCGACGGCTCCATGACCGGCGGGATGGCCTTCGAGGCACTCAACAACCTCGGCCATTACGCCCAGCGGGCATTGATCGTGCTCAACGACAACGGCCGTTCCTACGCCCCGACCGTCAGCCGGCTGTCCACGGTGATGTCGCGCCTGCGACAGTCGCCCCACTACGTGCAAGGCCGCCGAGCGGTGGACCACCTGCTCGAGCGGGTGCCGCTGGGCGACGGCGTGCGCCGCAGTCTGGACAGCGCCGCAGCCGCGATGCGCGAAATGTGGGAGCCGCCGGCGTTCTTCGAGACGCTCGGCGTGCGCTACGTCGGCCCGGTCGACGGGCACGACATATCAGCCATGGAATCAGCCTTCCGCGACGCTGCTGCCTACGCCGACGGTCCCATCGTCGTCCATGTCGTGACGCAGAAGGGGCGCGGCTATGCCCCCGCCGAGCACGACACAGAGAAACACCTGCACGACATCGGCCTCTTCGACCCCGCCACGGGCAGCGCCCCAGCACTCGGCACCGACAAGCCGTCGCTGGCGCCGAAGTTGCCCGATGAACCGGCTGGCCAAACCGAGCCGACCGTGCCCAATGAACCGGCTCGCCAAGTCGAGCCGGTCTTGCGCGACTACACGGCCGTGTTCACCGAGACGCTCATGGCAGCAGCACGACACGATCGTGACATCGTTGCGATTACGGCCGCCATGCCCGGCTCCACTGGGCTGCTGCCCTTCCAACGGGAGTTTCCCGATCGTTTCTATGACGTCGGCATCGCCGAGCAGCATGCGCTCACCTCGGCCGCCGGCATGGCACGAGCCGGCCTGCGGCCAGTCGTGGCGGTGTACTCGACGTTCCTGGCCCGGGCCTTCGATCAGGCGCTCTACGACGTCGGCCTGCACCGTCTGCCGGTCATCCTCTGCGTCGACCGCGCCGGCATCACCGGCCCCGACGGCGCATCCCACCACGGCCTGTACGACATTGCCATGTTCACGCGCATTCCCGGCATGACCGTGTTCGCACCATCGGGGCCCGACGAACTGCCGGCAGCGTTCGCCCAAGCCCTCGAGATCACCGACGGCCCCGTGGCAATCCGCTGGCCCCGCGGCAAGGGCCCAGTGGCCCGAACAGCCCAGCAACCGGATGTCTCGACGAACAACATGCGCGCACAGGCCCGCCAACACCGGTCAGGCCCAGACGCCTGCATCCTGGCCGCCGGCCAGACATTCAACGCAGCGGTCGAAGCCGCCGAATTGCTCAGCACCGACGGCGTAGAAGTCACACTGTGGGATCCGAGAGTCCTGAAGCCGCTCGACCGCGCCATGCTGCTCGACGCTGCCGCCCACCCGCTCGTGGTGACGGTGGAGGACGGTGTGCGAGTGGGCGGCTTCGGCAGCCTCGTCAACGATGCGCTCCAGCTACTCGACGCTCCGACAGTCCCGCGCATCACCCAACTCGGCACCCCCGACGCCTACCTCCCCCACGGCACCGCCCAAGAACTGCAGGCCGAACTCGGCCTCGACGCCAAGGGCATCGCCGCCTCCGTGCGCAAGACCCTCGCGCGCATCGCGCCCTAGCGACGCGCAACGGCCCGGAGCAGTGCCCCGGGCCGTCAATCGTTGAGATGTGCTGGTACGGCTAGCCCAGTTCGGAGCCAACGACCGAGACGAAGCTTACCGCCGCCCCAGGCTGCCCGCCCAGGTTGTGCGTAAGCCCCAGCGTCTTGCCCTGCTCGGTCACCGAGGGGATCTGCCGTTCAGGCGGGGCCTGACCGCGCAGCTGCAGCCAGCACTCGAACAGCATCCGCAGGCCGGATGCACCGATCGGGTGGCCGAAGCTCTTGAGACCGCCGTCGGGATTGACCGGGAGGTCGCCGTCGAGGTCGAACGTTCCGGCCATGGCTTCCTTCCAGCCCAGGCCACGCTCGGCGAATCCGAGGTCCTCCATCAGGACCAGTTCGGTGGGCGTGAAGCAGTCGTGCACCTCGGCCATCGCGATCTGCGACCGCGGGTCGGTGATGCCGGCCTGCTTGTAGGCCTCGGTGGCCGACGCCACGACCTCACGGAAGGTGGTGTAGTCGTAGGTGCTGTCGAGCGCACCGGTCGCCGGACCCGACGCAAAGCTGAGGGCCTTGATGTACAGCGGGTTGTCGCAGTACTTGTGGGCATCCTCAGCCCGTACCAGGACCGCCGCCGCCGAGCCGTCGCTGACGCCTGAGCAGTCGAAGATGCCCAGCGGACCAGCGATCAGCGGCGAGCCGGCGATGGTCTCCTTGGCAACTTCCTTGCGGAACTGCGCCCGAGGATTCAGCGCACCGTTGCGGTGGTTCTTCCAGGCGATGCGGGTGAGGACTTCCTTCATGGTGTCGGGGTCGAGCCCGTACTTGTGGGCGTAAGCCGGTGCCAGCAGGCTGAACGTGGCCGGTGCGGTGATGGTGGAATCGGTGCCGTCGCTGGGCGGGCGTGCACCCGTCAGACCCGAATACCCGGAGTCCTTCAGCTTCTCCACGCCGATCGCCATCACCATGTCGTAGGCACCCGAAGCCACCGCGTAGGCAGCGTTGCGGAATGCCTCAGATCCGGTGGCGCACATGTTCTCGAGCCGGGTCACCGGCTTGTAGTCGAGCTGCAGCGGCTTCGACAGCGTCAGGCCCGAGACGCCCGATCCCATCGTGCCGAGCCAGAAGGCGTCGATGTCGTCCTGGGTGACGCCCGCCGATGCGTATGCATCGTGTGCGGCGTCGGTGAGCATGTCATCGACGCTGCGATCCCAGTGCTCGCCGAACTGGGTGCAACCCATTCCGACGATCGCGACCTTGTCGCGAATGCCATGTGAACTCATGTGTGCCTGCCTTGTGGTGGGTTGGGTAGTGACATTATGGCCGCTGACCACTGTGCTTGCCTGCCGCTGCTGCCGCAGACTGTGCTTGCCTGCCGCTGCTTGCGCAGCGCGAGCTTTGCTGCGTCAGCTCGCAGCCGGGCGAGCCTTCCAGAAGTAGTTGTGGATTCCCTCCGCGCTGTACAGGCGACGGAACGTCATCTCGACGCGGTCGCCGATGCGCACCTCGTCGGGGTCGACATCGGTCATCTCGGCCTGGAAGCGCCCGCCGCCGTCATAGTCGATGACCACGGCCACCATGGGCGGCGACAGCGAGAACGCCAGCCGGTCCACCGTGAAGGTGGCGATCGTGGCGGGCACATCGGCCATACGGACGCGCTCCATGTCGTCGACAGCGCTGCCTTCCATCGATACGCGCATCGGCGGCAGATGGATAGCGCCCGAGCTGCGGTCGCGTGAGCCGACGAAGGCGTACTTCCAGTCTTCGGAGCGGAAGGCCGGTGGCGCTCCGGGACGCTCTGGGTCGGGCCGGCGGGGCGGCTCGCGGTCGAGGAAGCCGCGCCACGTCAGGAACTTGTTGTAGTCGAGTGCGTCGTTGCCCCGGTCAATCTGGGCACGCACCGGCGCGTACGGCGCATGATCGGCGATGGCGTCGGTCGTCCGCAGCACATCGGCCGTGGCGCCGTCGGCGAGATGCACCAGCAGGATCGTCTCGCCCGGCACCGCCTCGTCGAGCACCGCCGCCAGCACGATCGCCGCATGCGCGGTGCCGGTGTTGCCGATGTCGCCGGTCAAGTCACCGACCAGCTTGTCGCCTGCCACCCGGGACAGGCCGCGCACTGCACGAGCGTGCAGGCCCACGATCGCGATCTTGTCGATGCCGTCGAGGCCGACACCGGCGTCGGCCAGCGCTCG
This sequence comes from Acidimicrobiia bacterium, assembly GCA_022824805.1. Lineage (GTDB taxonomy): Bacteria > Actinomycetota > Acidimicrobiia > Acidimicrobiales > Poriferisodalaceae > Poriferisodalis. The sequence goes on along the minus strand of JAJDZE010000103.1, from coordinate 1,886 downwards.
CTCGATGGCGTCGTTGGCGAGCGGCAGGTACACCTGCTCGCCGAATCGCTCCTCCCAGATGCGCGAGTACGCATCGCCCGGCTGACGGTAGCGGTCGGTGAATTCGGCGGTGGCAACTGCCCCGCCGAGCCACTCGCACAGCACCGGTGACACTGCGTCGTCGCCGAAGACGAAAGCGGCGGCACCGTCGCCGCCGCCCGCCTCGTCGCCACTGGTCGGGCGACCGGTGCGCAGATCCGAAGCGACTGCCAGGTTGGTGCCCCGATTGGCCGCAGCAAGCGCCCAGATGGCCTCTGATGAACGCGGCGCGCCGCCGGCGTCGACCGCCCAGGTGGACTGAGGCAGGTCGAGCGCAGCGTGAATGGCTGATGCGTTCGTCTTGTCCATGTATGCAGGATTGGCCGTCGAGAACAGCACCGAGTCGGGCACGATGTCGCTGCCGCGCAGTGCGTTGCGCGCAGCCTCGACACCCATCGTGGTGGTGTCCTCGTCGTAGCTGGCCACGGCTCGGTGCCCGCGGCCGCCGCCGGCGCCCATCGCCGCGGTGATCCTGGAGCGGTCCAGCCGCCAATACGGCACGTACGCCCCGTAGGCAATGATCCCTCGTCCCATCGTCGGTTCTCCCGTCGCTGCGGTTGCAATCGTGGCCGTCGTCGTCGGCCCTCGAGCGGCCCGGTCGGCTGTCCCCGGCGCGCACCGGCCAGCGCAGGAGCCTACGGCGTGGAGCAGGCTCGTTGCCTGCTCGGCATCGTCTACCAGCAGATTGCGAGAACGGATTGGTCATGGTGAGTCGCAGACACTTTGTGGCACCACGACCGCTAAGCGCGAAAGCCAGCTATTGTCCGTAGGAGGCTGCACTCGCCGACGTACGTGCCGACGCCGATGCCGCATCCACGCGCGGCTTCGCTATCTGGGCCGACCCGGCCAGTACGACGAGTCATCCCGAGCAAAGTCATGCGGAGGCCTACAGCCGTCGGTCAGAATCTCTCGGGGGTGACCTTGGCACGTTCCAGATATGGCGACAGCTGGTGGCGAGACCACCTGGTTCCGGAATGAAGTGAGCGAGCTTAAGACCTCGATGGCGCAACTTCGAACTGATGTGGACTAGCTGACAGTTCTCCGACACAACCAGATGAACATCAAGGTGAACTGAAAGCACCCTGCCACTAGGAGGGGGACTGTCAAGAAGTTTGTGTAAGCGGCGTGGTCTGATGGTCCTCAGCCAAGGGCTGTGGGCCGGGGAGGATCATGTCTGTGACTGATCATGACAGGCCGGGGGTGCCGGCGAGCGATGCTGCCGGTGAGGCGGCGATGACCGAGTGGGCTGAGCTGCTGGGTGGCCCAGGCCCGCGCTGATGGCGCGGGGGCTGACCGGCGAGAACGGCCTGTTGACCGGGCTGGTGCGCCGGGTGCTCCAGACCGGCCTGGAGGTCGAGATGACCGAGCATCTGGGCTACGAGCGCCACGCGGTCGAGGGCACAGGGTCACCGAACTCGCGCAACGGGTTCACCCCCAAGCGGGTCACCACTGAGATCGGCGAGGGCCGGCCTGGCGGTGCCCCGGGACCGTGCGGGCACGTTCGAGCCTGTGACGGCGGCGCAAGCACCGGCGCCGTCTGGACGGCCTGTCGGGCAACGTGATCAGCCTCTATGCGAAGGGGCTCACGACCGGCGAGATCCAGGCGCATCTCGAGGAGATCTACGACACCACGGTGAGCCGGGAGACGATCCCGGTAGATCACCGAGGGGATCGTCGCCGACATGGCGGTGTGGCAGAACCGGCCCCTCGAGCCGGTCTACGCGGTGCTGGGTTCGACGCGATCGTCGTGAAGGTCCGCGACTCCCAGGTCGCGAACCGGCCCGTGTATGTGGCGATCGGCGTGGATC
>JAJDZE010000174.1 GCA_022824805.1 Acidimicrobiia bacterium | reverse complement strand
CTGGCGCTGATGTCGCTCAAGCAGCACCAGCGATTTCTCAACAGCCACTACGGCGGGTTCGAACACCACCTGCCTGACCCGCCCCGGCCCCGCCTCGACATCAGCGCCGTCGACGCCGAGGCGCGAGGCATCGCCAACGGTGACCGGGTTCGCGTCTACAACAGCCGCGGCGAGCTGTTCACCACTGCCGAGATCTCCGACCGCCTGCAGCCCGGTCTGGTGACGATGCCGTTCGGCTGGTGGGCGAGCGACGCCGATGCGCGCACGGTCAACGTGCTCACCAATGCAGCGGTCGGCGGCGACGATCCTGTGGTCGGCTCCGCTGCGTTCCACGACACACTCGTCGAGGTGGAGCCTGCTCGTGGGGCGCGGCCGACAGCCGACCGCCCATCGTCGTAGCCAGTCCGCGGACGGCGCGAGGCTGCAACTCGACTTCGGCGCGGCAGACAGCCGACCGTCCATCGTCGTAGCCTGCGATGGCGATGAACGTCGCTGAACTGCTCGAGCGTTTCCCGCACGACGACACCGTCGTGCTGATCGATCGCTCAGCCACGCCGCCCGCCCACATCACCGCATCTGCCCTGCGAGAACGCGCCCTGCGCTGCGGAGCGGGCCTCGCTGCCCGCGGCTTGGCGCCGTTCACCCGCGTCGGTCTGCTCGCTGCCAATTGCGGCCAGTACTACCACGTGATGTTCGGGACCCCCGCTGCGGGACTGGTGTTCGTGCCGCTCAATACCCGGCTTCCCGCTGAGACACAGGCGTACATTCTCGACGACGCCGACGTGCGGCTGGTGATCTGCGATGCCGAGCACGCGCCGCTGGTGCCGCCGGGCATGGCGCACATCGTCATCGGCACCCCCGAATGGGATGCCGTGGTGGCCCATGAGCCGCTGGAGGCGGCGACCGCCGTCGACGACAACGACGTCGCCGTGCAGATCTACACCTCGGGCTCCACAGGGCGGCCCAAGGGCGTCTTGCTGACTCATCGCAACATCACGTTCACCGTGCTCGAGTACGGCGCGGCGATGCCGGGCGAGGTGATGCTGGTCTCAGCGCCGCTGTATCACAAGAACGCCTCGATGTCCTCCAAGCTGGCGTTCGCCAACGGCGGCACCGTGGTGCTCCTGCCGGGCTTCACCGCTTCGGGCTACATCGAGGCCATCGAGGCCCACCGGGTCACGATGTGTTCGGGCGTGCCGACGATGTTCGCTCTCGTCACCGCCGAGATCGCCTCCCGCGTCGCAGCCGGCGAGGCGATGCCCGACCTGTCGTCGGTGCAGCGGGCGTTCATCGGCTCGGCCCCCTTGACCGAGGCCCTGTACGACGACGTGCAGCGCTTGCTCCCCCAAGCCGTCGTCTCCAACGGCTACGGCACCACCGAGGCAGTACTGGAGTTCGGCCCCCATCCCGAGGGCAAGCCGCGGCCCAAGATCTCCGTCGGCCATCAGCACCCCAAGGTGGAGCTGCGACTGGTCGATCCCAGCACCGGCACCGACGGCGATGCCGGCGAGCTGTGGGTGCGCTCCCCCGGCGTCATGAGCGGCTACCACAACCTGCCCGACGTCACTGCCGAGCGCCTCACCGACGGCTGGTACCACACGGGCGACCTCATGACCCGCGACCCCGACGGCTGGTACTACTTCGTGGGCCGTGTGGACGACATGTTCGTCTGTGCCGGCGAGAACATCTACCCCGATGCGGTCGAGCAGATGCTCGAAAAGCACCCTGCGGTGCACCAGGCCGTCGTGGTTCCGGTGCCCGACGAGCTGAAGGGCCAGCTGCCGGCAGCGTTTGTGCGTGCCGAGCCCGGACACACGCTCACGGTCGACGGTGTCAAGCAGTACGCGCTCGCGAACGGCCCCGCATACGCGCACCCCCGCCGCGTGTGGATCGTGGACGAGATCCCGCTGGCCTCGACCGCCAAAATCGACCGCAACGGCCTGGTTGCCCGGGCAGCCGATCTGGCGAAAGCTGACTCCCCCTGAGCAGCGATCGCCGCATGCACCCTGACGCGCCATGCCGTCAGGACTCGCCTCAGCCGATGTCCCGGTTCGGAGCTGCCGTAGCCGTCGCACGCGAGGTCCAGCAGGACTGGGCGACGAAACGCATCGCCGGGCTGTCGGCGGAGATCGCGTTCTTCGCTCTGCTGGGGCTGTTCCCGGCCATCATCGTGTTCGCTGCATTGCTGGGTTCGCTCGATGTGCTCATCGGCCAGAGCGCGGCAGCCAGCACCGAGGATTGGCTGCTGCAGCGGATCAGCGACACCTTCGGCGACCAGAACACGCTCGATTCCACCGTCGCCGATCTCTTCGACCGCTCCGACGCCCGGGTGGTGACCGTCGGCATCGCGGTGGCCGCCTACGCGTCGTCGCGCGGCTTCGTCGCCGTGGTGCGCGCGTTGAACGTGACACGGGGCCATCACGGGGCTCGCAGCTGGCTGTCGACCCGCCTCGTGGGTTTCGCCCTGACGTTCCTGACGCTGGTGGTCGCCGTGGTGGTGGCGACGATGGTGGTCGTCGGGCCGCTGCTCGGCGGCGGCTCCGAACTGGCCGACCGGCTGGGTGCAGGAAGCTCATTCAGCACAGCGTGGGACTGGCTCCGCTGGCCTGTGGTCTTCGTGGCAGTGGTTGCCTGGGCTGCGACGGTGTACCGGATCGCCCCGCGCCACAAGCTGACTTGGCGACGAGAGGTGCCAGGCGCCCTGCTGGCGACCATCTGGTGGCTGGTCGTATCCGGTGGATTCGGTGCCTACCTGCAGCTCGCCTCGAACGGTGTCAACGCAGTCTTCGGCCTGCTCGGCGGCGCCCTCAGCCTGCTGCTGTGGCTGTACCTGCTCGCCATGGGCCTCCTCGCCGGCGCCGAGCTCAACAGCCTCCTCGACCGCCACCGCCCGCCCGCCGCGTCCTCAACTGACTGACGTGCCGGACGTCCCGACGAGATGTTCGGCGAGGGCGGTGACCTGCGCATCGATGTCGCCGGGGCTGCCAGACAGGTCGATGGCGACGGCGTGGAGTCTCGTGCCCGCGTGTCGAACGGTGATCGCCGACGTCACCAGCGAGCCGTTCGGGAACTGCTGCTCGGTGGCATCGTTTTCGTTCACGTCAGCGCAGTAGATGAGGGTGCCTTCAGTCAGGCCCAGTGCGGTGGTGTAGGCCAGCAGCTGGTAGTAGTCGCCGTGTCGAGCAAGAGGCCCGCGGGTGACAGCGGCGCCCGAGTCGCCGTCCGTGAGCTTGTACTTGAGGTCCGCCACCCCGATCGTCTCGCCGTGATGGAGAAAGGTGAGATCCGGTCTGATCTGCACACGTTGATCGATGTCAAGGTGAGGCCGGCTCTGAGCCTTGATGTCGAACCGCCCACGCAATTCGCGCTGCAAGCGAGAGGTGACGAAGTCCTCGAAGAGCTGATTCATGTCCAGCATGAACGCCGACGCGGCGGTGTCGCCGTGCTGGTCCTGCAAGGTGCAGTTGGCCAGGATCAGCCGGGCCAGCCGCAACGCGGGCCGGTAGTGCTCGTTGAGCCGGGTGTATTGGATGCGATCGAGACGATCCAGCGCCACCGTCGCTGTCGGTTCGGCCACGCCGTCGAGTGCCGCCAGCAGCCGGCGAAGCCGCCGCCGATCGTCGTGCGGAACGTTCGGCACACGTAGCGCCAACCGAATTGCCGCAGTCAGGCAGCGGTTCTCGTCGACGTCGGCGGTGAAGTCGTCCCACTCGCAAGCCATGGGCACGAGCACGCCGCCCCGACGGAACTGCCGCACGAAGCCGATGCGCCCCCGCAGCGCCAGCAAGTCGTCCTCTTCATGCCGGTAGTGATGGAACAGCCCACGTGCCAGCGTGGTCTCAGCAGTACGCGCAAAGAACGACACCAGCGCCGGCAGCAACTCGTCGTTCGTGGCGTAGTCGATGGCTTCGGCCTGCCAAGCCTCGGACGGCAGCCCCACTTCCAGCAGCAAGAACAGGTTCTCGGGCTTGATCTTCGGCCGCACGATGATCCGCAGGTCGCCCGCGGTGAACGCCCCGACCCACTGCCGGGTCGACACCTTCCACCACCCAGGCTCCCGGTCGGTAGCCACCGACACCCATGGCGTCTCCCCAAGGCGGCGCGCCACCTGGTCGTCAAGTTGCCAGCGCTCGGTGCTCCACTCATGAAGCAACAACCGGCGATCCTCACCAGCACCGACCTTCATCTCGGCAGACGGGGCAGTGACCACAGTCGCAAATGACGACATCTACTCGCCGTCCCGGCTCCTGCCGGGCGATGCTCGCTGCCCCGGCAGCCGTGGCCAAACGGGTGACACCTACTCGTCCTCGTCGCCTGCCGTGCTGTCACCGTCAACGGGCTGTGGATCGTTGTCTCCTGCGGGTTCGTCTGGCACCCCTGTCTCTGCATCTTGTGTGTTGGCATCGGGTCCGTGACGGCTCCAGATCCTGCTGAACCGATACTCATCGATGATCTCCTGCCGCCCGAAGAACTGGTCTTCGATGAGCGGTTCGATGTTGTATTCCCAGATTCGCCGCAAACCGTTCTCGTCAAGGTCTTGCTTCATGAAATGGCTCGGCCCGATCAGCATGTAGTCACCTCCAAGATCACTGCGGAGCCTTTGGTTGACGGCATCAAGCAGGTCAGCCATCCACTCCTGCCCAGGCGCGTTCCGCTCACACCAGCGACGCAGCAGGCCCGCCGTAGGTTCACGATCGGGGAAGAACGGCACGAAGTGGAACCGTCGCCGCATCGCGGCGTCGATCAGCGCGATGGAGCGGTCAGCCGTGTTCATCGTGCCGATGAACCACAAGTTGGAAGGCAGCATGAATCCGTCGACCGGCCGGTACTGCGTCTGGACCCAATCGTCGCGATACTCCAGCAGGTACAGCAATTCGCCCAGCACCCGTGGCAAGTTTGCCCGGTTGATCTCATCGATGACCATGACGTGCAGTTCGTCCGGGTGATCGGCGGCCCGCTCGGCAAGTCTCACAAGAGGCCCCGGCATGAGCTCGTAGGTCATCTGACCGTCGTCATCGACCTGCGGCCGGAAGCCCTCGAAGAATTCCTCATACGAGTACGCCGGATGGAACTGCACCAACGAGAACGGCGGGTTGTCCTCGTACTCCTCGTCGTCGACGATGCCCAGCAGCGTCCACCCCAGGTGGCGCGCAAAGTGAGTCTTGCCAGTCCCAGGCGGCCCGTACAGGATCACCTGCCCTTTGTCCTCCAGCAATTCAACGACGTCGTTGAGGAACTTCTCCCCACACAGCAGATCTTTCCCAGCTTCCTGCAGCGCAGCGGCGAGGCGTGCGCCTGTGGGATCAGGTTCATCACCGCCGCTCCCACCTCCGTCAGATGGACCGGCGGACTCGTGAGAGTCCGAAAATCGTCGCGCAAGCCAGTACAGAAACCCGCGCATTCCCCATGTGTCGGGAACA
>JAJDZE010000018.1 GCA_022824805.1 Acidimicrobiia bacterium | reverse complement strand
CGGCGGGCTCTCCGCCGTGTGGGCAGGCCTGCTTGCGGGCTTTGCCATCGGCGCCGTGGTTGGCGCTGTCGGGGTAGTCGCGTTGGGCCGCAGCACCGACCACCGGTTCGCTCTCGGACCGTCGCTGGTCGCCGGCGCGCTCGCCGTCATCTGGTGGACGGTGCCAGCTTGACGGTGCTCTGACGAGCCGCTGCGTCGCCTGGTGAGGCAGTGGTCGGGCTGTCCAAGCGATTTTCTGATGCCGCTGTGCCCATCGGCTGAGCCGCTTGGCGGTCAGTACCCTCGCCGGGAATGTCGGGCCCCATCGTCGTGACAGTGCCGCTGGGCGAACGCAGCTACCCCGTACTGGTGGGCGACGGGGCGCGCCGAGATCTCGCGCTGCTGGTGCCTGCCGACGCGAAACGAGCGGCTGTGGTGACTCAGGGGGGCATCGGTATCGATGTCGATCCGGGCATCCCCTTCGAGGTATTCACGATTCCTGATGGCGAGACGGCTAAGGAGATGACGACGGTCTGGGACCTGTGCCGCGGCTTCTCACGGTTCGGTCTGACGCGACACGATGTCGTAGTGGCTGTCGGCGGGGGAGTGGTCACCGATGTGGCCGGTTTCGCAGCGGCGGTGTACCACCGGGGCGTGGCCGTGGTGCATGTCGCCACCACGCTGCTGTGCCAGATCGACGCCGCTGTCGGCGGCAAGACTGGCATCAACCTGCCGGAGGGCAAAAACCTGGTTGGAGTGTTCTGGCAGCCGAACGGTGTGCTGTGCGATGTCGGCGTGCTCGGCACCTTGCCGGAACGAGAACTGCGTGGCGGCTACGGCGAACTGGCCAAGTATCACTTCATTGGTGTCACACCGGGGGCTGCCAACCTCATCGGGTCGGCGCGCGTGATGGGGGAGATGTTCAACCCCTCGGTCGAGGGGTCGCCACTTCATCGCTCGGGTGAACAGCTACTTCGGCACGCTCGGATGGAGGACGGGCACAGCGACGGGCTGGGGCAGCATCTGAGCAGTCGTCTACACGCCGGAGCCACGCTCGATGAGCTGGACGGCGCCGAACTGGTGGCGGCGTGCGTGGCCATCAAGGCTGAGGTGGTGGCGTCGGATGAGACGGAGGGCGGCCGTCGGGCGTTGCTGAACTACGGGCACACGCTGGGGCACGCGCTCGAGATCGCCGGGCGGTTCGACCTGCGCCATGGCGAGGCGGTGGCCATCGGACTGCGGTACGCGGCCGTGGTCGCCCGCTTGCTGGGGCGCATCGACGACGATCGAGTGGCCGAGCACGAACGGGTGCTCGACGCGTACGGGCTGGATGCAAGCTTGCCGCGGGGCATCGATCACGACGAGATCATCGAACTGTTCGGCCGCGACAAGAAGGCCACCGAGGGAATCACCTTCGTGCTCGACGGACCGAACGGTCTCGAAGTGGTGCCCGGCATCGACTCGGACGTGCTGCGCCGGGCCTTGGAGGAGATGTGACCGCCGCCGCTGATGGTCGCCGTTGCCGACCACGCATGACGGCGGGGAGGTAGTCGCCGCCATGCCCCGCCAGGTTGTGCTGTTGCTGTCGGGTCCGAACCTGAACCTGCTGGGCACCCGCCAGCCCGAGATCTACGGCACCGACACGCTGCTCGACCATGTGCAGGCTGCGCGCCGGGCCGCAACCGAGCGCGGCTGGGACCTCGAGCATCGACAGAGCAACCACGAAGGCGACCTCGTCGATGCCGTGCAGTCGGGGATCGGCCGCGTCGAGGCCATTGTGGTGAACCCCGGCGCGCTCACCCATTACGGCTGGTCGCTGCACGATGCCCTTGCGGCCTTCGACGGACCGGTTGTGGAGCTTCATCTGTCCGAGCCCAGCGAACGCGAACCGTGGCGGCACACCTCAGTAGTGGAGCCGCTGGCGGCTGCCCGGGTGGCGGGAGAGGGCGGCGCGGGCTACCCCCGAGCCGTGACGCTGGCCATCGAGGCTGCTGAGGCTGCGCGGGTCGCAGTGCCGAAGCCGACTGCGGATCAGTGATCGTTTGGGCGCCGCACCGGTGTCTTGCCGGCAAGGCGTCGACAGCCGTTCACCCACCGCAACCCGGCTCCGACCGCGGCTGCCTGCCTGTACCGTCCCGTCATCGAGCGCCGGCGCGCAGCTACCGTCACGGGGCTTGATCCGAAGAGGTTGACCGCGAGGCGTTGACATGGCCATCTCCACCGCCGACTTCCGCAACGGCATGACGCTCGACCTCGCCGACGGGCTGTTCCAGCTCACCGAGTTCCAGCACGTCAAGCCGGGCAAGGGCGGCGCGTTCGTGCGCACCACGCTCAAGAACGTCCGCACCGGCGCCACGCTCGAGCGCACGTTCCGGGCGGGCGAACGCATGGAGCGCGCGGTCATCGACCAGCGCGACATGCAGTACCTGTATTCCGACGGCGACTCGCTGGTGTTCATGGACACCGACACCTACGAACAGCTCCCGGTCAGCCGCACGGCGGCCGGCAGCGCCACGAATTTCCTGGTGGAGGGCGAGATGGCCACGGTGGTGCGCTACGGCGACGAGGTGCTGGACGTGGAACTGCCCGCATCGGTGGTGCTGGAAGTGGCCGACACCGACCCCGGCGTGCAGGGCGACCGGGTGTCGGGCGCGCGCAAGCCGGCCACGATGTCCACCGGGCTGGTGGTGCAGGTGCCGCTGTTCATCGAGACCGGCGAGCGTCTGAAGGTGGACACCCGCAGCGGCGATTACATCGAGCGGGCCCGCGGCTGACGCCGCCGGGTCGCCGATACGGGCTCGAGCCACTGCCATGAGCCGCCCGAGCAATCCGTTCGCCGCACCCGACGAGCCGACTCGCCGCCGCGAAGCGCGCCAGCGCTCGGTGGAGCTGCTGTACGAGGCCGAGATGAAGTCGTGCGAGCTGGCCGATGTGCTTGCCGAGCAGGTCAGCGATGTCGACCCGTTCGCGCTCGAGCTGGCCACCGGAGTCGCCGCCCAGCGCGAGGCACTGACCGAGCGGCTCGCCGAGCTGCTCAACGTGGGCTGGACTCCCGAGCGTCTCGGAGCGTGCGACCGGCTGATCCTGCTGCAAGGCCTCTTCGAGCTCGAACGAGGGGCTGCTCCCACAGCAGTGGTCATCAACGAAGCCGTCGAGCTGGCGCACCGGCTGGGCGCCACCGACCGCAGCGGCGCCCTGGTGAACGGCGTCTTGGCGGCTGCCGACGGCCGGTGACGATCTCAACGTGGACGATCAGCTCGACAGCGGCCGCAACGTGACGGTCACCGCGTGAGCCCAGACGGCGGCCCGCGGCCGCGGCGGATCGCCGAACGCGAGCTCGTCTTCCTGCTGGGTGCCATCAGCGCCACCACCGCACTGGGCATCGACATGGCGCTGCCCGCCTTCGGCGACATCCGGCTGGGCCTGGGCCTCGCCCCCGATTCGCCGCGGGTCGCGCTCACAGTCACCTTGTATTTCTTCGGCCTGGCCGGCGCGCAGATGTTCTATGGCCCCTTCACTGATCGATTCGGCCGCAAGCCGGTGCTGTACGCCGGGCTGGCCCTCTACACCGTCGGCGCGCTGGGGTCGGCATTGGCGCCCTCGTTCGGCGTCCTGATTGCCTGCCGGCTGGTCTGGGGCATCGGCGCCGCAGGGCCGCGCGCCCTGTCGCTGGCCATCGGCCGCGACCTGTACGAAGGCGACCGGCTGGGCCGCGTGCTGACGGCGGTCATGGCGGTCTTCATGGTGGTGCCCGCCATCGCGCCCCTGGGTGGCCAGGCGGTGCTGGCCCTCGGTTCGTGGCGCTGGGTGATGGCCGCCCCGGTGGCGCTGACCGTGGTGTTGGCGATCTGGATCATCCGGCTCCCCGAATCGCTCGCGCCCGAGCGCCGCCGCCCGCTCACGCTCGGTCGCACGCGCGAGGCCATCGTGGCCGTGTTCGCCAACAAGCTCACCATCGGCTCGGCGCTGGCCGTCATGTTCGACATGGGCTCGTTCTTCTCGTTCCTGGGCAGCAGCCAGCTGCTGTTCGACGACGTGTACGGCCGGGGCGGGGTGTTCGCCTACTACTTCGCTGCGATGAGCGTGTTCATGGGGCTGGTGGTGTTCACCGGCAGCCGGCTGGTGACACAGATCGGTGCCGATCGGATGATCGTGACGCTGATGCCGATCACTGTGGTGATGTCGTGCGCGCTCGCGCTGTGGTCGTGGCAGGCCGGTGGTCAGCCGTGGTTCTTCGGCTGGTTCGCCGTGATCGTGTTGATCAATGCCCTACGCACATTCGTCAATCCGCTGATCCAGGCCCAGGCCATGGGACCCATGGGCGACCTGGCAGGCACTGCCTCGGCGGTGATCGGCACCATCTCGATGGGCGGTGGCGCAGTGTTCGCCATGCTCATCGACCGCATGATCGCCGGCTCGGTGACCCCGCTGGTCACCGCGTACGCCGGTTACGGAGCAATCAGCCTGGCCTTCGCCGTGTGGGCGCGCCGCTACTGAGACTGCGGGGGAGCCTGGTGGTCGACGCCTCAGGACTCGACTACGAGCACCGCTTGGGTCCTGATCGCAGAGCCGCCTACGGCCACGTGGCGCTCTGTTCCCCGCATCCCACCTCCGCCTTGCTCAATGTGGGTCCCGGCAGCATCGACGTCGAGCAGGACCAAGGGCATACGGCCATCGAAGCATTCAAGAAACTACTACTTCAGCAACCGGCCCCAAAATGCGCCGCTTCGCGCTTGCGCGTGGAGTAGCTGTGTGAGGGTCACGGTCTGAGTGGGAGGGATCCCCCAGAATCGGAGGTGATTGGCATCTCTGAGTTCTGGAGGATCCCTGTGAGGCTTGACGCTATTCGCGCGTTGGGTGTGGTTGTCGGCTTGGGTGCCGGCGTGACGGTGACCGGTGTGAGGGACCGCGACGGCGGTCCGCTCGAGATCGGGGTCGAGCTGACCGGACGGCCGTGCTGTGGTGGCTGCGGCGGCAAGGTGCATGTCCACGGGTCCAGCACGGTGAGGCTGGCCGATCTTCCGGCGTTCGGGCGGCCGGTGCGGCTGGGGTGGCGCAAGCGCCGCTGGCGGTGCCCCGACGGGTCGTGCGCGGTGGGCACGTTCACCGACCAGGACCCCGCAGTCGCGCCGCCCAG
>JAJDZE010000004.1 GCA_022824805.1 Acidimicrobiia bacterium | reverse complement strand
CGGCGAAGGTGCACAGTCCAGGGGTAGCGATGGAACACGTCACCGTGGGTCGAGACCGGGCGGCACAATTCACCGGCGACGTGGTCGAGTTGGTGTACTCATGAAGGACGTCATCGATCGGGCCGCCGACGAGGGCTACCGGGTCGTCCATCTCGATGTGCTGTCGGACAATCCCGCCGTCAAGTTCTACGAGGCATTCGGCTTCGAAGTGCCGGCGCAGACCGTCGCGCCCGTCCCCCACAGCCACGGCGTGCCGATGGAACAGCGCATGTCGCGCGACCTACGCTGAGCCGTGCCTACTCCTTGTAGGCGACGACGTCGATCTCGATGAGGGCGTCGGGGATGATGATGCTGGCGATCACCGTCGTGCTTGCCGGCGGATCGCCAGGGAAGAACTTCTTGCGGGCTGCGCTGTACGAGCCGTACTGGTCGACGTCGGTGATGAATGCCTGCAGCTTGACGACATCGGACATCTCGAAGCCCTCTTCGGCGAGCGCCATCTGGATGTAGTCGAAGATCTCCTCGGCTTGGCCGCCCATGTCCTTGCTGAGATCGTTGGCGATGCAGCCCGAGACGTAGATCGACGGCCCGGCTCTCACTGCCGGCGCGAACGCCCCAGAACGGATCAACTCGGGGACCGGGTGCGCCTCGATGAGCGCTTCTGAACGGATGACCCTGCCTGCCATGGCCGGAGACTAACGCTGCGCCTTGGGCTCGACAGAGGTGCCGAGGTCGAGGTCATGGTGGCCGGAGGTGGCAAGATCGCTGCGATGAGCGACATTCCGGCTGTGTTCGGGGACTTCAAGCGGGCCATGTTCCGGTGCGACGCCGAAGCGCTGGCACACACCGTCACCGACGACTTCGTGTGGGAGCTGCACGCCGGGGCATCGCCGGATGAGCCTGCTGGACGGGTGCTGCGGGGCCCAGACGAGATGGCAGCAGAGTTCCGCCGTCGCAAGCTCGAATGGTCTGATGTCCGCTACGACGACATCGAGGAGCGCATGGCCGGCGACGACCTCATCGTGCAGACGTTCGTGGTGTCCGGCACCGACTCACGGGGCGAGAGATTCTGCTCCCATGCCGTGGACCTCTACCCGCTGCGAGACGGCCGGGTAGCGGCCAAGCGCACCTACTGGAAGATCGACGGGCCCGGTCCCGCCCACTGATCCGGGAGCCATCGTTGCGCGGCGCGGCCGGCAGCCGGCAACTCCCGGGGCCCGCTCCCCCACCGATCCTGCATCAGATCGGCCGGCCGAGGCCGTTGGGAATCACTCCGGCGGTGGGCCGTCGGCGACGACGGACGCAGCGACGAGGCGCTCGACGTCACCAGCATCGAGGCCGAGCTCGGCGAGCATCTCGCGGGTGTGCTCGCCGTACTGCGGGGATGCCCCCAGGACTGGGTTGCCGGCATCGCTGAAACGCAACGGCATCCCCGACGTCGTATACCGCCCGAATGCCGGGTGCTTGAGATCGACCACATAGTCGTTGGCCCGGATCTGATCGTCTTCCAGTGCCTCATGCGGCAAGTTGTACGGTCCGCAGGGGAAGTCGACTTCCCGTAGCGCCTCGAGCCACTGGACGGTCGTACGGGTCCGGAACAACCGCTCCGCTTCCGCCACGATCTCGTCGAACTCGTCCGTGTGCGGCGCCCGCAGGTCCACGTCCGCCAAACCGGTGACTTCGTGGAACTTCTGGCGCAGCGCCGGACTCAGGCCCGCCACGCTGATCATGCCGTCGGCAGTCATGTAGGTCCGGAAGTAGATGCGGAACGCGCCCGCGCCGGGAATGATCCGCTCCTCGTACATGCGCCGCTGGTCCACGAAGCCCATGCCGGCGGAACGCGCTGCAGCGACATCCTGCTTCAGCTCGGCGAGCACCTCCTCGTCGCTCTCGAAGCCGCCGATCATCGGCGTGGCCAGCGACATCGCCGTGCCCAGCAGGGAGCTGTCGACGCGCTGGCCCTTGCCGGTCAGGTCTCGGTGCCGCAGCGCAGCGACCACGCCCAGGGCCGAGATCATGCCGGTGCCGAAGTCGTTCACCGCCGGTCTCGTGCTCGTCGGCACACCCTGCTCGGCCCGGTTCATGATGAAGCCGGCGCCGCTGCGGGCCTGCACCAGCACGTCGTAGCCGCCGAGGTGGGAATCGGCACCCTCGGGCCCGAACGCGGTGTGCGCGAGGTACACCAGACGCGGGTTGACCTCGAGCGCATGATCGGGGTCGATGCCGTAGCGCTCAAGATCGCCATGCTTTAAGGCCACGAGCGCCACATCGGCCCACCCGAAGAGCCCGTCGACGACCTCGGCTGCATCCCGATGGCTCAGGTCCAGCACCATCGCTCGCTTGCCGGGATTGATCAACGCATAGGCCTTCGCCTCCATCGGCGCCAGCGAGGCCAGCGATCGCATCGCATCGCCGCCAGGCGGCTCGACCTTGACGACGTCGGCGCCCATGCCGGCCAGCAAACGACCGCAGTGCGGGATCGCTGCGTTCTGCGCGAACTCCACCACCTTGATGCCGGCCAGGATGCCCGTCGCCGATCCGTGGCCCGCCGCCTCGTCGGCAGTGTTCATCAGCTCGCTCATCTCATGTCCTTCACACAGCAGGCGGCACGTATGGGTCCGCCGCCCCCACCGGGATCAACGGGTGCGCGGCCACGCTGTCCCAGAACTCCGCCACCGCAGCCATCACCGGCCGCTGGACCCAGGTGTTGGACGGCAGGAACACGTCGTGGCGTTCCCGGGGATCGTCATAGAGATTGAACGCTCGCGGGATGCTGAGCTCGACCGGCGGGTCGCCCATGTACTCCTGCCAGATGAAGTGGAGCTTCCAGTGGCGCCACTTGACGGCGTGCAGCCGATCTGCCACGAAGCACAGCACCGATTCACGGCCGGATCTGTCCGACGCGCCCCCCAACAGCGGCATCAGGTCGATGCCGTCGATGGGCCGGTCAGTCGGGGCCTCGGCGCCGGCCACCCTCGCCAGCGTGGTGAAGATGTCGGTCGCGTGTGCCAGCTCGTTGCTCGACCGTCCTGCGGGAATGCGGCCCGGCCACCGGACGATGAACGGCACCCGCAGGCTGCCCTCCATGGCGGTGAAGTACGAGCCGCCCCACGGACCGGTCCAGCCTCTCCACGGCAGAACGTCCTCCGCGCCGTTGTCGCTCGTGAAGATCACCAAGGTGTCGCCGGCAATGTCGAGCTCGTCAAGCACCCCGACCAAGCGGCCTATCCGGTCGTCGGTCTCGCGGAAGGCATCGGCAAAATCGCCGAGACCGGTGACGCCGGCGTAGTCGGGGTGCGGCAGCGTCGGGAAATGCGGGAATGCCAGCGGCAGGTACACGAAGAACGGCTGCCCGTCAGAGACGCAGCGACGCATGAAATCTTCGCCCCGCCCGAACGCCTCAGCGTCGAACAACGCTCGCTGAGTGACGTCGTAGTCGCCCACGGGCGTGCTCGGCCCGCCGCGGCGCCCCTCGAACAGCTGCTCGGCAGGCACCACAGCGGGGTCGTAACCCGCCTCGGTGGACCACAACGACGAATCATGTGTCTCGGTCAAGCCCCACCACTCGTCGAAGCCCCGCTCGTGCGGATGGCGTCCCGGCCCGTCACCCAGATGCCACTTCCCGTAGTGCCCGCAGCGGTAGCCCTGCGAGGACAGCAGCTCGGCCAGCGTGATCTCCCAGCGCGTCAGACCGCTCGGCTGGCCCGGAAGCGGGATGCGGATCGTCCCGGACCGGATCGGCAGGCGGCCAGTCATCACCGCCGAACGCGACGGCGTGCACTGGGCCTCCATGTTCATGTTGGTGAGGCGCATGCCCTCAGCGGCCAGACGATCGATGTTCGGCGTCGGCACTCCCCGCACCTCGCCGCCGCCGTAGCAGCCCAACTCGCCGTAGCCGAGGTTGTCGACGAACACGAACAAGATGTTCGGACGGCCGGCACTCTGACGGCCCGTGTCGGACCCGCTGCGCTCAGCCATCAGCGTCGGGTGCCGGTGTTTGAGGGGGTCGCGACTCGGTGGTCAGTTCGCTCACGGGACGCCCTCCGAGCCCGGGACCGCAGGTGTGCAGGTGGCACCACACTGTCCCGCCTGCGGCCGTGGGGATCGGCTCGGGGAAGGACTCCCGGCACACGTCCATCACATGCGGGCATCGCTCGGCGAACGGGCAGCTGTCGGTGGGCGCTCGCCCGCTGGCCCCCGCCACGCCTTGGGCCAGCTCACGGCGGCGTTGCGACTTGACGTGCTGCACGGCAGGGTCGGGGTCGGGAATCGACGCCAGCAGCAGCTCGGTGTAGGGATGCGCCGGGCGCTCGCAGATGTCGTCGGACTCGCCGAGTTCGACGACGCGGCTGTGGTACATGACCGCGATGCGGTGACACGTATGGCGCACCACCGCCAAGTCGTGGGCGATCAGCAGGTAGGCCGCACCGGTCTCGCGTTGCAGGCGTTCGAGCAGGTTGATGACCTGGCTCTGGGTGGAGACGTCCAGCGCCGAGACGGGCTCGTCCAGCACCAGCAGATCCGGCTCGGTCGCCAGGGCTCGGGCGACCGCGATCCGCTGCCGTTGGCCGCCTGAGAACTCATGGGGGTACCGGTCGAGGTGATGACGCTGCAGCCCGACCTGCTCGAGCAGTTCGCCGGCCCGCTCCCGCGCAGCGCTCGAATCCATGCCGAAGTGGATGCGCAAGGGCTCGGCAATGATCGCGCCGATCACCATGGAAGGATTCAACGAGCCGACCGGGTCCTGGAACACCACCTGCACGGTCTTGCGATACTCGGTCGGCACCTGACGGCCGAATCCGGTGACGTCGAAGTCGCCCAGCCGGATCGATCCGCTCTCGGGACGCAGGAAGCGCAGCACGGCACGGCCGAGCGTGGTCTTGCCCGACCCCGACTCCCCGACGAGCCCGAGCGTGTCGCCGGCGCCGATCTGCAACGACACATGCTGCACCGCCCGGACGTCGGGCAGCTTCTGCCACGGCAGCGCTCCACGCCCGCCCGGGAAGACGATCGTCACGTCGTCGATGTGCAGCAGCGGCTCGCTCACGCCGGCTCTCCATCGCCTGCCTGGAGGCCGGGCGTCACACCGCCGGCTGTCGGCTCGCCGGATAGCCGTTCCCGACCAGCGATCCCGACAACGGCGACGTGCTGCACGCCGCGCAATTCAAGTTCGTGACTGCGCTCGCAGCGTGTGAGCGATGCTCCCATGGACCTCAGCTCCACGGGGCCGCGCCGGCACTCGAGTGCCTCATACGGGCAGCGGTCTGCGAAGTGGCACCGGTCGGGCCATTCCCACGGCGGGGGCACCACGCCCGGAATGGTGGGCAGGTCGCCCGAGCGCGGCTCGTTGCGCGGGATCGCCGCAATGAGGCCTTCGGTGTAGGGGTGGCGCGGCGTGGCGAAGACATCGGCGAGGCGGCCCGTCTCGACGATCTCGCCCGCATACATGACCGCAACCCGGTCGGCCAGGTCGGCCACGACACCCAGGTCATGGGTGATCAGCAGCACCGACACGCCACGCGAGCGGGCCAACTCGCCCACCAGATCGAGCATCTGGCCCTGCACGGTCACGTCCAGCGCCGTCGTGGGCTCATCCGCGATCAGCAGCTTCGGTTCGCACGACAGCGCCATCGCGATCATGACCCGCTGGGCCATGCCGCCGGAGAACTGGTGCGGGAACGCGTCGATGCGCTTGTGGGGGTCGGGTATGCCGACTTCGGTGAACAGCTCGATCACACGCTCGCGGGCTTCGCGCTTCGACATGCCCAAGTGGACCCGCAGCGGTTCGGCAACCTGTCGGCCGACCGTGTAGGCAGGGTTCAGCGCCGCCGAGGGCTCCTGGAAGATGATGCCGATCTCACGGCCGCGGATCCATCGGAGATCGTTGAAGTCCATCCCGACCAGTTCCCGGCCGTCCAGCACGATCGACTCGGCGCTGGCCTGACCCGGGTCGGGCACCAAGCCCATCAGTGACAGTCCCGTGATGGTCTTGCCCGAACCCGACTCGCCGACGAGCGCCATCACCTCACCCCGGCCGATGTCGAGGTAGACATCGCTCACGACCGTCATGTCGGTGCCCTCGCCGGGCTTGGGAAACACGATGTCGAGCCCTCGCAGGCTCAGCAGGGGGTCGTCGCTGCCGGGCGGCCATGGAGGCGCCGCTGCTGCGCTGCGCGCTTTGGGCACGACGTCGCCGACGCCGACCCGCCCGCCGCGGGCCTCTCGGGCGAATGCGTCACGCAAGCCATCGCCGAAGACGTTGAACGCCACCACCGTGAGGAAGATGGCGATCCCCGGCGGGATGGCCGGCCAGATCGTGCGATCGATGCTGAGCTCTGCATCGCGCAGCATCCGGCCCCAGCTCGCCTGGCTGGCATCGGCGCCGATGCCCAAGAAGCTGAGTGCCGCCTCGGCCAGCACCGCCTGGGCGAACAGCAGCGTGGTCTGCACGATCAGCGGGGGCGCCACATTGGGCAGGATGTGCCGCCACATGACACGCCGGTCCGAGGCGCCCGCCGCTCGGGCGCCGTCCACGTAGAACTCCTCGCGGGCAGCGAACACTTCCGCCCGCACCAGGCGGGTGATGATCATCGAGAACACCAAGCCGATCGCCAGCATGGCGTTGGTGAGTCCCGTGCCCAGCCCGGTGATGATGGCCATCGCCATCACGACGGCAGGCACGGCCACCACGATCTCGACGAACCGCATCCCGATCCGGTCGGCCCAGCCACGGAAGTAGCCGATGGCCAGCCCGAATGGAACGCCGATGACCAGCGCCACCAGCACGGCTTCGGCCCCCGCGATGAGGGCGTACCGCGCCCCGAAGAAGATGCGCGTCAGGATGTCCCGCCCGACGTGGTCGGTGCCGAGCACATAGCCCGCCTCGCCCGGGCTGAACAGGATGTCCTGGAAGCGGGTGGCGAACGTCTCGTCGTGCGAGGTGAGCAGCGGTGCGAAGACTGCCGCTATCACCACGATTACCAGGTAGATCGCTCCGGTCATAGCGACTTTGTTGCGCCGCAGGCGTGCCCAGAAGCGGCTCCGGTTGGCCCCCGCGGCCGACTCCTCAGGCACAGGCGCAGGGCTCGCAATCTCGTCTGCGTCGCCAGCGCCGCCCAGTCCTGCCAGCGCGTCGCTCACTCCGGCCTCACCTTCGGGTTCAGCCAGGCGTAACTGAGATCCAGCACGATGTTGACCACGACGACCACCGCGGCAGTGACCATCACGAAGCCGAGCAGTGCGGGCATGTTCTGGCGCAGGATGGCGTCGACACCGAACCGGCCGAGCCCGGGCACGTTGAACACGAACTCGACGAAGATCGACCCGCCGATCAGCGCCGAGGTCTGGAAGCCCGCCAGCGTCACCACCGGAATCGCCGCATTGCGGACGGCGTGACGCGAGACCACGCGGCGCACTGGCAGTCCCTTGGCCAGTGCTGTGCGCACGTAGTCGCGCTGGAGCACCCCGATCATCGACGAGCGGGCCTGCCTGGCGATGGCCGCCGATGCCGAGATTCCCAGTGCCACGCACGGCAGGATCAGTGCTTCGACCCACCTGGCGAGCGAATCAGGCCGGGTCGTGGGCCAGATGGCCGGCAGCCACTGCAGCTTGACGCCGACGTAGTAGGCGAGCACCAGGCCGATCCAGAAGTTGGGCACCGCGAGCCCCAGCGATGAGGCGACCGTGATGGTGCGGTCGGGCCATCTGCCGGCCTTGAGCGCCGCCAGCACGCCGAACGCGCTGCCGATGGCCAGCGCCACGATCAGCGACCCGAACACCATCGACAGCGTGACCGGGATGCGGTCGCGCAGTTCGGTGGTGATCTGCTCGCCGTTGAACCAGTTGGTGCCGAGATCTCCGACGACGGCGCTGTTCAGCCAGTCCCAGTACTGCACTACGAGCGGGCGATCGATGCCCAGCTCGGCGCGCTTCTCAGCCAGCGACTCCAAGTCGGCGTCGTCGCCCATGATGGTGGCTGCCGGGTCGACCGGGTTGAGCTGGGCCAAGAAGAACACCAGCGTGGCCACCATGAGCATCAGCGGGATCGCCGCGAGAACTCGACTGGCCAGCAGTCGAAGCACCTAGCACCCCCCTGTTCGGCAACGGCAGTCGCGGTGGCCGTGCCGTGGCGGCCCGGCTACCACGTCGGTGTGCCGTCTGCGCTGGGCCGCCAAGTCCGCGAAAGCTACTTGACGGCTCAAGATCGTGTGACGTGCGGGCCTAGCCGTCGATCCGGACGCCATAGGGCATCGGCGCTTGCATGTTCAGCCCCAGCGACACGCCGGTCACGTACGGTGCGTACAGGGCGTTCTGACCGCCGTGGGCCAGCGGCATCACCGCGCCGCGGTCGATGAGACCCTCCATGACCGCCGCGTACAACTCGTAGCCCTCCTCGGGCGACGGCGCATTCAGCGCTTCGACCAGGGTGGCTTCGAGATCGTCGAGGTCGCTGAGGCCGAATGCGTTGAAGCGGCCGCTCTCGCCCATGAACTTGCCCAGGTCACGCGCCGGGTGCACCAGCAGGTCGCGGAACCACGAGATGCCCCACTGCGCAGTGGCGGTGCCGGGGCCCAACTCGCCGTTGTTGATCTGGATCAGATCGATGTTGATGCCCGACGCTCCCAGCATCTGCACCACGAACTCCACGATCGGGTTGATGGCCGGCATGATCGGCATGCGGATGGTCACCCCGTCGGGGTAGCCCGCTTCGGCCAGCAGGCGCCGGGCCTCTTCGGGATCGTAGTTGTACTTGGTGTCGAGCTCGGGAACGTTGAACTGGCTGAACGCCGGTGGGTAGATGCCGCCGAGGCTGTCCGCCTTGCCGAAGTGCATCGCATCCGCATACGCGTCACGGTCCAGCGAGAGCAGGATCGCCCTGCGCACCCTTTCGTCGGCGAGCGGGGAGTCGAACTCGCCGGCACGGTCGGTGACGATGAGATAGGCGAAGAAGTTCGGCACCGAGATCAGCACGTTCCCGGCCTCGACGCCTGCGTCGATCTGGGCGTCACGGGTGGTGGACATGATGTCTGCCTCGCCGGTCAGCAGCGCGTTCAGGCGTGCGTTGTTGTCGGGCACGGCCGTCACCGTCACGGTCTCGACGCCCTGGTCGGCCGGATTCCAGTAGTTCGGGTTGAGGTGGTACACCTCGGTCACGCCGGCCTGGCTGTCGGCGTCAGACCAGATCCACGGCCCCGAACCCTGCGGGTCACGGGTGAGGTCGCGGCCGTCGAGCGCGTTCGGGCTGATCATCATGCCCATCACCATCGACATCTCCAGAGGGAACTGCGGTGCCGGCACCGAGAACTCGACCTCGAAGGTGGTGTCGTCGATCACACGGGCGTCGAGGAATGCCGCCCACGTTGCCGCGTTCGGATTGCCTGCGAAGTTGGCGTGGTACAGTATGTTGTCTGCGGCCACCTGGGCGTTGAATGCAGCGCCGTCGTGGAACACCACGTCGTCGCGCACGGTGAAGCGCCACACGTTCGGCGACGGCTGCGTCCATGAGGTCGCCAGCGACGGCGCCAGGCTGAAGTCGTTGCGCTGGCGGGTGAGCGTGTCATACGCCGGGTAGTGATAGGCGCTCTGCGCCGACTGCGATGCGGCCGGGTTGAAGCTCGTCACCGGGGAGAACTCGACCATGCGCAGCGTGCCTTCGGGTGCCGGCAGCGGCGCTTGGGTCGTGGTCACGGCGCCTTGGGTGGTGGTGGTCTGCTCGACCGCCGCAATGGTCACCTGTGTCTGTGCCTGGGTGGTGGCAGGCGCAGGTGCTGCCGCAGCAGTCGTCGCCGGCGCTGCGCTCGTCGCCGACGCCGTTCCCGACCCGGAGTCCGAATCGCCGCCGCCGCAGGCGCTTGCTGCAAGAACGAACGCCAACAGCACGGTCATGAGGCGCATCACACGCCGCGTAGGCCCTCTCACGAGATTGCCCTCCCAGATTCCTCCGCGCCGACCCCTGATGTTCACGGCGCTAGCCAATTGGCTGCACGTTAGTGAGACTGCGAGGTGCCGCGCGCCGCGACACGCGACGATTGGGCATCGGTCGTCAATCGACGACGATGGGAATCGACCGCGGTCCTCGGATCTGACCGGTGGACCAGGTGACCTCGGCCCCAGGAGCAATCGAGTACTCCGGGATGTGCCGGAGCCAGGTCTCGAGCGCAATCTCCATCTCGAGGCGGGCGAGGTTCGAGCCGATGCAGCGGTGAATGCCGGCCCCGAAGGCGATGTGACGGTTCTCGCCCCGGTCGATCACGACCTCGTCGGCCCGCTCGAACCGCTCGGGATCGCGGCACCCGATGGGGAACGTCATCATGACGTGATCCCCCGCCTTCATCTCGACGCCGTTCACCTCGGCGTCAGTGGTGACCCGCCGCACGACATTGACCGGGGCGTACGCCCGCAGGAACTCCTCCATGGCGGTAGGCAGCAGCTCGGGTTCGGCGACAAGCCGGCGGCGGTCGTCGTCATGGGTGGCGAGGTGCCACAGCGCAGCGCCGATCGAGCTCCACGTGGTGTCGATGCCAGCGATGAGCTGCAGCACCAGCATCCGCTCGATGAGGTGATCGGGCAACGGCTCGCCACCCATCTCGGTCGTGACCAAGTGGCTGATCAGATCGTCGCCGGGAACTGCTCGCCGCTCCGCCATGACCTTGGCCATGTACTCGCGCACCGCGATGATCGCCTGCTGCATTACGGCGCCGTCGCTGGGCCCGACGGAGAGGATGTCGAAGATCCAGGCCCGGAACTTGTCGCCGTCGGCGGGGTCGATGCCCAGGATGGCTGCGATCGCGCCGACCGGGATGTGCTGGCTGTAGTCGACGGCTGCGTCGCCGTGACCCTGCTCGGCGATGGCGGCGGCCCGCGACTCGCAGTCGGCGGCAATGTGGCTGCGCCAGCCCTCGATGCGCCTAGGAGCGAAGAACGGCAGCAGCGTGCGGCGAATCTCCATGTGGTCGGGCGGATCGCTGTTGATCGGCGGGAAGTGGCCCCGGTCGACGGTCCCGCCGCGGCGGATGCCGTGATGCACGTTGGAGAACGTCGCGGTGTCGCCGGCGATCTCGACGATGTCGTCGTACTGCAACGGCAGCCACACCCCCTCGTTGAACCGCTCCGAATGGCCCATCGGGCAGCGTCCGCGCAGGTCCTCCCAGATGGGGAACGGGTCGTTCACCCACGCGGGATCGTTGAAGTCCCAGTCGGTGGCGAAATCGTCGACGGGCGGGATGGCAGACGCCGCATCGTCGATGATCGAGTCATCGGTGTAGGTCATGGCGACGCTCCTAGCGAGAGATGCCCAGGCTCAGACCGGACGGTCGCCGGCCAGCGTGACCCGCTCCATCCGGCGATGCAGACCGCCATGATCGGGTACCGCGTAGTGCTGGGTGCAGCGGTTGTCCCACTGGGCGATCGACCCCCGACGCCAGCGGAATCGGCACTGGAACTCCGGCGTGCTGGCCTGGTCGTAGAGGAGGTACCGCAGGTCGCGGCACTCGGCGGGCGTCATCCCGTCGATGGTGAGCGTGAACGTCCGGTTCACATAGAGGCTCTTGCGGCCGGTCACCGGGTGCGTGCGCACGATCGGGTGCTTCTGGTCGGGGAAGCGCTCGGCCGTCTCGGCCCGTTCGGCTTCGCTCATCGACTTGCCGAACGCCTTCACATAGGAATGGATGGCGTAGCGCCCGTCGATCTGCTCTTTGACCTTGTCGGGCAGCGTCTCGTAGGCGAGTTCCATGTTCGCCCAGCAGGTGTCGCCGCCGTGCGGCGGGATCACGCGGCCCAGCAGCACCGAGCCCAGCGGGGGGCACTCCCGGAAGGTGACATCGGAATGCCAGGTCTCGGCGGCCTGGAACTTCTCGGCAGTCGATTCGAGCACGATGATCTCGGGGTGCCCGTCGGCGTTGCGCGTGAAGGGGTGGACCTCGAGCTCGCCGAAGGCCCGCACGTACGCCACATGCTGGGCCTGAGTCAGGTCCTGATCGCGGAAGAACAGCACCTTGTGGTCCATCCAGGCAGCGTGCAGCTCGGCGATCAGCTCGTCGTCGATTTCACGCAGGTCGACATCGGGGATCTCGGCGCCGATCGTGCCGGTCAGCGGCTCGACCCGGATGCGGTTGTAGTCGTTCGGTAGCACGGCGTTGATACGCACGTCGGTTCCCCTCTGCAGCAGTTCGCGGCATTCCGCCGCTGCGCCCTGGCCCTAGATTAGCCGTATGGCTGCAATCGACGCCGACCACGCAAACGGTCGCGAAGCCCACCCTGCAGCCGCTCTGGTCGCCGCAGCCACCGAGATGCTCTCGGCCCAGCCGCCCTCCGCGGTCTCAGGTCGGCGCATCGCGACGGCCGCCGGTGTCAACTATGCGCAGATACACCGGCACTTCGGTTCCAAGCGGGAATTGTGCCGCCATGTGCTCGACCGGCTCAGCGATGCATTCGTCGCTGACGCCTTCCCACCGGGTGCCCTGGTGCCCACGCCGGGGACGGTGATACGGCACGACTCGTTCGTGCGGGTGCTGACCCAGATCCAGCTCGACCGGGCCACGGTCGACCTGCGGCCCGAGCAACCGATCATTCACCGCTACTGCGATGGGCTGCGCACGCTGCGGCCCGAGCTGACCCCTGATGCTGTCGATACTGCCGTAGCCCTGTCGTGCGCCATGCAGCTGGGCGTGAGCATCCACCGCACCGGGCTGGTGCGCTCGGTCGGGCTCGAAGATGCTGCCGAGCTCGTCGACCGCGAGCTGGTGCTGACGATCGAGCAGCTGCACGCGGGGCGCGGGCCGTTCGCCGGCGGCGAGATTTCTCCCCGGACATTGCGCGTCCGCGGGCCACGCCCCGCTGCACCGTCGCATGCCACCGGGCGCGCTCGAGCCGAGGAGCGACTCGTGGCAGCCGCCGTCGAACTCCTGGCCAGCAGGACGCCGGACTCCATCTCAGGGCGCCAGCTCGCCTCGCGAGCCGGCGTCAACTACGGCCTCATCCATCATTACTTCGGGTCTGCAAGCGAGGTGCTGGCGCAGGCATCCCGGCACATTCGCGACCAGTACTACACAGCCGAGGCCGGCCCGGGGCTGCTGCCGGGCTTCTTCTCCATGCAGGCCCATCCGGGCTATGTGCGAGCGCTGACCCACGTTGCGCTCGACGCCAAGCTGGCGCTGGCGGGCGACCATTTCCCGGTGGTGAGCGCGATGCTCGACCGTCATCGCAGCCGTCATGGCGAGCCGAACCCGCAGCAGCGCTGCCGGTACTTGCAGGTCGCCGCTGCCCAGTTGGCGTGGTCGCTGTTCGAGCCGCTGTTCGCCACCGCATTCCGCCGCAGCTTGAATGAACTCGAGCCGATGGCAGCAACCCTGCTCGCGCGCATGCTCAACTTCGAGCAGCACTCCTCGTCATGACATTCGACACGACATTCGACACGATCATGCACTCTGGCAGAACCGAACCCGCCCTCGACACAGGAGCACTCCGATGACCGACACGGCACCAGTGGACGACTGGGACACCGACTACGACATCTTCGACCCGGGCTACGTCCGCGATCCCGCCCCGGTGTGGGAGGAGCTGCGGGGCCGTTGCCCCATCGCTCACACAGAGCGCTGGGGCGGCTCGTTCCTGCCGACTCGCTACGAGGACGTCCAGGCCATGGCCAAGATGGTGCCCGAACTCTCCAGCAGCGACCCCTTGGTGACCTCCCCGCCGCCAGAGGTGATCGAAGATCTCTTGTCGGACCCGACGTTCGAGAAGTACGGCACCAACGCCGCACCGATCTCCGAAGACCCGCCCATTCACGGCTGGACCCGCCGGCTGCTGCTGCCGCACTTCTCGCCCAAGGCGGTCGAGTCGCACCGCGAGTACACCCAAGAACTCACGGATCGCCTGATCGACGACTTCATCGATGCCGGCAAGGTCGATGGTGCCGGGCACTACGCGCAGCAGATCCCGCCGCGGGTCATCGCGCACCTGCTGGGAATCGACGAGGGCCGGGTGGAGGAGTTCACCCACTGGGTGCGCTGCCTGCTGGAGCTGGGCCTGACCGATCCCCAACTCCGCATCAAATACCGCAAGGTGATCCGGGCGTTCTTCTACGAGGTCGTCGAGGAGAAGCGGGCCAATCCCGACGACGGCTTTGTCTCGGCGCTGCTCGCCGGAACCGACGATCAGGGCAACCCGATCGATCCCGTCATGGTGGTGGGCATGCTCAATCTGCAGCTCATCGCGGGCATCGACACCACATGGAGCTCGATCGGCTCGGCCCTGTGGCACTTCGGCACGCACCCCGCAGACCGTGAGCGCATGGTGGCCGAGCCTCAGCTGTGGCCGTCGGCGATCGAGGAGCTGCTGCGCTTCTACGCCCCGGTCACCATGGGGCGCCGAGCCGCCCAAGACGTGGAGTACGGCGGCGTCACGATCCCTGCGGGCAGCAAGGTGCTGATGAACTTCCCCGGCGCGAATCGCGACCCGGAGGTCTTCGACCGGCCCGATGAGGTCGTCCTGGACCGGCCGCACAACCGCCATGTCGCCTTTGGCGCGGGCATCCACCGTTGCGCGGGCTCGAACCTGGCTCGGCTCGAAATGGACATCGCACTGCGGACGTGGTTCCGGCGCATCCCGGACTTCGAAGTGAGCGAACCCGACGAGGTCACCTGGGCGGGTGGTCAGGTCCGAGGACCGCGACATCTGCCTATCCGCTTCCCGTCGGCCGGCTGATCCGGCCCAGCATCCTCGGCGCGACAGACGCCGAGTCGGTGGCCCGCGGCGAGCCGGAAGCCTCACGACCCCAACGCAGGAGCGCGCAATGACCACCGACAACGCCGGGCCCGAAGCGTCGAAGCCCCCGACGCAGTTCACCGTTGCGGCGAATGAAGCGGCGTCCCGAGCCGGCGCGGTGATTCGATTCGACGACCCGGGAGATTTTGAACGAGCTTCTCGTGGACTCATCGCCCAGATTGACGACGGTCGCGTCACGATGGGCAACCACGTCGTGTTCGACGTGGCCCGGCACGCCTTCGTCGACGAATCAGCCGAGGCGCCCCCGTCGGTGCATCCGAGCCTGTGGCGGCAGGCACGGCTCAACGTCCATCACGGACTGTTCGAGGTGGCCGACGGTGTCTGGCAGGTGCGTGGTTACGACATTGCCAACATCACGTTCCTGGCGGGCGCCGACGGTTGGCTGATCATCGATCCCCTCACCACCCGGCCCTCGGCGGCGGCAGCGCTGGACCTGGCCAATCGCACGCTGGGCGAGCGGCCGGTGCGGGCAATCATCTACACGCATTCGCACGCAGACCATTTCGGCGGCGTGCTCGGCGTGACCGACGCCGAGTCGGTGGCCCGCGGCGAGGTGGAGATCGTGGCGCCTGACGGATTCCTCGAAGAGGTGGTCAGCGAGTTCGTCATTGCCGGCCCGATCATGGGCAGGCGGGCCGCGTACCAGTTCGGGCCGCTGCTGCCTCCGGGGCCGCTGGGCCACGTCGACTGCGGCTTGGGCTCGGCGATGTGTCTGGCCCGATCGGATCTGCTGGCGCCCACCGACGTCATCACCCGCACCGGGGAGGAGCGCGAGCTCAGCGGCATCCGGATCGTGTTCCAGAACACGCCCGACGCCGAAGCGCCCGCGGAGATGAACTTCTTCTTCCCAGACAAGAACCTGCTGTGCATGGCCGAGAACTGCACGCACACGATGCACAACCTCTACCCGATCCGGGGTGCGCAGACCCGCGACGCGCTGGCGTGGAGCAAGTACATCGGCGAGGCGCTCGAAATGTGGGGCGACGACACCGACGTCATGTTCGCCAGCCACCACTGGCCCCGGTTCGGCAACGCCGACGTGCGGGGCTTCCTGTCGATGCAGCGCGACCTGTACCGCTGGATGCACGACCAGACGATGCGCCTGGCCAACCAAGGACTGCGACCGACCGAGATCGCCGCCCGGCTGCGGCTGCCGGCTGAGTTCAGCGAGTCGCATGTGCAGGGCTACTACGGCACGGTGTCGCACAACTGCCGCTCGGTGTACAACCGCTACCTCGGCTGGTACGACGGCAACCCGGCCAATCTCAATCCGCTGCCGCCGGCTGAGGCGGGCGCCAACTACGTCGAGTTCATGGGCGGCGCAAGTGCCGTGCTGGCCAGAGCCCGCGCGTGCTACGAGCGGGGCGAGTACCGCTGGGTGGCCCAAGTGGTCAACCACGTGGTCTTTGCCGACCCGGCGAACCGCGAAGCTCGCAGCCTGCAGGCCGACGCGCTCGAACAGCTCGGCTACCAGTCGGAGTCGGCGACGTGGCGCAACGCCTACCTGATGGGCGCCAAGGAACTGCGTGAAGGCACGCCCGACTGGGGCCGCGTGCCCACCCGCGACATGTCCCAGGCCATGAGCGCTGAGCACCTGTTCGACGTGATCGGCGTTCGGTTCGATCCCGACGTCTTCGATGCGGGGCCGATTACGTTCAACTTCCGGTTCACCGACCTCGGTGAGGATCACGTACTCGGTGTCGGCCGTTCCGCTGTGCACCACCGGGCCAATGCGGTCGATCCTGCTGCCGTCGCCTCGGTCCGGACCGACCGTGCCACCCTCTTCGCTGCACTCAACGACGCCAGCGCGCTCGACGGTGCCGAGATCACCGGCGATCGGGCCCTGCTGCAGTCGCTGCTGGCCGGCCTCACTGCGTTCACCACGGCACGTTTGATCGAGCCCTGACGGCGAGATGGCGACCGGTCACGTCGGAGGACGCAGGTCCTGATGATCAGAATGCGGCAGCAGCGGTCAAACGGCAGGTGCCGTGCGAAGACGGTCGGAGATCTTGGGGGTGACCTGCGGACCCCCGATCCTCTTCACCCCGGCAAAATACGAAGCGCCACATCGTGGCGGTGCTTCAGAAATGGGCCACGCTGTCCAGCAACGTCTGGTCGGGGCAACCCTCGGCGGTCGCAGCCCATCCCACAAGATCCGGCCGGGGACCGAAGAGGACGAAGACGCCTCCGTCCCGTTCGGGTCCGGACTGCAGGCCGTTGTCGACCCGCCAGCCCCGAGCTCCACCTGGTTTCAACGCCGCTGACGGCGCGGTGAGGCCGGCGGCCTCGTCTCGGCGCGAACGCGCGAACTCTCTGCACTCCGGCCAGGTCGACGGATCGCCGGTCATCGTCGCCTGTGGCAGATCGGGCCGAAGCGACGGAGGTTCTCCGATCTCGACCGCCCACAGCGCACGTCGGATCGTTTCGACATCGGCCGGGTCACTGATCTCTTCGTGACGCAGTAACTCGGCCCACGCGCCGTCGGGCGTGTCGCAGAAGTAGTGAGTGAGGTCACCGTCGTCGTTCCAACGGGCCGCGGGCTGCAACACGCCCTCCCAAAGAAAAGGAAAGCGCGGATCAGTGTGACGGAAGGCGATCATGTCGCCGGTGACGAGACCAGTGCAGCGGCGAGTTCGCGAACCCCTTGCGCTGCGGGGTCGTCGGGCGACCAGTCCTGACCGAGCTCTTCGGCGGGGGCGGCACCACCCAGCCGTGACCGTGGTCGGTCGAACCATCGCCGGACACCGATGTCGTTGTACGCACCCGCCAAGTCGCCCGCAACGAGAGCCAAGAAGTGCAAGCGAGCGGCCACCGCGTCGGGTGTCGCCCGCTCGCCCGAGAGGTACCGCCGAGCGCTCGACAGCGAGATGCCGAGGAGCCGAACCAGCAGGTCGAGCCCGAGCATCTGTGCCACAGCGGGCCATTCGTGGGCTGGCGCAGGCGACTGCTCCAAGGCCTCGATGATCTTCGCCACCAGTGCCGAAAGCCGCTCCGGCTCACGAGCGCCAAGTTGATCGAGCTCGGTGACGAATACACGACCGATACCGGCGTCAGCCATGCCCGACCGAAGCTCTTCAAGCGCGGAGTAGTCCAGGCAGGTGATCGCCCCGCTCAGCAGGCCCATTGCGTCGGCACGGCTCAATGCCGCAGCAGCACGCGTCGCCAGTCCGACATCGTCGAATGGACCCGCAATGGACGCAATACGGAGATTACGCATATCCCGAACTGTATCCGAGGCAACGCCTGATGCGGCTGCCGCGCCATAACACGACGCCCAGCACGGGCGGCAACACGAGCCTGCAGCCGGTCACCCGCGGCACGTCTGATCGAGCCCTGAGGGGGCCTACTGGTCGACCAGCGCGTTCTCGGCTTCGACGGCTGCTGCTGCGCGCAGGTCGTCGCGGTCGTTCTCCAAGCGGAACTCCACGTACCGCAACAGTCCGTGGAACTCGTTCGGTCCGGTGTAGGCGGCACTCACGGTGGGGCCGAGGTCGCGCCCCACGTCCATCCCGTACAGCGATTGGCGGTATGGCATGGTCACGAGGTCGGCCGTTGCGAGTTCCTGCTCGGGCCCGTCGCCGGCGCGCTGCCACAGTGTGGCCGTGCCGGCATGCTCGGCCGTCTTCGCGTAACGCACGCCCAACTCGACGTCGCCGAGCGGCACCGGCGCGCTGGCCCGCATCCCGGTCGGACGGCCGAGGTAGTTGTATTCGAAGCACAGCCTCCCGTCGGCGACCCACAGCACGAGCCCGCCGGTGCGTGACCCGTAGGCCACCAGCACACCGTCGGTTCCTGTCGAGGTATCGGCCGAAACTGCGATCTCGAAGGAGCGGTTCCGCACATCGGGGCATTTGAAGCGCTCCAGGTGTGGCATGCCGGCCGGGTAGCGCAGCAGTCCCGCTGAGGACTCGGGACCGGGCTGACGCAGTACGAACAGTTCGACCCCCCGATCGTCGAGCGGCAGCACGTTGTAGGTGTCGGCCTCGTCCCACCACAGCTCGATCAGCTCGCGCAGCTTGTCCGGGTGGGTCTCAGACACGTCATGGATCTCAGCAAAATCGCTGCGGGTGTCATACAGCGCCCATTCGTCCTCGCCGAACGGCGTCCCCTGGCGGTGCAACGTCACCGCTTTCCAGCCATCGTGGTATACGGCCCGGTGGCCGAGCATCTCGTAGTACTGCGTGGTGCGAGACGACGGGGCATCTGCGCTTCCTGCTGCGAACGTGGGGAGCATCGAGATGCCTTCGACGGGCTGCTGCGGCACGCCGTTGTGCACTTGGGGTGCTTCGACCCCGACCACCTCGAGGATCGTCGGCATCACGTCGATGACATGGTGGTACTGGTCGCGGATCCCCCCGGCGTCGTCGATGCCGGCCGGCCAGTGCACGATCAGCGGGTCTCGGATGCCGCCCTCGTAGGTGTTCTGCTTGTAGAAGCGAAGCGGCGTGTTGCCGGCCTGCGCCCAGCCCCACGGGTAGTTGTTGTAGAGGTTGGGGCCGCCGATCTGGTCCACGAACGGCACCATGTCGGCGACGCTGAGCCGCTGGCGATTGAAGAAGATGTTCTCGTTGGTTAGGCCGTGTCGGCCGCCCTCCTGCGAGGCGCCGTTGTCGGACAGCAGCACGATGAGGGTGTCGTCCAGCAGGCCGGTGCGCTCCAGGTAGTCGACGAGCCGGCCGATCTGATCGTCGGTGTGGTCCAAGAATGCGGCGAAGGTCTCCTGCATACGGCAATAGAGCAACCGCTGGTCGTCGTCGAGCTCGTCCCATGCCTGCACCCCGGGGTTCCGCGGCGACAGCTCGGCGTCGGCCGGCACCACGCCCAGCTCCCGCTGGCGTTCGAACCAACGCGCCCGCGCCACGTCCCAGCCGTCGTCGTAGCGGCCCCGGTACTTGTCCAAGTAGTCCTGCGGAGCTTGATGTGGCGAGTGCGTGGCACCGAATGCGAAGTAGGTCAGGAATCTGCGCGACGGCGCTGTGGCCTGCTGTGCAGCGATCATGGCGATCGCCTGCTCGACAAGGTCCTCGGACAGGTGATAGCCGGGCGTGCTCGGAGGGGCCACCGGGTGGTTGTCGATGACGAGCTCGGGCGAGAACTGGTCGGTTGCCCCGCCCAGGAAGCCGTAGAAGCGGTCGAAGCCGCGGCCTAGCGGCCAATGATCGAACGGGCCCGCCGGGCCGCAGTCCGCGAGGTTGGCGAGGTGCCATTTGCCCAGGGCGAAGTTCGCGTAGCCGTAACTGGAGAGCACTTCGGCGAAGGTGGCCGCCGACGGCGCGATCACGCCGCGGCAGTTCGAGAAACCCGTGTCGACATTCGACAGGAACCGCATGCCCACCGAGTGATGGTTGCGGCCGCTGAGCAGGCAGGCCCGTGTCGGCGAGCACAATGCTGTCGTGTGGAAGTTGGTGTAACGGAGCCCGCCCGCGGCGAGCCGATCGATGTTGGGCGTGTCGATGTCGCTGCCGTAGCAGCCGAGGTGCGCAAATCCCGTGTCGTCGAGCACGATCACTACGACGTTGGGCGCGCCGTGGGGCGGCGCGGGGCTCGGGTCCCAGTGCGGCTTCAGCTCTGCGGCGGTGGTTCCAGGGCGTTCGCGGTCGCGCATCGCCTTCGTCTAGCAGGCACGCTCTCGCGATGGTGGCGTATGCGAAGCGCCCGGCCGACGACGAGGACCGGCCGTCGCTCCAGCATCAGGCTGCGATCGGGCAGCCTTTCACCGTGATGCGGTGCATCAGGCGG
This sequence comes from Acidimicrobiia bacterium, assembly GCA_022824805.1. GTDB lineage: Bacteria > Actinomycetota > Acidimicrobiia > Acidimicrobiales > Poriferisodalaceae > Poriferisodalis. The sequence goes on along the minus strand of JAJDZE010000004.1, from coordinate 49,748 downwards.
GTCTGCCCGCGGTGCTGGCATCTGACAGCCTCGGCTACACGACACAAGCGACATCGCACAACGCAGCGGTGGCCGCGATGTGGCAGACGCCGTGTGGCGGCGCAGCTATGACTCGACCCGTAGGTGATGCGGACAGAGTTCTTCAACCGGGATGCCTGCCTCTTGAAGAGCTGCTCGGTGTTCGGCGTAGTCATTATCGAGCGCGTTGGCAAGAACTGTCGGGCGGGACTGTGAAGCAACAGCAGCCGCCGCAACGAACATCCGATCATCTTCGTCGAAGTCTCGAAGACGATCGCTCGGTGGGAATTCCTCGAACACCCGGTTCGCATGGGGTGTGAGCTGCACGTCGAGTCCCGGAGCGGTCCTTGATGCCCACACGAAGAACCTCTTGGCTGCTGTGTTGCGACTTTCGGATCCGATTCTTCGCTGGTATTCCCTCATGATGTTCCGCTGCGCGTCCAGGACGAGAACGGCGTTGTCCTGAGTCTCCTGCAACCGTCGTGCACAAGCCAGCGTGCACGCCTGGTCAGCGTGCGTCTCGGTGCCGTTGGCGGCAACCAGCACATTCGTGTCGATGACTTGGAGATCCATGCCCAGTGGTGCTGTAGGCGATCAGTAGATCAGTCTTCGCGGCGCGCCCGCGCTTCGATCATGGCCACCGCTTCGCCCATCGCATCTCCGAAGAAGTGTTTCGGCCAGTTCCGGATTTCCCCGAACTCGTTGAGTTCGAGCGAGGTGATCTCGGACTTGTACCCATCGTGCTCGCAGAAGTACAGCGCCACATCGTCGCCGTCGATCCTTTCTTCCGCCATCCGTCGCTGGAGACGCGCCAGCAGGTGTTCGCTATGGCTCTCGACGATTATTTGCAGCTTCCGCACCTTGGCGACTTCGATCAAGATGTCAGCGAGTCCCGCTTGAGCCGCAGGATGGAGATGCATCTCAGGTTGTTCAAGCAGCACAGTCGTATGTTCCGGTACGTAGGCCAAAAGCACGAGCACGGGGAGCACCTGAGAGAGACCGAAGCCCACGTCAACAAGCGGAATCTGGCGAGCGCCTGGAGCAGCTCGCAGGATCACCTCATAGAAATAATCCTCGTCGCTCAGCCTTCGAGTCTCGAATACCGAGGCAAGCCCGAGTTCCTGCAGCCATTGCGAGACATGTTCTTCAATGGTGATCGGTTCGGCAGGTGTTCGGTCTGCAGCAAGTTTTCGTGTGTTGGTCTTGCCGCGATCCCGCGCAGCGAGCAGCGCTTGAATTGCATTCGACCCGTCAGTGCCAACATCGGCCGGGGCTGACTGCCTCCAGAGATAGGTCCGCGAAGCGCTCTGACGCAGCGGGCCAAGGTAGAAAAGCTTGTCGAGAAACTGCTGCTCAAAGCTGACTTCCAGCAGCCTGAGCAGGCCTTTCGTGTCCGCATCGATGTCGGCAGTGTTCGGAAAGCCATAGCACTTCGCAGGCCGAGGCAGTTCGGCGAGAGCATGGTAGATATGCGGTGCGTCCGAGCCAGAGGACTTTGCTTCAATCTGGAGCCGATGACCCCGGCTCCAATTTGATAACTGAAGGTCCGATGGCAAATAGCTGACTTTTGCTGATCCTGTCTCATATTCGATCTGGGCCAGATCGGAGAGTTCAGGCCACCCCTTTTGAAGCAGGACCCCGAGTCGGAACCGGAGTTCCTGGGCCGGCTCTTTGCTGACGGCAACCTCAGTGCTGGACTCGGAGTCATATATCGCGCCAAGGAGGCTTGGGTCCAGCACGTCCGCATAGTGAGCCTGCTGCCACTGGAACTCCATGAGGAGAAAACTGAAGCTGTCCTGATGCCCTATGTGCCCATAGTTGCCAAAATCAATGATGCTGTCATGACCGGAAATGTTCAAGAGCGTCTTCTGGTCGCTCGATTGAGCTGTTTGCTTCATCAAGACCAGCGATTGGAGAAGACTTGACTTTCCGGAGCTGTTGGCACCGAAGAAGCCAGTGATGGGGGCAAGGCGGATTCGTCCGGTATTCGACCAAGATTTGAAATCCCGGAGTCTCATTGACGTGAACATGAGTGCACCTCAAGGATTCGATGGCTGTGCTACGGGGTCGGTCGGAGGTGTTCAAGTGTAGGGCCGCGCGGGCGAGCGGGCGCGTCCCGAGCAGCATGAGCGGCCCGCCCCAAGCGAGGCGCTAGCACGGGAGTGCTGCCGTGGCAGGTCGCGGCGCCTAGCCCTGATTGAGTTCTGTCAGATTCGACAGGCCCCAATCAGGGCTAGCCAGGCACGCTCTCGCGATGGTGGCTCATGTGATAAAGCCCGGCCGGCGACGAACGCCAACTGTCGCCGCAACATCAGGCTGCGATCGGGCAGCCTTTCACCGTGATGCGGTGCATCAGGCGGGTCTGCCCGCGGTAGTCGTTGAGCGCCTTGTGCCAGGTGCAGCGGTTGTCCCACATGGCGACCGAGCCGGGCTCCCAACCGAAGCGGTAGGTGAATTCCACGCTCGAACCGTGCTCGAACAGGAACTCGAGCAGGGGTCGGCTCTCGGCCGCCGTCCACCCGTCGATGCGGGTCGTGAACGAGCGATTGACGTACAGCACCGGGCGGCCGCTCACCGGGTGGGAGATCACCACCGGATGCACGATGTCGGGCCCGAAGGGGAATTCGTCTGTGAATCGATCAGCCCGCTCGGCCTCTGGCAGCTTCGACAACCCCACGCCGAACGCCTCGTACGACGAATGCACCGCTCGCAGGCCCCGCAGCGTCTCCTTCATGCCGTCGGACAACGCGTCGTAGGCGGCGTACATCGAGCTGAAGGCGGTGTCGCCGCCGTGTGACGGCAGCTCCCGGGCGACGAGGATCGAGCCGAGCGCAGGAGCTTCCTCGTAGGAATGATCGGTGTGCCACGCCTCCCCGATCACGTAGGTGTTCTCCGGTCGGGTGCGCACCTCGGCGATCTGGGGATAGGTCCCGTTCGGCGCGAAGTACGCGTTGACGTCGATCTCCCCGAACGACTCAGCGAATGCGATGTGCCCTTCGGGCGACACATCTTGGTCGCGGAAGAACAGCACCCCGTGCTCGCCGAGCGCCTCGATCACCGTGGCGGATTGCTCCGCGTCGAGCTTGCCCAATTCCAGACCCGACACGAACGCTCCGAGCGCAGCGCCGGTCGGTTCGATGTCAATCCCCATAGGCGATGGTCTACCGAGAACACCCCGCGCCGTCAAACGACCGCCGAACCGCTCGCTGCGGTGAGAACGCACCGACTGAGGAGCCGCTCGGGTAGCTGGACATCACCAGGCAAGCGAGGTGCAAATGCGGGCCTCCTGCCGACGCCTCGCCGCCTGCCCGCTCGAGTCCTTGGATTCCCGCCGGAGAGGCGCCCATTTTGCTGCGGCTAGCGTTGTTCGGCGATGTCAGTTGCCTACCCCACGCTCCTGCGCGGCGACGCCGCTTTCGATGAGACCGAGTTGGGCAAGCGCGAGCGGAACAAGCTCGACAAGCGGAGGCGCATCGTGGCTGCTGCCACGGCGCTGTTCCAGGAGAAAGGCTTCGACGACACCACCACGGCTGAGATCGCCTCGGCTGCGGGGATCGGTGCCGGGACGCTCTACCTCTACGTGGAGTCCAAGGAGGACCTGCTAGTCAGCGCATTCGTGAACGTGGCGGGCGATGCGTGGCGGGAGGCCTTCGACCTCGTCGACCCCTCGACCGACGCTGTCAGCCAGATCATGACGTTGCTGATGCATGTCACCGACCACCACAGGGCAGATCGCCGCCTCGCTCGCTCGTTCTTCAAGGAGCTTCCTTTCGCCAGCGACTCTGGACGCGCCGGCGTCGAAGAGTTCACCGACTGGTTTCTGAGCGGGCTTTCATCGGTGCTCAGTGCCGCGAGCGCAAGCGGCAAGCTCGACGCCGACGTTCCCAAGATGATGCTTGCCCACAACCTCTACGCGCAGTGGCAGGTGCTCATGCGGCGTCTCGTCACCGATCGGCTCGACTACGACGACATGGTGCTCCAGTTGCAAGAGAGCGTCAGCGTCGCGCTGTGGGGATTGACGCCAAGTGCCTGAAGGCTCGACCGGGCTCGGAGCAGCAAGAACATCTGATAGGCCTGCGGGCTTGCTTCGCAACGTAACGGGAGTGTGATGAGCGAGAGCGAGGGAGCGGCGGGGCCGCTGGCGGGCGTCCGGGTGCTGGACCTGTCGTCGGTGCTCATGGGGCCCGCGGCGACACGGACGCTCGGCGACTTCGGCGCTGACGTCATCTTGGTCGAATCGGCCGCTGGCGACCGGAATCGGAGCATGGGCTCAGGCCCGGTGGACGGGTTCTCGGGCGTCTCGCTCAACCTGCTGCGCAACAAGCGCAGCATCTCGTTGGATCTCAAGCACGAGCGGGGCCGCCAGGCATTTCTCGACATCGTCGCCACGTGCGACGTGATGATCACCAACCTGCGCCCGGGACCGCTGCGTCGCCTCGGGTTGCACTACGAGGCCGTGCAGCAGGTTCGGCCCGACATCGTGTTCTGCCGGGCGCACGGCTACCCGTCTGCCAGCGAGCAGGCCGATGCACCCGCATACGACGACATCATCCAGTCCGCCAGCGGCATCGGCGACCTGTTCCGCCGCATGGGCGCCGAGCCGATGCTGCTGCCCAGCCTCGTCGCCGACAAGTTCTGCGGGCTGACGATCGCCAACTCGGTGACCGCGGCGCTGTACCACCGGGCACAGACCAGCCAAGGCCAGTGCATCGAGATCCCGATGATCGATGTGATGCGCGCCTTCGTGCTCGCCGAGCACGGTGCGGGCGCCATCTCCGAGCCGCCGGTGGCGAGCGCCGGGTATGCCCGCATCCTCACACCCGAGCGCAAGCCCCAGCGGACTGCGGACGGCTGGATCAACATCCTCCCCTACGACCACGAGCACTACGTCGCGCTGTTCGAAGCCGGGGGTCGGCACGATCTCGCCGCCGACGAGCGCTTCGCGACACCCATCGAGCGCGTCACCCACAGCGACAGCCTGTACCGCGACGTGGCCTCGGTGCTGGGCCAGCGCACCACGGCCGAGTGGCTGGAGCTGTGCGAGGAACACGGCATCCCCGCAACCGAGGCGGCGACGCTCGACGGACTTGTGTCGGATCTTCCGATCGACGAGCACCCGGTTGCGGGCCCGTACCGGGTCATCCCACCCCCCGAGCAGTTCTCCGAGACGCCGCCCAGCGTCCGGCGGCCCGCCCCGGACATCGGTGAGCACGGCCGGCAGATACTGAGCGAGATCGGCTACGACGCCACAGCCATCGACAGCCTCATCGGCGACGACGTGCTGACAGCGCCTTGAAATGCATCGAAATTCAGGCCTGTGCGCAGCGGAACGTGACTACCGTCGCGAAAGGGCCAGCCCCCCGGCGGCTACCCAAGTGGGTTGCTCTGCCAACTCCGGGGTGGCTGGCCTCTGAGTGCGAGCGTAACCGGCCGGCTTCCTCACCGGCGTCTGCCTCGACGTCGACGGGGGTCGCAGCATCAGCTGGCACTCGTCGCATAGAGGATGAGCGGATAGGCGCTGATCCGCGGAAATGCTGTGACCGTTGACTCGCTAGCCGATCCTCTGACCTGCAAGTTCGCGGCCGAGGTCGATGCTCCGCATGAAATGCGCTGAAATCTGCTCCACCTATCCGCGCGGTCGCTCATTGGGCGACAGCAGCGCGTCAGTAGGGTCCACACCGTGAAGTTCGCAGCGTTTCTGGCACCGCATCATCTGCCTGGGGAGAGCCCGGCGCTGCAACTGCAGCGTGACCTCGACCTGGTCACCCTCCTCGACCGGCTGGGGTACGACGAGTTCTGGTGTGGCGAGCATCACTCGACAGGTTGGGAGACCATCGGCTCGCCCGAGATGTTCCTGGCTGCCGCCGCGGTGCGCACCGGCCGCATCAAGCTGGGCACCGGGGTGACCTCGATCCCTTATCACCATCCGTTCATGGTCGCCCAGCGCATCGTCCAGCTCGACCAGATGAGCTTCGGGCGGGCGATCCTCGGCACCGGGCCGGGTGCGCTGCCCTCTGATGCACACACGCTGGGCATCGACCCGATGTTGCTGCGCGACCGCCAGGACGAGGCAATCCCGGTCATCCAGCGCCTGCTGGCGGGCGGCGAGCGCTTCACCTACGAATGCGACTGGTTCTCGCTATACGACGCGAAGCTGCAGATCCTGCCCTATCAGCACAAGATCCCGATGGTGACGGCGTCGATGATCAGCCCGTCGGGCATGACGCTGGCCGGCAAGCACGGCATGGGCGTGCTCTCAATCGGCTCCATGTCCACCGAGGGCCTGGCGTCGCTGCCGCTGCAGTGGAGCTTCGCCGAGGAGGCTGCCGCCAAGCACGACCGAGTCGTGGACCGGGCCGACTGGCGGGTGATGTTCAACTTCCACGTGGCGCTCACCCGCGACCAGGCTCGGCGTGACGTCGAGCACGGGCTGCTGCGCTGGCACAACGACTACAACGTCGCCACGCTGCAGCGACCGGGGCTGGAGCCGCTGGCCTCGACGGCAGAGGCCATCGACTTCTACGCCGACGCCGACTCCGCAGCCGGCGTCATCGGCACCCCCGACGACCTCATCGAGAACATCCTGCGGATGCAGGAGATCACGGGCGGGTTCGGCGTGATGATGGGCTTCGTCAACGACTGGGCCGAGCCCGAGGCCATGTTCCGCAGCTGGGACCTGGTGGCGCGTCACGTCATGCCTGCGGTCAACGGACAGCTCGCGTCGATGGCTGAGTCCAACGAGTTCGTGATCGAGAACCGGGAGTACTTCGACCGGGCCGGCAAGGCGATCCTGGCGAAGATCTTCGAGAACGAACGGGCCGCTGCGGCGCTGAAGGGTGTGGGGACGCCCAAGTCAGGCTTCACACCCAACGTGGGCACCGCAGCCGAAGCCGACTGATGCCAGGCACGGACGGCATCGCCAACTCAAGATTCGAAAAGGCTCGGGAGCTGCTGGACGATCCTGACGGCCGCTAGGTCCGCAGAGCGCGCCAGATCTTCTCGGGGGTCAGCGGCAGATCCAGATGCTCGACGCCGAACGGCGCCAGCGCATCGAGCACTGCACTGTGGATAGCCGGGGTTGCCACTACCGTCCCAGACTCGCCGAGGCCCTTGACGCCCAGCGGATTGAGCGGCGAGGGCGTCACCGTCTCGTGGGTCTCGAAGTGCGGCAGCTCCGCAGCGGACGGCAAGGCGTAGTCGGCCAGCCCGACCGTCATCGGGATGCCATCGTCGTCGTAGTACATCTCCTCGTACAACGCCGCCCCGACGGCCAGTGCGAGGCCGCCGTGCACCTGCCCATGGGCCAGCACCGGCTGCAGGATCACGCCGGCGTCGTCGACGCTGAGCAAGCGCCGCACCTGCACCTCGCCGGTAGCCGGGTCGATCTCCACAGCAGCCACGCAGGCACCGAAGGAGAATGATCCAGCTCCGCCCTCGGTTCGGAAGTGGTGATCGACGCGGAGTTCGCCCCCCGTGGCGACATCGGCCCAGCCGAGCGACCGGGCCGGCGTTCCCACGACATGGAACAGCCCACGGCCGGAGTCGAGCACGACGTCATCGAGGTCGGCTTCAAGCATCTCGGCTGCACGCTCGCGGGCGGCTGCCACTAGGTCGATGGCGGCGCCGTGGGCGGCCGAACCGCCGAGCTGCGCAGAACGGGACCCGATGGTGCCCCCGCCCACAGGCGAGCGGTCCGAGTCGTCGTGGGAGATGACGATCTGATCGACATCGTGGCCGAGCTGGTCGGCCACGATCGGGGCGAAGGTGGTCTCATGCCCTTGCCCGTGCGGTGAAGTTCCCACGACCACGTCGACGGTGCCGTCTTCGAGCAGCAGCGCTGTCGCCCGCTCACCCTCGCCGCCGCCGGTGACCTCGGTGGTGCAGCTCACGCCGATGCCGAGCAGGGTGTCGCCGTCGCCGCTTACGCGACGGGCGGCCTGTTCGGCTCGCAGCCCCTCGTAATCGGCCAGATGCGCCGCCATGGCCAGCGCTTCGGGATAGTTGCCGCTGTCGTAGGTGGCCCCCACCGCGGTGCGGTACGGGAACCGGTCGGCTGGCACGAGATTGGCGAGGCGGACCTCAAGCGGATCGCGGCCGATCGCTGCAGCAAACCGATCGACCGCCCGCTCAATGGAGCACGCCGCTTCGGGTCGGCCGGCGCCCCGGAACGCCACCGTGGGCGTGGTGTTCGTCACCACCGACGTGCCGCGCAGCGTGGCGTGCGCGATGTCGTAGACACCGGTACCGCTGTTGCGAAGATTGGTAGTGACGTTGGTGCCCATTGCCGGGTACGCCCCGCTGTCCTGGAGGGCGTCGACGGCGTAGGCCACGATGGCGCCGTCACGATTGCCGCCGATGCGGATGCGATGGCGGGATGCCCGACCGTGACCCATGGCGAGGGACGCTTCCGAGCGAGTCTGCGCCCAGCGGATCGGTCTGCCCAGCTCGCGGGCCGCCCACGCCACAGCGACATCCTCGGGGTAGCAGCCCCAGCCGCCCTTGGCGCCGAAGCCACCACCGACATCGGGCGAGATGGCTCGCACGGTGCCAGGTTCGAGACCGAGCAGCGTCTCGATGACGTGCTTGGCGCCGGCTGGCCGCTGCGAGCACACCCATGCCGTGCAACGCCCGTCGTCACCCCAAGACGAAGCGCCGGCCAAGGGTTCGATGGGGTGCGGCCCGAGGCGCGCATGTGCCAGATCGAATTCCACCGTCACGTCGCAGCCGTCCCACACCTCGTTGGGGACTGGGTCGAGCTCCCAGGCCAAGGCCACGTTGGTGCCGGCGTGTTCGTGCACCAAGGTCTCACCGCCGAGACTGGAATCCAGATCCACCACCGGTGGCAGCGGCTCATAGTCGACGATCACGAGTTCGGCGGCGTCGGTTGCTGCGACACGGGTTTCGGCAATCACCATCGCAATGGGCTCGCCGACAAAGCGGACGGTGTCGTAGGCCATGAGCGGTCGCCACAGGTCGCGGTTCATCGACGGCAGCCGAGGCGGGAATGGCCAGCCGTCTACCTCCGGTCCGAGATACACAGCGATCACCCCGGCCGCCTTCCGGGCGTCGGTCACGTCGACGGAGGCGAGGCGTGCATGGGCTTCAGCCGATCGCACGAAAACGGCATGCGCTGCACCCGCGAGCTCAGGGGTATCCAGCCCGTCGATGTAGGTGCTCTGTCCGCGCAGCAGCGGCTCGTCTTCCCGCCGTCCCTCGAATGGTGTGTCGGCCACCGCCGCAACGTAGCGCCCCAACCCTCAGATGACCGCAACACTCCGGACGGCAACCCCCGCGATCGGGGCGAGCCATGCGAACCGGGAGCGTCGAAGATCGGCGTGCCATGATCGATGCCGAGACTCGGCACTTGCGGGAAGACGATCGGAACGGGAAATGGAAATCGAACTCGACACCAGGGGCGGCCCGACAAGCGGGCCGTACTACGAGGACGTCGAAGGCTTCAACATGCCTGAGGCGCCAGGTCATGGAAGCCGACGGATCCCGCGTGGAGACTTCCCCACTGGTCCTGAGGTCGGTACCCGACTGCCCGACATCGTGGCCACCGACCACACCGGTCGTCAGCTGGACCTGCACGACGACCGCGATGGACAGCCGGCGGTGGTGGTGTTCTATCGCTCGGCTGTGTGGTGACCGCCCTGCCGCACCCAGCTGGTCGAGCTGGAACGAGGCATGGACGCCTACCGGGCAGCGGGAGTCCGGCTGTATGCGCTGAGCTACGACGAACCTGATGCGCTGGCTGACTACGCGGAGGCTCACGGCACCACGTTCACGCTGCTGTCGGATCCCGACAGCGAGGTGATCCGGTCGTTCGGGATTCTCAACACGCTGATCCCGCCCGATGACCACCCGTGGTACGGCCTGCCGTTCCCGGGGTCGTACGTCGTCGATGCAGACGGCATCGTTGTGGCGAAGTTCTTCGAGCACAACTTCGCCATCCGGCCGGGCCCCGAGCAGCTGCTCGCTGCAGCCCTGGGCACCGAGTTCGATGTACCGGAAATCGAGCGGCCGCCCGATCGGATGTCAGTGGACGTGGCCATCGACGGCGATCGCCTGCCGATGGGCGTCACACGCCAGATCGTCGCCACGTTCCGGGTTCCCGAGGGTCAGCATCTGTACAGCGAGCCCGTACCCGACGGCTTGGTGGCCGCCGCAATCGAGCTCGACGACAACGACGGGATCCTGTCCTACGAGCCGGTGATGCCGCCGACCTCACCGTTGACGCTGTCTGGTTCGGGCGACACCCTCGCCGTGTACGAGGGCGATGTCGTCCTGCGGCTGCCGGTTGCACAGAACGCACGGAACATGCAGAAGGACGACGACGGGCGCTTCGTCACCATCAGCGGCCTGGTCCGCTGGCAAGCCTGTGACGACGTCGAGTGCTTCCTCCCCGAGTCGATGCCCTTCAGCTTCCGCGTCGAGGCGGGCTTCCCGGTGCTCGGCGACATGGGCCCCGGCGTCGGCCGGGTGCCCGCGATGAACGGGGCACACCACTTCCAACGTCTGATCGACCGCCGTGCCGGTACCGACTCAGGTGCTGGCGAGTGAGATGACCTCGAACATGGACTCGTAGCCGGCGAGGCCTGGCCGGTCGGTGCGTTGCGGGACTCGGAACAGGATGATCTCTGCGATCAGGCCGCTGTAGTCGGCGATGCGGTTGGCGCACTGGGCGGGCGTCCCGGTGATGGTCATGGTGTCGACCACCTCGTCGGGCACCAGGCTGATCGCCTCGCGCATGTGGCCTTCGGGCATCAGCCGGGTTGCGGCGTCAGCAAACTCGGCGTAGCCGAGCTGACGCAGCTGTGAGTCGTAGTACGGGTGAGGTACCGGGTGGAACAGCCCGCAGATGGTGGCCTTGGCGGCATTGCGGGCCAGCCCTTCGTCGTCGTTGACGCTCAGGAACGACCCCATCAGGAACCCCACGCCGTCGGGGTCTCGGCCTGCCTCCCCGGCGGCCTGCTGGGCTGCGGGGCGGACGATGTCGCGCATGAATTCGACCGACGACATCACGCCGACGCCGACCCCGTCGGCCACCTCGCCCGCGAGCCGCACCATCTTGGGTCCCGATGCCGACAGGTACACCGGTATCGACGGCCGGGTCGGCTCCCAGCTCGCCCGCCAGCGGATCCGGTGGTGCTCGCCCTCGTAGCGCACCGGCTCTCCCGCACGGCCAGCCACGGCGCCGCGCACGATCTCGATGTAGTCGCGCAGCTTGCCGAGCGGCCGGAAGTCGTCGACGCCCATGTACCACTCGTTGAAGTGGCGGTTGCCCGTGCCGAGGCCGAGGGTGAACCGCCCGCCGCTCATCTCGTCGAGATCTCGGGCAGCGATCGCCGTGAGCCACGGCTCCCGGGCATACGCATTCGCGATGTAGGTGCCGACGGTGACCCGCTCGGTCGCCGCGATGACCGCGGCAGCCGACACGAACGCGCTGCGCCCGGCCTCGACCGTGTACATCGAGTCCATCCCCGCGGCCTCGCCCTCACGGGCCAGCTCGACAAAGTCGGCCATCGTGTCCTCAAAGCCAAGCAACAGTCCAAGCGCGGGTTTCGACATGTCAGATTCCTCTCTGATAGGCCTAGAAGATCTTGCCGACGAGGTCGGCGTTCTGGACGGCAGTCATGAGGTCGGTCCAACCGTCGTCGGTGGCGCGCACCCACTTGGTGAGGTGCTCCATGCGCATCATCTCGGCGATCTCGGGATCATCGGGGTCCATGGCAACCAGCAGCTCGGTGAACCGTTCGCTGCTCTCATCACTCAGGCCAGGACTGGACGTGAAGGCGCAGTGGCAGTACGGGCGGGTGCGCCACACCTCGACGATGTCTTCGGGGGCCAGCTCGTGGCGGCGCAGCAGGTACCCGAGCCATGGCTCGAAGATCACTCCAGCGTCGGCACGGCCGTCCATGACGGCCCCGAAGATCGTTCGGTCGTCCACCCACATCTGCAGGTTGGAGTACTCGGTGGGCTCGAGCTCGACGAGTTCACAGTCCGATTTGATGTCGAAGCCGTCTGCGGCGAGCTGGGCCGACGGCAGCAGGTATAGCTCGCTGGAGATGTCCACACCCAATGCCAGACGCCGCCCACGCAGATCGTCGAGATCGGCAATGGCGGCGTCCGGCCTGGCGACGATCAGCGAGTGGACGTCCTCATCGGTGTCTCGCATCGCCAGCGTCCGGCAGGTTCCCGGCGCGTGCAGCAGCAGCTGTGCGTGAGCCATCGGGGCGTTCCAGGCAATGTCGACGTGGCCGTCGAGCACCGCTCCGCACAGGGCGTCGTAGGTGGAATACAGCGCGTACTCCGTCTCGAGGCCAGCCTCGTTGAAGTACTTGCGGATGGCGTTCCAGATGAAGACGGCACGCTTCGGATCGGCGGCCGTGGCACCGATCATGAGCGGTCGCTGGCGCTGGGTCATGGGATCATCCCCTGCCGCCCAACGTAGTGCCGCGCTCGGCGGCGTGGCTCAGATCAGGTCGAACCGGTCGAGGTCCATGACCTTCGCCCATGCGGCCACGAAGTCGGCCACGAACTTGGCCTCTGCGTCGTCGCAGCCGTACACCTCGGCGATCGCCCGCAGCTGCGAGTTGGAGCCGAACACGAGGTCGACCGCGCTGGCAGTCCACTTGAGATCGCCGGAGGCACGGTCACGGCCTTCATAGGTGTGCTCGGTGTCAGACACCTGCCACTCGGTAGCCATGTCCAGCAGGTTCACGAAGAAGTCGTTGGTCAGCGCTCCGGCACGGTCGGTAAGCACGCCCAGCGACGAACCGCCGGTGTTGGCACCCAGTACTCGCAGACCGCCGACCAGCACCGTCATCTCCGGCGCCGTCAGCGACAGCAGGCTCGACCGGTCCACCAGCATCACTTCGGGGCGGCGCTTGTCGTCGGCCCGCCAGTAGTTGCGGAACCCGTCAGCGGAGGGCTCCAGCACGGCGAACGACTCGGTGTCGGTCTGCTCCGCCGTGGCATCGGTGCGCCCCGGCGAAAACGGAACCACGACATCGTGGCCAGCGGCGCGGGCGGCCTGTTCCACCCCGGCGCACCCGCCGAGGACGATCAGATCGGCCATCGACACTCGCTTGCCACCGTCCGGAGCGCTATTGAAGGCCGCCTGAACACCTTCAAGCGCTGTGAGCACGGCTGCCAGCTCGGCCGGGTCGTTGGCTTCCCAGCCATTCTGCGGAGCAAGCCGGATGCGTGCGCCGTTCGCGCCGCCCCGCAGGTCGCTGTCGCGGAACGTCGACGCAGATGCCCACGCCGCCTTCACCAGCTCTGACACCGACAAGCCCGACTCGAGGATCGCGGTCTTGAGCGCTGCGATGTCGGCGTCGTCGATCAGCTCGTGATCCACAGCGGGAACGGGGTCTTGCCAGATGAGCTGCTCGTCGGGAACTTCCGGACCGAGGTAGCGCGATACCGGTCCCATGTCGCGGTGGGTGAGCTTGAACCACGCCCGGGCGAATGCGTCCGCGAACTCGTCGGGATGTTCCAGGAACCGCCGCGAGATCGGCTCGTAGATCGGATCCATCCGCAGCGACAGGTCGGTGGTGAGCATCACCGGCGCGTGGCGCTTCGACGGATCGTGCGCGTCGGGCACCGTGCCGGCCGCAGCCGGATCGGTCGGCACCCACTGGTGAGCACCGGCGGGGCTCTGGGACAGCTCCCACTCGTAGCCGAACAGGACCTCGAAGAACGAGTTGTCCCAGGCCACCGGCGTGGGCGTCCAGATGCCTTCGAGGCCGCTGGTGATCGCGTCGCCCGCCTTGCCGCTGCCGAACGTGCTCGTCCAGCCCAGGCCCTGCTCTTCTAGGGCAGCGCCCTCGGGCTCGGGGCCGACATGGGCATCGCCGTCGGCAGCGCCATGGGTCTTGCCGAAGGTATGGCCGCCGGCGATCAGCGCAACCGTTTCCTCGTCGTTCATGGCCATGCGGGCGAACGTCTCGCGAATGTCCCGGGCCGCGGCCAGCGGGTCAGGCGTGCCGTTCGGCCCTTCAGGGTTCACGTAGATCAGGCCCATTTGCACGGCGCCGAGGGGGTTCGCCAGATCCCGGTCGCCGCTGTAGCGCTCATCGTCGAGCCACACGTTCTCAGGGCCCCAGTAGATGTCCTCCTCGGGCTCCCACACGTCCTCGCGCCCGCCGCCGAAGCCGAAGGTCTCGAAGCCCATCGACTCCAGGGCCACATTGCCGGCCAGGATCATCAGGTCGGCCCAGGAGATCTTGCGGCCGTACTTCTGCTTGACCGGCCACAGCAGCCGGCGGGCCTTGTCGAGGTTGGCGTTGTCGGGCCAGCTGTTGAGCGGGGCGAACCGGTGCGTGCCCGAACCGCCGCCGCCCCGGCCGTCGTGGATGCGGTAGGTACCGGCGCTGTGCCACGCCATGCGAATGATGAGCGGCCCGTAGTGGCCGAAATCGGCCGGCCACCAGTCCTGCGAGGTGGTCATGACCTCGGCGAGGTCGGCCTTGACGGCGGCGAGGTCGAGGCTCTCGAACTCGGCGGCGTAGTCGTACTGCTCGTCGGTGGGATCGATCAGCGGCGAGTTCTTGCCCAGCGGCCGCAGGTTCAGCTGCTCGGGCCACCACTGCTGGTTGGCCAGCGAGCCCATGTTCGTCTGGTCGTGCAGAACCGGGCATCTGCCGGCGGCAGGTGTTGCTGCGTCAGCGGTGCTGGTATCAGTCATTTCTGCTCCTTGATGGTTGCGTATTGGATCGATGGATGGAATGTGCCGTGGTCATGTCGAGCTCTCGGCGGCGACGGGCTCTGTTTGGCAGACCGGGCAGATACCCCAATAGATGACCTCGGCCTCGTCGATCGTGAAGCCGTGGTCTTCGGCGGCCTCAAGGCACGGCCGGTACCCCACGGCGCAGTCGACGTCGACCATCCGGCCGCAGGCCCGACACACCAGGTGGTGATGGTTGTCGTCGACCCGGTCCTCGTATCGGGCTGCCGACCGTGCCGGCTGGATGCGACGGATCAGACCCTCTTCGGTCAACATGGCCAAGGCGTCGAACACTGCCTGTCTGGATACAGACCCGATACTGGCACGCACATCGTCGATGAGATCGTCAGCAGTTGCATGCGGCCGGCCACCAACGGCGTTGAACACCGCCAACCGCTGCGCGGTCACCTGGATCCCACGCTCCCGCAACATCTGCACGGTGTCCCGAGGCATGTGGCGACCATATCAGGTTCTGGACAAAGTCCAAAACCACTACCGGACAAAAATCGCCCAGCCGCCAGCGAGCGCGTCTTGGGTGTGCTGACCGGTGCCGCCCACTCGACGGAAGGCGGAACCGGTGAAGCCGTATGCGCACTAATGACTGGCTGCGGCTGGGACAATTGCGGCGTGGCGGGCGTCATTGATGAGCTGCTGGGGCGGATTGCTGAGTTTCATCGCAGCCGAGCGGTTGTCCCGGAGTACCCGATGGTTGCCACGGTGCTCGATGCACTCGACGACGCCCGCAGTCCGGCGGTGGTCGAAGCCCGGCACTTGCCGGTGCTGCGGCATCTCGACGCAGTCCAGCTCTGTGGCGACGGCGCTGTGGATGCCGTGCTCAAGGAGTTCCTGTCGCTCGCGCCAGCGCTGCCGTGGATCCAGACCGCCGGCTATAGGGGCGCGCTGAGCCAGGACTTTCACGACAACTACGGCTACGTACAACTCATCGGCCCGACATCAATTGTCGAGCACCGCTCGGTGCGAGTCGGCATCGGCGTCTGGGGACCGAACCTGCACTACCCCAGCCACCACCATGAGGCCGAGGAGCTGTATCACGTGCTGGCCGGCGAGCCGACGTTCACCAGCGGCGAAGGCGTGCCTCGAACCGCGCAGCCCGGCGACGCCGTGCATCACGCACCGTGGCAGCCGCATCAGCAGGACTTCGGCGCGACGCCGACGGTGCTGCTCTACTGCTGGACCGGCGAAGTGGTGGCCGACGCTGCGCTCATCGAAGGCGCGTGCTGACCGCCAGCGTCCCCTTCAGGCCGCTGCGACAGCATCGAGGTTCTCCAGCGACGGGGCGATGTTGTTGGCCAGCAAGGTGTGGCTGTGCATCTCATTTCAGATGCTGGCGAAGGTGGTGTCGTACTCGTTGGCCATGCGGGCGATCATGCCGTCGTAGTGGAACGGCTCTCCGGGCCGCGGCGCTGGCGCGCCGTCCTCAAGCGTGTACGGCGTTCCATCGTTTCTGCCATTGACCACGACGACGCCGATGCCGTCGAAGCCGTTGTCCCTGACGTTCGACCGCCGAGGAATCTCCGCCACCTTCGCCAGCACTCGCTCCACGGAGCGTGGTTGAGGCTCCGTCGTGAAGGCGAGCCCCTGCGAGATATCACCCTTGTTCATGTCTGAGGAAGCGAAGGCGTCGGAGGCATTCACCATCACGAATCCCACGGCCAGCGCCTGCTTGCTAGCGCCGTGGACGCACAGGTGCGACGAGTTCAGTTCGTCATACAAACGCGGCAACGCCCTGATGTGGGCCGTCATCGTTGCCTTGGCTTCCAGCGCCACGAGTACTGCCCCGACGGGTCCCACCCGGCAGTCGGGCAGCGCGTTCAGTTGGCGACGTTGATCACCGCTGAGTTCGACGTCATAGTGCTGAGCCAGTCCTGAGAGCGTCACACCCTCATCGATCTGGCCTGCCGGTCGGGCCAGCACCAAGTCCAGATCCTTCTTTCGCCCGGTGCCGAAGTCCCTCATCGTGTGGTTGACGCCGATCACAACCTTGCCCTCGGCGACATGGTGCCGCAGCAGCGAGGATGTCTGAAGCAGGTCGAACGCTATGCCCCAGCAGGCGACCTTGGAGTGACGATCGCTACGCGAGTGATACTGCCAGTTGTTGCCGTACTTGTCAGCGATCAGCGCTCGCCGCAGCGAAGCAACAAGAATCTCCGCCCCATCCATTCTCGCGAGCGTACATCGTAGCACCCCAGCACCGAGCTAACGGTGCGGCCGATCATCGTCAGGCGGCGGCGAGTTTTCCGGCCATGCAGGCTGCGTGCTCGGCGACGTCGACGAGGAACTGATCGACGAATCGCAGCGAACCCTTCTGAGTTCGGCCGTAGAAGCCGGCGGTCGCACGGGCAGAAAGCGGCGTGGCACTTGCGAAATCGACGGCCTCCGACAGGTGCTGATACCGCTCGTGACGTGGCCACAGCGAGAGGTCCATAGCTCGCACAGCCCCCCGGTCGCCATGGGCAGCCGTAGGCCACCGCTGGCCTCGTTGCAGCGGTTGGCCCTCGGACACGGGTGATCCCGGACTCGCAAGCCGTTCGCCGACCCACCGTGACACTCCCACGGTGACAGCATTGCCGACCAGCTTCCAGCGGGTGCCCTTCCGATTGGACGCCAGCGCCGCAGGCGCAGTCCAGCCGCGCTCGAAACCCTGCATCTGCTCCGCTTCCTCGATGGAAGGCGTGAGGATTCGCCCACCAGCAAGGCCCGCCGGGTTCCAAATGGCCGGCGGTGACGGGATGCCGATGGTCGAGCCGTTCTTGAGTGTCGGTACGGCGTCTTTCGCCCAGCCGAGGCCGCGGTGGCCTTCAGTCCAGTAGAAGCCGAATGCGTCGTCTCGGAAATGGTCATCGCTGGGCTCCCCAGCCTCATCAGCGAACAGCACCGAGCGAGGGTCAAGATCGAGGGACGCGATGAAGATGACCCGCTGACGGCGCTGCGGCACCCCCGTGAATCGCGAGTCGACGAGTCGGTATGCCCAGCGGTAACCGAGCGCTTCGATCTCATCGACCAGATACCGCATGGCCTCGCCCTTGTTGAGCACGAGCATGTTGCGCACGTTCTCAAGCATCAGCAGCGGCACTCGACGGCCCCGAAGAAGCCGGAACACCTCGGCGACGAGCCCCGAGGCCTCGCCCCCGATGCCTTGCATCCGCCCGGCTTGGGTGAGGTCGGTGCAGGGAAACCCTGCAGTCACCAGATCCACGTCGGGGAGGCGGTCCAGATCCCGCACATCTCCCGCAATCGGCACGCCTGGGAACCGATTGG
This sequence comes from Acidimicrobiia bacterium, assembly GCA_022824805.1. GTDB lineage: Bacteria > Actinomycetota > Acidimicrobiia > Acidimicrobiales > Poriferisodalaceae > Poriferisodalis. The sequence goes on along the minus strand of JAJDZE010000004.1, from coordinate 31,720 downwards.
CCAGCACTTCCTGGGCAGGCGCCCACGACTCGCACAGCAATTCGGTTCTCGCGCCTGCATCGTGCAGACCCAGTTCGATCCCGCCGATGCCAGCGAACAAGCCAGCCACGCTCAATGAGCTGCGCGTCTCCACGCCACTCAAACTACATGCTTGCAACTCGGCACTGGCTGAAGCACCGCTGCTCGCTTGGACATCGAAGAGAGAACCGGCCACGTGTCCACCGTACGTAGACCCTGTGACACGTACGCCGCGACGACCACTGCATCAACCCTCTGAACAGCGGCGATTGCATGAGCACATCGATGCCGTGAGCGCCTCTCTGGCTCGATGTGAGCAGGCCGAGAGCCTGACGCCCCTCAGGCCTCGGCGACAGCCTTGAGATTCTGCAGCGACTGGGCGATGTTGTTGGCCAGCAGGCTGTGGCGGTTCATCTTCTGGAAGAACTCCTGGTCGAGGATCGGCGAGTCGAAGCTCTCGGTGACCCGGCAGCCATCGCCGGTTGCCTCGATCTCGTAGCGCCAGAGCGTCTTGCGTCCGTCTGGGGCAGGCACCTCGAATGCCCATTCCCGGCCGGGCTCGGCAGCCACGACGACGCAGCCGGCATCCCACTTCATGTCGCCGGCCTGGTTGTAGCCACGGAACTTCGCCCCGACCTCGGGACCGGTCGCGCCGTCTTCCCATTCGGACCGGTAGCACTCGGGGCTGATCTCGCTGACCCGGGACAGATCGGTCAGGATCCCGTACACGGCCTCGGGGCTAGCGGCAATATCGATGCTGGTGCTGGCGGTGGTCTCGACCATGAGTGCTCTCCTGACGGGAAGAAGTCCGGCGAGATCGTACCCACGCCGCTCCCACGCGACTGCGTTCGAGGACCTCCTGGGCCGGCAGCATGTCGTGTACTGCGCCGGACCGCACTGCAACGCGGCAGACAAGGCGGCTGTCCGGCTCGCCCGACTGGGCCGGCCAGTCAAGAAGATGATCGGCGGCGCTATCGGCTGGCTCGACGAGGGCTTCGCATTGGTGGGATCACCCGCATAGAACGCAGCGGGTCACACCTCGAAGCTGATCCCGGTGACCTGTTCTGACGCCTCCCACGTCTGCCGCTGCAGCTCTGGATCGCGTGAGCGGTCGCTGGATCCCACCAGCACCGGATGGCCTCGCATCTCCCACAGTCCGTCGGGGCCGTAGAACTCGCCCCCGGCAGCGGCCGGATCGGTCGCAGCCCGCAGGGTGGCCAAAGCCCCGCCGGCCGCGCTGTGCTGCAGCGGACGGATCAGCGGCCGCATCAGCCCGATGAGCGGGAAGTCGCGCAGGATCTCCGTTTCGGCCCATCCGGGATGGGCCGCCAATGCGATGGTCTCCGCCTCGGCTGCGGCCAACCGGCGCTGCAGTTCGTGGGTGAACAGCAGGTTCGCCAGCTTTGAACGACCGTAGGCGGCCGACTGGCTGCGACCTTGGGCCGCCCCGAAGCGTTCGAAGTCGATCCGAGCGCGATACCGGTGGGCGTTGCTGCTCACGGAGACGACTCGCGAGCCGGCGACAGGCAGCAGGCGATCCAGCAGCAGGCCAGTCCATGCGAAGTGTCCGAGGTGATTGGTGCCGAAGCGGATCTCGAACCCGTCGGAGGTCTCTCGTCGAGGCGTGTGGAAGACCCCCGCATTGTTGACGAGCAGGTCGATGCGCTCGTACCGGTCTGCGATGGCCGCAGCCGCTTCCCGCACCGATTCGAGCGATGCCAGGTCCGCCTCCTGCAGCGCCAGTTCAGCGCCGGGATGCTCGGCGCGTATGGCGTCGGCGGCTGCAGCGCCCTTGGCGAGGTCGCGGACCGCCAGCACCACCAGCGCACCGCGGCCGGCAAGCACCCGCGCCGTTTCGAATCCGTTCCCCGAGTTGGCCCCGGTCACCACCGCGACCCGGCCCGACTGATCGGGAATGTCCTCAGCTGTCCACGTGTCGCCGCTCACTCAGTCAGACAGTCTGGCGGCAGCCTGTGAATCGCCGCAGGCGGAGGCTGTTCGTCACCACGAACAGCGACGAGACACCCATCGCACCCGCAGCAATCATGGGATTCAGGATGCCGAGCGCCGCGAGCGGGATCGCGGCGGCGTTGTAGGCGAAGGCCCAGAACAGGTTTCCCTTGATCGTCGACAGGGTGCGACGTGACAGCGCGATGGCATCCGCAACAGCCCGCAGATCGCCGCTCACGACGGTGAGGTCGGACGCCTCGATGGCCACATCCGTACCGGTGCCGACGGCAATGCCCAGGTCGGCCTGCGCCAGCGCGGGAGCATCGTTGATGCCATCTCCCACCATCGCCACTCGCTTGCCGGCGGCCTGAAGACGCTGCACGGCGGCGGCCTTGTCGTCGGGATAGACCTCGGCGATCACCGACTCGATGCCGGCTTCGGCGGCGACCGTCCGTGCAGTGCGCTCGTTGTCGCCGGTGAGCAGCGTCACCGCCAGACCCTGGTCTCGAAGCGCCGCTATCGCCTCCGCCGAGGTCGGCCTGATGCGATCGGCAACTACCAGAACGATCTCCGCGGTGCCATCGCGGCCAGCAAGCACAGCCGTGGCCCCGGTGGCCTCAGCATCGGCAGCCAGTGCCGCCACGTCGGCCGGCACAGCGTCGAAGAGGCTGCGCCGGCCCACCCTTACCTCGACCCCGTCGACCGTTGCGGTCACGCCCGAGCCCGGCGCAGTCTCGAACTCGTCCACGCCGGCCAGCTCATCGACCGAGCCCGCGATGGCTTCAGCGATCGGATGCGACGACAGGGCCTCAGCCGATGCTGCAAGCCGGTGCACCTCGTCGCGCTCGGCGGCCGGAAGCTGTCCCGCCTGGACATCGGCGAGCGTCATGGCGCCCTCGGTGATCGTGCCGGTCTTGTCCACCAGCACCACGTCCACCGAGCGAGTGTCCTCGAGCACCTCGCCCCCCTTGATGATCACGCCGAGCTGGGCGCCCCGACCGGTCCCCACCATGATCCCGAGCGGCGTCGCCAGCCCCAGAGCACACGGGCAAGCGATGATCAGCACCGCCACCGCCGCACTGAATGCCGCACTGGCCTCGTTGCCGAGCAACAACCACGCCGCCAGCGTGAGGATCCCGATGACGATGGCAATGGGCACGAACACCGCCGACACCCGGTCGGCGAGCCGCTGCACTTCTGCGCGGCTGCCTTGGGCTTCGTCAACCAAACGGATGATCTGCGCCAGCGCCGTGTCTGCGCCCACCTTGGTCGCCTCCACGACGAGCGCTCCGTTGGCGTTGATCGTGGCACCGATCACCTCGTCGCCGGGCCCGACCTCGGTCGGCACCGGCTCGCCGGTCACCATCGACGCATCGACTGCCGAGCGGCCGTCGGTGATCACGCCGTCGGTGGCGATACGCTCACCGGGCCGCACCACGAACCGCATGCCGACTGCCAGATCGTCAAGCGCGATCTCGCGGCCATCGACCAAGCGGGCGGTCCTCACGCCCAGATCTGCCAGCGCCCGGATGGCGTCGCCCGAGCGGCGCTTGGCCCGCAGCTCCAGCCACTTGCCCAGCAGGATCAGCGTGACGATCACGGCGCCGGTCTCGAAGTACACGTGGCCGTCGCCGATGCCGGTGATCGACACCGTCAGCGACCACGCCAGCGCCGCAATCGACCCCATCGACGCGAGCGTGTCCATGGTGGTGGCGCCGTGTCGCAGGTTGACCGCTGCGGCTCGATGGAACGGCCAGCCCGCTCCCACGACCACCACGGCCGCCAGCACGGCGACCAGCCATTCCCAGCCGCTGAACTGCAGCGCCGGGATCATCGAGATCAGCACTGACGGCACCGTCAGCACTGCGCCGGTGACCAGCCGGGCCAGCAGGTCGGCCTGGCGGCGCCGCTCGGCCGCCTCGCTTTCGCCTTCTTCGATGACCGCGTAGCCCAGCGCTGCGATCTCCGCCGCGACGAAGGCTTCGTCGAGCGACCCGTCGTGGGTGACTGAAGCCCGCCCGGTGGCGAAGTTCACCTGCGCCGCCGCCACGGCGTCCAGCTCGTCGAGCCGGTGCTGGATCCGGCTCGCGCACGCTGCGCACGTCATGCCGTCGATTGCCAAGTCGGATCGAGCGGTCGCCGCCGTCACATGACCACTCTAAATTCGCCGTGCCTGCCGGAGGCAAGTCAGCGCATGGCCGGCCAGCAAGAGTCTGTGCAGCCGAGCCGCCTCGGGCTCACTCGCGGACGAACTGGGCGACCGTCTCGATGTTCAACTGACCGGCCAGCCCGGCCGTGCGATGCACCGCTGCCTCGCGCCATTCCGGTGACGACGACATCGCCAGCAGCGCTCCCCGGTTCGGGTACTTGGCGATGGCGATCTCGTCCCACAATTCCTCGACCTGGCCGAGCGACAGGAACGTCACGTTCGCTGCGAACTGGATCTCGCCGCCGTAGTCGCGGATGATCCTCGACACCGCCCGGCCGTACAGCTGGTACGCCTCGAAGCCGGTCAGATCGGTCTCGCGGCCGTCCTCATACTCGGCCTTGTCCTTGAACTTCAGCAGGTTGACCATGTAGATCGGCCCGTCAGGCCCGGGCTGCATCATCTCGTCGATGCGCTCGGGGCTCGTGGGCACCACTTCGTTGACGACCTCCATCGGGTCACGCTCCTGTCGTGGGCGGCGGCCCACCAGTCAACTGCCTCGACCAGCACAATCCGAGCGTCGTCTGCTCGCCCATCCCCTTAGCTTTTCGGACTTTCGCCGACTGATTGTCGTCGAGCCACCGAATCACCCAGCGGGCTGCGCCCGATCGCCCTCAATACACCGGCCCTGGGCGAACACGTCCAGGATCCAGGTGGTTGCCGGCGCATAGACATCGATGAACACGGCCGGTTCGTCACCGAGGACTTCACCACCGTGGGGAACACCGCCTGGCGCGTACCAGCCATCACCCGGCCCGATCTCGCGGGTCTCCTCACCCACCGTCAGCAGCATGCGACCCGCCAGCAGCAGGCTGAACTGCTCGTGGGGATGGCTGTGCATCTCATAGGTGGCGCCCGGCTCGTACATCGCCCGGATCAGGTGCATGTGCTCGCCGGTCAGAATCTGCGCCTCCACTTGGTCGGCATCCCAGCGCGTCGTGTCGAGTTCGTCCCAGCCGAAGATTCGCCGGCGCGTGATCTCGGCCCCGTGCTCGTTGAACTGCAGATTGCTCATGCTGTCCCGTTTCGGGCGGTGAAATGGCGGTGATATTGCGTTCTGCCACCTCATTTTCGAACATACACTGGTGTGGGCAGCAGGCTGACAGGCCTGACGGCAGCAGCGTGGGGCTGCTCGGGGGTGATGCGATGCCCTTGATGTCATCGTCGCCCGAAGGCGGGCGGGCAGCGTGGAACTACACGCCTGAACTGCCGTTGCGCTCAGCGCCATTCCTGCACTGGCCCCTGCGGCCGAGCCCCATCGCAAGGCACATCGGGCGCACATGGCTGCCGCTGCGGTCGCGGTTCTTCATGCTGGCCGTCTCGTTCGCCGTCTGGGCGTGGTTCATGCCGTCGCTCGAACGCACGGAGAGCTTCGAGTTCAGCTGGATCTTCGGGATCTGGCTTCGCAATCTGATCTTGGTGACGCTGGTCGCCGGCGGGCTGCATGTCTGGTTCTACGTCGTGCGTCGCCAAGGAGACGCCCTGCTGCTGGGGCCGCGGGCCGGCCGCCAAGCGCGGTTCGAGCTGGGCGATTTCCACCACCAGATCCACCACCGGTTCATCGAATGCAACTACGGGGGCTACGAGTCGCCGCTGGACGAGCTGCTCGGCGCCTGGCACGACGGAACGCCGAAGGGTGCTGAGGTGCTGGTCCATCGCGCCCGTAAGCGGGCCGGAACATCGTGAGACGGGAGACCGGCGTGAGTCAGCATGAGTGCCGCCGAACGGCGGGCCGATGTTCCTGACACTGTGGGCCACCCCGCGCCTGGCGGAAATGTACGAGCGCAGCCGGCCCTTGTGCGAGGCCATGGCCACCCATCGCCTCCGGCCCGCGCCGTAGTAGCAGCGCCCGTTGCCGCTGAGCCGTCGGAGTCAGTAGATGTAGGCCATGCGAAGAATCGTCATCGGTCTGCTGGCTGCGATTCGGGGCATCTCGAGGTGGGTGTGGAAACTCCGGGGCAAGTCGCCCGACGACATGGCCGAGCAGCGGATCACGACCGGGCAGTCGTGGGATGAGTTCTGCGATTCGCTCAAGGCAGCCGGAGCTGCGCTGCATTTCCCCGGGGCGCCGAGGGATGCGTTCAACCAGGCCGAGGGCTACCGGTACCTGAGCCGCATCGCCCGAGCGGGGCTGATGGCCTTCGTCGAGCACGCCGATCCCAAGGCCCCGACACTGCACCGCGTGGTCGGCGAGACCACCAAGATGGGCGCAGACAACCCCGACAACTTCTACCTCATGGCCACGCTGGACGGGTCGTTCGACTACAAGATCACAGGCCGCCGCAACGACATCGCCTACCTGAGCTTCGGAACCCAAGCGGGGCACTATGGGCAAGGCGGCGGCCTGCCGCCGACCGGCTACATCGAGTCTGACGACATCGACATGGACGCCGACGGGTGCTTCGAGCTGGTCCTCAGCAGCACCCGGCATGACGGCAATTGGCTGCCGATGACGCCCGAGACCGGCGCTCTTGTGGTGCGCCAGACCTTCGGCGACCGGAACACGGAGACTCCCGCCGAGCTCACCATCGAGCGCGTCAACTGCGCCCCCAGCGAGGCCCGTCCTTCGCACCTGACAGCTGCGGCGCTCGATGCGGGGCTCCGCAATGCCGGCTCGCTGGTGATCGGGGCGCCGTTGCTGTTTGCGAAGTGGGCGCGCGACTTCCAGCAGCACACCAACGAGCTGCCCCGGTTCAACCCGGACGTTTCGCTCGCTGCCGGCGGCGATCCCAACATCGCGTACTACCACAGCCACTGGGCGCTCGAGCCCGACGAAGCATTGGTGATCGAAGCCATGCCGCCGGAGTGCGAGCTCTGGAACTTCCAGCTCAACAACTACTGGATGGAATCGCTGGACTACCGGCACTTCACCATCCACACCAACAACCACCTCGCAAGCTACGAAGCCGACGGCTCGGTGCGCATCGTGGTGGCTCACGACGATCCCGGCCTGCCGAACTGGATCGACACCGCAGGCCACTCTTCGGGAACAATGTGCTTCCGCTGGGTTCGAGCCGCCGAGCATCCCCAGCCGAGCTGCCGGGTGGTCAAGCACGCCAGCCTGCGGGGCTAGGCCCGTGTCCGCTGACTTCGCCCGTTTTGAAGGTGTCGTTGCCGCCGGACGCGGCTCATCCACACTCACAACGCCTCCCTGCGATCTTCAGGGGGCGAAGTGACTTCCACGGACTACGAGCACCCCTACCGGCCGCTGGGGGTGCGAGCCTTCAACCGGCTCGGCAGGGCCGGGGCGAACTTTGGACTGTCAGAACGTCTCGAGATCGGCGCACTGCGCAGCGCCGCACGGCGCAAGACCGGTCTCAGCGACTTCGGCGACGACGGTCACGCCGAAGCTCTCGAGGTGCTGGTCACCTCGATCAACGCCGAAGCCCGCCTGAGTGCGGCCGGCCGCCTGATCCAGAAATCACGGCTCACCGATGCGCTGGTGCAGCGCTTGCGGATTCAGGATTTGGTGACGCGGCACCCCGAGATCGAGAACATCGATCTGGGCACGATCATCCTGATCACCGGATTGCAGCGCGCCGGCACAACCCTGTTGCAGCGGCTGTTGTGCTCGCACCCGCAGATCCGGGGCATCACCGGCGCCGAAGCGCTCGTTCCGGTGGCGAGGGGCGAGACCGCAGAACGCTCCGAGCGGTCCCGCAGGTGGCGTGCGATGCTCGCCCAGCGAACCGTCTCGTACCTGGCACCCGACTTTCAGGCGATCCATCCGGTGGGCCACGACCAGGCCGAAGAGGACGTCCTGCTGCTCGACCTGAACTTCATGAGCCAGACAGCCGAAGCCACCATGACGGTGCCGAGCTATTCCCGCTGGCTGGAAGAACAAGACCACACCCAGAACTACGAGTTCCTCCGCCGGGTCCTGCAGGTGCTGGCATGGCAGCGGCCTGCCGGCGCGTGGGTGCTCAAGACGCCGCATCACCTGGAGTTCCTCGACGCGTTCTGCAGGGTGTTCGGGGGCGCCACCGTGGTCCAAGCCCACCGTGACCCCCGTGTCACGTTGGCGTCGTTCTGCAGCATGGTCGCCCACGGCCACGGCATCTTCAGCGATTCGGTCGATGCTGTCGAGATCGGGCGGCACTGGCACTACAAGACGCACCGGATGGTCGAGCGGGCCATGCAGGCTCGGGCCGAAGCTCAGGCGAGGCAGCCGGCCGACGAGCCTGGCGGTGCTTCATTTGTCGATGTGTCGTACTACGACCTGATCGCCGATCCGATCAACGAAGCTCGGCAGATCTGCGAGACGGCCGGCATCGGCTTCGACGAGACGGCCGAGCGGGCGGCCGCGCAGTTCATGGCGGCGAACCCTCAGAACCGATTCGGCAAGCACGACTACCGGCTCGAAGACTTCGGGCTGACGGGACCCGACATCGACGAGACGTTCGCTGCATACCGCGACGCCTTTGCCGTGCAGTTCGAAGACGACCAGCACCCGTCGCCCAGCGCCGATCCCCCGTCGCCACCTTCGACAGAGCGCAAGATGCACGCGGCTGGTGAGCAGGCCGTCGTGGTTCGCTCTGCCGAGACGCCTTGGGTCGGCGAACAGCCGGCACGCGCTATAGGCGACACCGGCTTCATCGGTGCTGTCGCAACCGCCTTCCGTGACCTCCGAAATCCCAAGTCGCCAGACATCGAGCCAGTCCCCGACGACGTGAGGATCGACGGCAAGACCTGCCTGGTGACCGGGGCCAACAGCGGCCTCGGCAGGGCAGCCGCTGTAGAGCTCGCGCGGCGCGGCGGCCGCATGATCCTGGCCTGCCGCCCCGGCCATCACGGCATCTGCGAGGAGATCACGCGCGAATCCGGTTCGGAGACCGTGGAGCTGGTCGAGGTCGACCTTGCCGATCTCCGGTCGGTGCACCGCTGCTGCGACGAACTGCGTGATCGTGGCGTCCGCGTCGACATCGCGCTGATGAACGCGGGCCTCATGACCCCCGCTGCGAGGCAGACAGCGCAGGGCTACGACGAGATGTTCGCCGTCCATTTCCTGGCCAACCGGGTGATGATCGACCGCTGGCTGTCCGACGGTGTCGTTGTTCCGGCAGTTCCAGAGGGTGACCCGCCACGGATCGTGTTCGTCTCTTCGGAAGCCCACCGATCCAGTGCCGCCATCGATTTCGATCACCTCGGCGAGTTCGCCCCCTATGGCATGAAAGACAGCATGCGGCACTACGGCTTGAGCAAGCTTGTGCTGTGCACCTACGCCACGGAGCTGTCGCGTCGGCTGCATCGCCCCGGCGAAGGCGACGTTGGCGTTGGCGATGGCGATGGCGTGGAGGGCCTCGACGGCGACGGCCCCGACGGTGACGGGGTCGAGGTGGCGGTGCATGCACTGTGCCCGGGCGGCGTCGCCACGAACATCACCCGCGGTGCGCCTGCGCCTCTCCGATCGGTCGTCGACCCGCTGCTTCGACGGCTGTTCCGGTCGCCCGAAGAAGCCGTCGAGCCCGTCGTCTGGTTGTGCTGCGCGCCCGAGGCCGGCAGTTCCACCGGGCTCTACCTGCACCTGATGCACCGCAAGCAGGTGTCCGAGAGCGCCGCGGACCCCGCAAACGGGGCCATGCTGTGGGAAACCAGCCAGGCCATGGTGGAGCAATCGAGGGGTACGCAATGAGCGCGACGCTGCCCGCCGAGCTGCGGCTGACCCACCTGCAGCAGCTCGAATCCGAGGCGATCGGGATCATGCGCGAAGTGGTCGCCCAGTGCGAGCGGCCGGTCATGCTGTACTCGATCGGCAAGGACTCCTCGGTGCTGCTGCATCTCGCCCGCAAGGCCTTCTTCCCCGGCAAGATCCCGTTCCCGCTGCTGCACGTGGACACGACGTGGAAGTTCCGCGAGATGATCGTCTTCCGCCAGCGCATGGCCGACGAGATCGGCTTCGAGCTGATCGTGCACACCAACGCGGAGGGGGTCGCGCAGGGCATCAACCCCTTCGACCACGGGTCGAAGAACTACACCGACATCATGAAGACTCAGGCGCTGCGCCAGGCGCTCGACGCCGGCCGGTTCGATGCGGCGTTCGGCGGCGCCCGGCGCGACGAGGAGAAGTCGCGGGCCAAGGAGCGGGTGTTCAGCTTCCGCGATGCCCATCATCGCTGGGATCCCAAGAACCAGCGGCCCGAGCTGTGGAATCTCTACAACGGCCGGGTCAACCAGGGCGAGTCGATCCGGGTGTTCCCGATGAGCAACTGGACCGAGCTCGACGTGTGGCAGTACATCCACGTCGAGCAGATCCCCATCGTGCCGCTGTACTTTGCGGCCGAACGGCCGGTGGTGGAACGCGACGGCGTGCTGATCATGGTGGACGACGACCGGTTCGTGTTCGACGAGGGCGAGGTGGCCGAACAGCGGCTGGTGCGTTTCCGCACATTGGGCTGCTACCCGCTGTCGGGGGCCATCGAATCGACGGCCACCACGCTGCCCGAGATCATCGACGAGATGCTGGTGGCAACCCGCTCCGAGCGGGAAGGCCGGGTGATCGACTTCGACCAGTCGGGCTCCATGGAGCAGAAGAAGCGTGAGGGGTACTTCTGATGGCCGCCGAGCTGCCCGCTCGTGACGGCTTCGACGTGTCGGATGTCGAGGCGTACCTGGCCTCCCATCGGCAGAAGGACCTGCTGCGCCTGCTGACGTGCGGCAGCGTCGACGACGGAAAATCGACGCTGATCGGGCGGCTGCTGCACGACGCGCAGTTGATCTACGAGGACGTGCTCGCCAGCCTCGAAGCCGACTCGGCTGCCCACGGCTCGGCGGGCGACGGGGTCGACTTGGCTCTGCTCATGGACGGCCTGCGCGCCGAGCGCGAGCAGGGCATCACCATCGACGTGGCCTACCGCTACTTCTCCACGGCCCGCCGCACGTTCATCATCGCCGACACTCCGGGGCACCCCCAGTACACCCGCAACATGGCGACGGGTGCGTCGACCTGCGATCTGGCGGTCATCCTCATCGACGCCCGCCACGGCGTGCTGGCACAGACCAAGCGCCACAGCTACATCGCCAGCCTGCTGGGCATCGGTCGAGTCGTCGTGGCGGTCAACAAGATGGATCTCGTCGGCTGGTCGCAGGATCGCTTTACCGAGATCTGCGAGGACTACCGCTCATTCGCCAAGGAGCTCGGGTTCGGACAGCCGTACTTCCTGCCGATGTCCGCGCTGGCAGGTGACAACGTCGTCGACGCCAGCGGCAATCTGGGCTGGTTCGACGGTCCGCCGCTGCTGGAGCACCTCGAGACGGTGGACATCGATGCCAGCGTCGACCTGGAGCACTTCCGCATGCCGGTGCAGCTGGTCTCCCGCCCCGATGCAGACTTCCGCGGGTACGCGGGCACCATCGCCTCGGGAGTGCTCCGGCCCGGTGATGAGGTGGTGGCGCTGCCGTCGGGGCTCAGCTCGACGGTGGAGCGGATTGCGACCTTCGACGGCGACCTCGATGTGGCCGGGCCGGGTCGGGCGGTCACGGTGACGCTCGACGACGACATCGACGTCAGCCGGGGCGATCTGCTGGTGACCCCAGGAAGCGAACCGCAGCGAGCGCACGACCTCGACGCCATGGTGGTGTGGATGTCGGAAACCGGCGCCGAGCCCGGCAGCTCCTACCTGCTGCAGACGGCCAACACGGTTTCCAACTGCGCCATCCGGAGCCTCCGGCACCGCGTCGACATCAATACCGGCGCACACGAGCAGGCCCCGGGACTCGGGCTCAACGACATCGGGCACTGCGTCATCACCTCAGACCGGGAGCTCGCCTTCGACCCCTACAGCGCCAACCGGGCGACCGGTTCGTTCGTGCTCGTCGACCGGCTCACGAACGCGACAGTGGGCGCAGGCATGATCCTGGGCGCGGCATCTGCGTGGGATCGCACACCCGATGCGGCACTGGTTCGCCAGCGCTCGGAGATCAGCGATGCGGAGCGGGCCATCCGCTTCGGCCAGCAGCCGTGCACCATCCTGCTCACGGGGCTCACGGCCGCCGGCAAGTCCACCCTTGCCACAGCACTCGAGCGGGAGCTGTTCGATCGGGGCAAGGTGTCGATCCGTCTCGACGGCGAAAACGTGCGCATGGGCATCTCCCGTGACTTGGGCTTCAGCACCCAGGAACGCTCGGAGAACCTGCGCCGGGTTTCGGAAGTGGCACGGCTCGTCAACGGCCAGGGCCTGATCGCGATCGCCGCAATGGTGGCCCCCGACCGTGACGTGCGGCAACGAGCCCGTGACCTAGTGGGCGTGGACCGCTATGTCGAGGTCTTCGTGGACACACCCATCGAGGTGTGCCGCGAGCGTGACCCCCACGGCCTGTACGCGATGGCCGACAGCGGCGAGATCCCCCGATTCCCCGGCGTCTCCGCAGACTTCGACAAGCCGACCGATGCCGACCTGCGCGTCGACACCTCAGCCCAGGACGTCGACGAGTGCATCGACGCCATCGTGCGCAAGCTGACCGAGCGCGGCTTCCTGCGAGGGCTTCCCAACGCATGAACCTCTCGCCTCACCCCCACATGCCTCCCGCTCTCGTGCGCCTCGCCCGCCAACCGCTCAGGTCCCTGCTGCGCCTCTCGGCACGTCCGTCCCACGGCCCGAGCACGCTATGAGCGCCGCAGAACGGCCGGTGTCGCGCAACATCGTGCGCGCCGAGGGGCACGTCACCGGCGCCGACCGCGAGGCACACTTCGGCCACCGTGCGGTGACGGTTTGGTTCACTGGGCTCTCGGGCAGCGGCAAGTCCACCCTCGCATTCGCCCTCGAAGCGGTCCTGCTCGAACGCGGTATCGCTGCCTACGTGCTCGACGTCGACAACGTCCGCTTCGGCCTCAACCGCGATCTCGGCTTCTCGCCAGACGACCGCACCGAGAACATCCGCCGCATCGGCGAAGTGTGCCGCCTGTTCCAAGACGCCGGCATCGTCGTACTGACGGCGTTTATCTCCCCCTACGTGGCCGACCGTGAGCAAGTACGGGCGATCCATCCCGAAGGCGCCTTCATCGAAGTATTCGTCGACACCCCGCTCGAAGTCTGCGAGGCCCGCGACCCCAAGGGCCTCTACAGCAAGGCCCGCGCTGGCGAGATCCCCGACTTCAGCGGCATCTCCGCCCCCTACGAGCCACCGCCCGCACCCGAGATCACCATCGACACCACCCAACCTCTACAAGACTGCATAACCCAACTCCTCGCCACACTCCCGTTGGGGCTCGACGCCTGAGAAATACGGTTGTCAACATAAGTACGGGCTGATTACCGTATAACTATGGCAATCAAGACAACCATCGACTTCGATGATGAGATGGAAATGGCGCTCGCCGAACTCGTCGAGATGGACGGCACGAAGAAGCTGGCGGTCAAGCGATCACTCCTTGCCGAGGTCAAGCGCCGGCGCCGCAGCCAGGCGATGCTCGACCTGATCGCGTCTTGGGAAGCAGACGAAGGCCCCATTGACCGTGAGCACCTTGCCTGGGCTGATGCGGTGCTAGACCGCCAGGGCGTCGGACCTTGATAGTCGACGCAGGCCCATTCATCGCAGATGCCGAGAGCGTGAATTCCCGCCTGTGGGCACTAGTGAAGCGGGCCACCGAACGGGGCGATGAGCTGCACACCACCCATCCGGTGCTCGCCCAGGTATGGCGAGATCCCCCAAGACAGGCGAATCTCGCTCGAGCGCTACGGCACTTCGACGTCCACCCCCTCGACGAATCCGTGACGGTGGGCCGCCGCCTCGCGAGTTCCGGAACAGCTGACGTCGTCGACGCCCATCTCGTTGTGGTCGCAGAACGCCTCGGTACCTTCATTCTCACGACCGACCGCGACGACATGACCAGGCTGAGCGCCCGCTTCGAGGCCTACTAGACAATCCTCCCGCCAGCATCCGGGTGCTGCATCACTCGTCGCAGATCTTGGCAATCGTCTGCGGCGAGGCGTTAGCTACAGCGCCGATGTCCCGCAGCGATGCTCCATTTGCCTGGGCGAGCCGGATCGCAGTCGCCCACTGCGATGCCAAGTCTTCCTTTTGGCTGGTCAGCCTGCGAACGACGTTGAGCGCTGCCCCCTCCGAACTCATAGCCATGTCGAGGCCTGAGAGATCCCCGATTGACGTCGTGCCATCCATCGTGCCTCTTCTCCGTCGCGGTCAATCCCAGGTGCCGAACTGGAAGGCTTCGCTGGGCAGGGTCCGCCAGTGCTGCCAAACCTGCGGGTCGCCTTCGGTGATCTCGACACCGACGTGGGGGCGGCCCCAGAGTGCGAGCAGCACTTGGATCGGCGGGCCCTCGACGATGACCGATGCAGGCGACTCGGACTCGGGCAGGGGCTCGATGGTCACGCTGCCGACCTCGCCGCCGGCATCGACGAGCCGGGCGGTGAGCCTGCCGGGGTCTCGTTCGAGGACGCGGCGCATCGCCTGCAGGAAGAACTGGCACGTGTAGTCGGCGGCGTCGAGTGCTTGCGACGGCGTCATGGGGTGCTCATGGCCCAGCGCCGCCTCGACGTCGAGGCGGTGCATGCCGAGCTCGGAGGCCGCGTGCCAAGCCCACAACCGCGGATTGCCTTCGCCTCCGGTCATCGAGAAGTAGCAACGCCGGTCGAGGTCGTCGACGAGTTGATCGATAGCTGAGCGGGCCCACGCTGCGAGCTCTGCCGTCGAGGTTCCGGCCGGTTGGCGACCGGCGCGCTCGTAACCCCGTGCCCGAGACTCGGGGTCGTCGGGTGTGGAGGTGATCATCTCCTCCCACGCGATCCCGACCCGGCCGATGTGCGACGCCGCGTTGTAGACCGTCCATCCCGGGCAGTTCGGAACCGGCACCGCCTGCTCTTCATCATTGCGGTCGCAGATGTAGTCGATGGCGGACCGCGCTGCCGCGACCCGTTCGGAATGATCAAGCATTGTCCAGTCCCAGCGTTCGCATTCGTTCCCCGTCGTCAGCACAGCGTGGATATGCCCGCCGCAGTCTGTCAGGAGCGGGCGCTGCGCGACATCACAACCGATTCCAATCACCTCATCTTCGACCGCGAGGTCCGCTACGCCGACTACGGACGCATCCTGCTCGACCAGCCCACCAGCAGGTTCCTGGTGTGAGCCCCGGGCCAGCTGCCCGGCCCCACGGGCGATTCGGCTGGCCGCCGGGTCGCACATGGACATGTGTGACGCGGTCTGAAAGGCTTGCGCCGACGGGAGCACGAGCGACCGAGGGAGACATTCCATGTCGAACATCAACGACATAGCCGCCCGCCGCATCTAGGGTTCGCCATTGTTGCCAGACCTGCGGGTCGCCGTCGGCGGCGGCGAGCGTCGTGCGCTTCACTGAGGGGGCTCGCTTCGCACGGCCCGTGCGACTGCCCCGAACCGACAGCGAGGTGCCATGCCTGCAATGCAGCCGACCGCCGACCAGTTCCGCGCCTTCCGCGATGACCCCCACGACGGGCCCATCGCGCAGGTCAACCTGCTGAAGTTCCGGGTCAAGGCCGCCTACGGGCCCGATGAGCCCGAGCACGACAACGACGAGTCCGGCGTCGCCGCCTACCAGCGTTACGTCGATGCCTTCCGGGCCGCCGCAGCCGAGGTCGGCGGGAGCTGCCTGCTCTACGGCCACGCCGAGCGCTACTTCATCGGCCAGGGAGACTGGGACGCCGTGCTGATCATGCACTTCCCCAACCGGGCTGCGTTCATCGCGACCCTGAACCATGCCGACTACGCCGAGATGCACCGCCACCGCGCCGCCGGATTGCTCTGCCAAGACCTGCTGACCACACAACCGGCCGTAGCAGCCGCCTAGCGAGCAGCGCACCCGTCGACGAACCGCGTGTAGGCTCGTGTTGCCAAAGTAACTACTAGTAGCTACTTTGAAGTCATGAGATCGGTTGGCATCAAGATATTGAACAGCCGTCTGAGCGAGTATGTGCGGCTCGCGGCATCCGGCGAGACGATTCTCGTAACGGATAGAGACCGGGTAGTCGCCGAGCTCGGACCGATCAGGGAGTCTCGGAGCCCGATCCTCGCCGACGCATACCTCGCCGAGTCAGTTCGGAGCGGGGCGTTGACCCCACCGACGCTCAGCGGCTCTGCACCGCCACCTGTCCCCAAGCCCATCGCTCCGCTGGAGCAGCTCCTCGCCGAGCTTGACCAGAGCCGAAGCGACCGTTGATCTACCTCGACACCTCGGTCGCGCTCGCCCATTTGCTCGCCGAAGACCATCGACCGCCCGGTGAGATCTGGCAGGAGACGCTGGTCTCGAGCCGGCTGCTGGAATACGAACTGTGGACGCCGCTGCATCGGCGTGGCCTGGCCGAGTCCCATGGCGACGCGGCCCGTTCGCTCATCGGTCGGATCGCCATTCTTGAGCTGACCCCGACGGTTCTGGCGCGCGCCCTGGAGCCCTTCCCCGGCTCACACCCTGTGCGCACGCTCGACGCCTTGCATCTCGCCTCGTGCGCTTACTTGGTCGGCCTCGGCCAGTCGGTGACGCTCGCCAGCTACGACCGTCGACTCGTTGCGGCTGCCGACGCCATGGATCTCCCCATATTCGAGCCAGCGGACCGATGAGCCGTGGCGCTATGCACCTGAGCGCATTCATCCAGGCGTCTCCGAATCATCAGATCAAGGGGATGTGGAAGCACCCTGCCGACGAGACGTCGTGGGGGTACCGGACGCTGAGCTGGTGGCAGGACCTGGTTCGCACCTTGGAGCGGGGCTGCTTCGACGGGATCTTCTTCGCAGATGTGCTGGGCACCTACGACGTGTACGGGGAGAGTCGCGAGGCGGCGTTGCGCGGCGCGGTCCAGATTCCCGGCATCGACCCCACGCTGCTGATCCCGGCGCTGGCGGCATGCACCGAGCACCTTGGCTTCGCCGTGACCTTCTCAACGAGCCACCACGCGCCGTACCACACGGCCCGGCTGTTCTCGACGCTCGACCACCTCACCGGCGGCCGTGTCGGCTGGAACATCGTGACCTCGTACCTGTCCGATGCCGAACGTCAAGGGCTCGGTCAGATCCTCGCCCACGACACCCGGTACGACCGGGCCGACGAGTACGTCGATGTCTGCCTGAAGCTGTGGGAGCAGAGCTGGGACGAGGGGGCGATCGTGCGCGATGCCGCCGCCGACACGTTCACGGACCCGGCCAAGGTGCACGAGATCGACCATGCCGGCGACTGGTTCACGGTGCAAGGCCCACACATGGTCGAGCCCTCGCCGCAGCGCACGCCGGTGCTGTACCAGGCGGGGAACTCGGCACGCGGCGTCGAGTTCGCAGCCAACACCGGCGAGGTCGTGTTCATGTCGGTGCCGGGCAACGACAAGGGCGCCGCCGTCGTGGCGTCGCTGCGCGAGCAGGCGGCAGCGGCCGGCCGCGACCCCGAGCACATCCGGGCCTTGCAGGTGGCGCGGGTGGTGGTTGCCGAGACCGACGCCGAGGCGCGGGCGATGCGCGACGAGTGGTCACGGCTGTTCTCGGTCGACGGCTACCTGGCCCTGTACTGCGGCTGGACGGGCATCGACCTGGGCGGCCACCCGCCCGACACGCCCATCGACGACATCCAGGCGAACGCGATCCGCACCCAGGTCGAGCGCTGGAAGCTGGAGGACCCCGACAAGGTCTGGACCGTCGGCGATGTCGCCCGGCGGCTGTCCGACACCGCGGGCGGGCTGGGGTTCGTGGGTTCGCCCAGCACTGTCGCCGACCAGCTCGAGGCGTTCATGGAGACCACAGGAGTCGACGGATTCAACGTGACAACGGCACCCGTCCCCTGGGGTTTCTCCCAGATCGTCGACTTCCTCGTGCCCGAGCTCCAGCGGCGAGGCCGGTTCCGCACCAGCTACGAGGGCACCACCTTCCGGGAGAACTTCTTCGGCCCCGGCCAACGCCACCTGCACCCCACCTACCCCCGCCCCCGCTGAAGGAGATCTGACATGAGCACGCCCGCCACCGAACCGTCGAACGACTCGGCCCGGGTCAGAGCGCTCGTGGTCGAGGCTGTCGCCCAAGCAACCGAACTCATCGCCACTCCGGCCGCAGCAGAACGGTGGGACCAGCCTTCGGCTCTTGACGGTATGACGGTCGGGGCGCTCTCGGCCCACCTCGTACGCGCCGCCGGCGCCACCATCGCCTACCTCGACCGCACCCCGCCCGACCGGCGCCCCGACGGCGACTTGCTCACGGCGGTCACCTACTTTCACGCCGCGGTCGACTCCCCCATCCACGACCAGATCAAGGACGTCTCCGCCACCGAATCGGCCATCGGTCACGAAGCCACCGTTGCCAAATGCCTCCAACTGGCCGCCGACCTCGAAACACGGCTGGCCGAGGAACCCGCCGACCGCCTCGTGGCCGCGCTGGGAGGCCGACTCCTCACGCTTGACGACTTCTGCCGCACCAGGCTGATCGAAGTGCTCCTCCATCTCGACGACCTTGCCGTCAGCATCGGCCAGCCCCGCCCAGCCACCGACCCAGAGGGCGCAGCGATCATCATCGACATCTGCATCAACATCGCCCGAGACCGCAACGGCGACTGGGGCGTCCTCTACGCCCTGACCCGAACCGAACGCTCAACAGGAACCATCTTCCCCGTCTTCTAGCGGCGGCTGGGGGCTCATCCGGGGCGCCAGCCCTGCCGAAGTCAGGCGACGTCGAGGAACTCGCGGAGAGCTGTTCGGATAATCTCGCTGGTAGTGGTGTGATCGGCTTCGGCTCGGGACTCAATCGCCGCCTTCAGCTCAGGATCGATCCGCACCGGTACGACGTCAGCGGGGCCCGAACCCATAGCGGGGCGGCCACGCCGACGGGTCTTCAGCGCCTCGACGTCGAAGTCAGTCGATTCGACTTCCTCCGCGATGGCATCGAGATCGGTGTCTGTGAGGGTCAGTCCCGTCTTGGTCACGCGAATAGTCATGGTGTCGGACCCTCGCCTGGCGTGAGCAGGCCGTAGAACACTGGTCGCAGGTGCATGGCGTGGATCACGAGTTCAACATGCCCGGCGAGCTCGAGCCATATGACTTCGAGGAAGTTGCCGGCGGCGTCTGGCCCGATCGCGAGCACTCTGGGCGGGTCGGCGTCCGGATCGAGATCGACGATAACGAAGGCGTGCTCGACGGCATGCAGGATGTCTCGCTCGCTGTGGCTGTGCTTGAACGCCGAGCGGTGGAACTCCACATACAAATATCGTAATACGAATCTTGACCTCATACAACCCTGTAGCGACCGCAGTCTTGAGTCGCGAGAGCAAGCTGCATTGGCTGAACTCGAGGACACAGGCTGAGCCGACGCAATCACGTTCCCGGGCGCGACAATGACTCCTGACTATGACCACCCACACCTTCACCCTGATCGTTGACGGCCCTGATCTTCAAGCGGGCGAACTCGCCGACCACGTGTTCGAGGCTGGCTGCGATGACGCTCTGATCGGCTGGGCCGACGGCGTCCAGCTAGCCGATTTCGATCGCGAGGCCGACACTCTCGAAGATGCCGTCCAGTCCGCGGTTGCCGAACTTGAGTCAATCGCGGGTGTGGCAGCGGTCCGGGTCGTCGATGACCGCGTCCGGGCGGCCATCAGCGCTGGCTTCGACCACACCTAGAGTCCCCGACGCGATATGGCCTGACGCCGATTCGACCCGAGGAATCTGGGGCACTGCGACGCATGAACGTGAGCGAAGAAATCCCCACTGAGCTTCAGGCCGCTTCGGAAGCCGCGCTCGAGTGGATCAACGCAACGCGAGAGTCTCACTTCGAGATCACCGGAGTTATCGACGCCGAGGACACCGTGGCACGAGCGCGAGCTGGGTCCTTCGAACTGGGTTTGGTGCTGTGCGACGGCGACGTCTGTGCCCGTGAGCAGGTGGTGATCGAAAGATCAGCTGAGGGCTTCCGAGTGTCGGCCGCCGAAGTTGACGATCCGCTGATCCCGCCGCTGCTCGACCCGCCGATCGGAGTACGCACCGGGTGGCTCAACGCCCAACTCGACAAGCACAAGTTTGTCGTCTTGGTGTTCTACCGCGGGCTGTGGTGACCTCCATGCCGCCGCGAGTTGCGTGGCTTCGGCAAATCGGGAGTCATCGAGGAGATCCGGGCCGCGGGCGGCGAGATCTTCGCCGTCACCAGTGAACCCCAGAGTCTTGCGAGCGAAGCGCAGGACACATGGGAACTGGAATATCAAGCGGTCGGCGATCCGCACCACGAGATCCTCGACGAATGCCGTGAGAATGACCGGTTCGACCTCTATATCGGCGACACCGGGGTGCTGGAACGACACTGGTCGTCGCACCCAAACGGCCTCTTCCAGGCCGGCGTTCTGGCCTTGGCCCAGGACGGCCGAGTGCTGTACCGGTGGCACTGTCGCCCGACCCATCAGAACCGCGGTGGCGCTTCTGGTCGAGTCACCGCCCCGCATGTGTGGTCTCGCGTCCGGGCCGGGCTAGCCAGCGACACCGACGCCGCTTGGGACACCGATCCCCCACTCGACGCCCCAGACGCCTTCTGGCCGTACTTCGTCGCTCAGCTGTTCGCCCATGGATGGTTCATCAAGCCGAAGCGATTCCCGCTCGGCCGCCCCGACGACAAGCCGTCCGCTCGCGTGTCCGCGATGAAACCACGACTCATTGGGTTCGCCGCGGCGTGGGCCATCTGCTTCGTGCTCCTGCCGGCTCGCCGGGTCCTGCTCGCTCTGGTCGGCTACGCCGTGGCCATCACACCGGCAGTCCGCAGGGTGAACCGCGAGTTCCAGCACGTTCCCGCCGGCCGAGCGCCCGAGCCCGGCGGGCGAGGCCTCGGCACCGAGTCCCCGACGGCCCGCCCCCGACAGCGAAGTCGCTGAGACGAAACGGCGGGCCGGGTTACTCGAAGGTGCGCCTGGCCGTTTCCCAGGCGTTGATCTTGTCCCAGTCGTATTCCACGCCCAGCCCCGGGCCGGTGGGCACCGCGACGCATCCGTCGGCACCCACGTCGTCGAGGCCATCGCCGTAGCCGTCGGCGTAGATCGGCGGCTGCAGGCAGTTCTGCGATGTGTCGGGATTGACCAGGCCGAGCTCGTAGAACAGCGTGTTGGGAATCGCCGACATGCAGTGCCGGTGCATCGGGCCGGCCGTGTGGAGCTGAACCTCCATGCCGATGGCGTCGCAGAAGTGGGCCAGCTTCATCGTGCCGGTGATGCCGCCGTCCAACTCGGGATCGACGTGCATGATGTCGGTGCCACGAGCCAGCACGAAGTCGGCCTTGTGCTCGAATCCCCGGATGTGCTCGGCGATGAGCATCGGCGTGCGGATGAATTCCCGCAGGCGCTGGTGAGCGGCGGCGCTCGAAGAGGCATCGCGGTAGGGGTCTTCGTACCAGAAGAATCCCAAGTCGTCGCACGCCCGACCGACTTCCACGGCATCCATGAACGACCCCAAGGACGATGCGGGGTCGGTCATCAGCTTCATCGAGGACCCGACACGGTCGCGAACCGCGGTCATGATGCCGACCTCGTTGCTCACGCTGCCGTCGAAGAAGCCGTGAATCTTGTAACCCGGCAATCCGCGTTCCTGGCATTCCTCGGCGAAGTCTGCGTACTTCTCGATGCTGTCGAGGCCGCCGGGAGTCTGCTGGCCCGGAGTCGTGCTCGCGTACGTCGGCAGCCGCTCCCGGTACCCGCCCAGCAACTGGCTGACCGACGCGCCGTGCTTCTTGCCTGCGAGGTCCCACAGGGCGGTGTCGAGTGCGGCGATGCCGACCTTGTCGAAGTGCCGGAACTGGATTTTGAGGAGTTCGAAGATCCGTTCGCGCTGCGCTGGGTCCCTGCCGATCAGCAGCGGCGCCATGTCGCAGACCTGCGCCATGGCGTGCTCGGTTGCGCCGTAGTGGGGTGCGTAGCTGCCCGTGAGCCCGTCGTCGGACTCGATCGACACCACGAACTTCGAGACGCTCGTCTCTGCCCCCGGTGAGTAGGTCCAGATCGTCGGACCGACATCGCGAAGCTGATACGTGTAGGCCTGAACGACGATGCGGCTGATCTTGCTCATGGTTCACCTCGCTGAGATTCCTGTTGAAGCAGGCGGCGGGCGGCCTCGACGACCACGCCGACTGCCCGCTCCTCGGTGGCGGCGATGCGGGCCTCGTCGACGACGGCCTCGGACTCGGTGCGCTGGGCGATCACCCCGGCGACGCACCCGGCCCGCCAGCCGTTGGCCGCACACATCGTGAACAGCGTCGCCGATTCCATCTCGTAGTTGAGCACGCCGATCCGGCGCCACTCGGCCAGGCTGCCCCGCAGCCACCCGACGACGTCGCCGGCCACGGTGTCGTAGCGCTCCTGGCCGGGATAGAAGGTGTCGCTCGACGCCGTGATCCCCACCTGATGGGAAGCGTCGAGGGCGACTGCGGCATCGACCAGAGCCCGGGTGCACTCGAACGAGGACGCGGCCGGGTACTCCAGCGGAGCGAAATGCCGGCTCGCACCGTCGAGACGGACCGCGGCTTGGGTGATGACCAGGTCACCGATCCGCAGATCAGGTTGGATCGACCCGGTGGTGCCGACCCGCAGGAACGTCCGCACGCCGAGCTGCGCCAGCTCCTCGACCGCAACCGAGGTGGACGGCCCGCCGACGCCGGTCGAGCAGACCACCACCGGTTGCCCGCCGATCGACGCTCGACAGGTCGTGAACTCCCGGACGGAGGCCAGGTGCGCCGGCTCGTCCATCGTCTCGGCGATCCTCGCCACCCGGGCAGGGTCGCCAGGCACGATCGCCAGCGTGGCCCCACCCAGATCGGCGGCAGTCACGCCCAAGTGCATCACCCGCTCGTCACCCATCACCCGACCCTATTTCTCAGCCGCGCACGACACCGTCGCTGGGGTGTCGGAAGCCGATCCCTGCCGAGACGCCTCGCTGTCGGCGGTTTCTGCCGTTAGTCCACTGCGGCTGGTCGGATGGCTGAAGCCGGCCGGAACGCGTCTATGTGCTCGGCGTCGGTCGAGATGTACGGCCCGCCGATGAGGTCGACGCAGTACGGCACTGCATCGCCGCTATTCGGTGACACGGGCGACGAATGCGGCGATCTCTTCGATCACCTCGTCCCGATTGGTCTCGTTCACGAGCTCGTGGCGGGCGCCCTCGTAGAGGCGGACAGTCTTGTCGTCGCTGGGCATCGACTGCACCGCCTCGAGCGAGGTGCGGTAGTCCACAAAGGGATCATCGGTGCCGTGGCAGAACAGCACGGCCATCGTGAGGGTGCTGACTTGAGCCCGGAATCGGTCGAGGGCGATGACCTCGGCTTCGAGCAAGGGCCGCTTGTACCTGCCTCGATAGATGAGCGGATCGGTGGCGTAGGCCTCGACTGCGGCCGTGTCACGGGACATGCCCGAGAAGTCGGTCGTGGCGGGAGGCAACTCTGGCTGCGCCAAGGCCTCCCGGGCCCAGTTCCAGTCGCCGATCACTGCACCGAGCAAGGTGATGCCGGCGACATCGTCGGGGTACTCCTGCGCGAACCTGGAAGTGAGCAGCCCGCCCATCGAATGCCCGATCATCACCACCGGCAGCCCCGGGTGCTCGGCCTGTGCTAGGTCGACGAGCGTCCGCAGGTCGTCGACCACGTGCTCGAAGTCGGTGATGAGGGCCTGCTCGCCGTCGCTGCGACCGTGCCCCATGTGATCCTCGCCGTAGATCACTGCGCCGTCGGCCATCAGCCGCTCGGCCAGGTGGCCATACCGGGCCGCGTACTCGGCGTAGCCGTGCACCACCACCACGATGCGGCGCGCGGGGCCGTCGGGTGCCCATCGCTCGTAGTGAATCGACCCCTCGGACCCGGCGAACATAGGCACGGGTGCGGTTCTAGCACTCCCGCACACCAGCGCCCTGCGCGAAAACAACAGCAGAGCGATTCCGCGACAGATGAGCAGCTACACGCTCCAACCCATGCCATAGGTGCGGTGAGCGCATAGGTTCATCCAACGCACAGCGAGCAGCACAGGAGCGTTGCATTCCATGCCACTGACCCAGTACCGGATTGACCGTGACGGCGCAGACCGTCTGCTCTTCCTCATGCACGGCTACACCGCCGAGCAGCACCACCTCGCGTCGTACGTGCCGCTCGTCGACCCTGACGAACGCTTCACCGCTATCGCGCCACGGGGACCGATCGACATGCCCGACGGCGACGGTGCAGGTTGGTGGTCGATCGACCTCGAGACGTTCGAACAAGACATCTCGCAGTTCGTTCCCTCGCTCGAGATGCTCGAGTCGTTCATCGCGGACGAGGCCGGCAAGGCCGGCGTGCCGCTCGAACGATGCATCGTGGGGGGGTTCAGCCAAGGCGGCTACCTGTCGCTGGCGCTCGCCGGCAGGGCTGGTGCGCCCCGCTACGCCGGCGTGTGGGCCATCTGCTGCGGCCTTCCGAGCGCGCCGGGGCTCAACCTCGACCTGTCCGACGGCGACGGTCGACCGGTGCTCTTCCAGTGGGGAACCCGCGACATCTTCATCGGCCAAGAGCAGCCCAAAGAGGTGATCGCAGCCCTTGGCGACGGCGGGTGGAACCTGCGGCACCACGCCTACGACATGGCCCACAGCCAGACCATCGAAATGATGATCGACGCCCGCGAGTGGCTCGCCGGCGTCCTCTGACCCCACTGGGACAACGCCCGCTCGTCATCCATCACCCAACCCTTTTGCTCCCGCGGAATCGGGGTCGTTGGGGTCGGGGGTGTCGATGAGGCGTCGGGGGATGGTGGCGTTGATGGTGTCGATTGCGTCGATGACGTCGTGGGCCACCCACACGCGGGATCGACCGGCGCGGTGTTCGCTGAGCCGCACGATCCCGGCATCGGCGAGCTGGTGCAGGATCTGCGAAGCACGAGCCGGTGTCAGCTTGTAGCTGAATTGGATCTCGCCTGCCGTGATCGCGGGGGTGTGCAGCAGCCCGTCAAGGATCTGCGAAACCGCGGACCCCCGGCGGGTACGAACCCGCAGGCGGTAGTCGCGCGCGATGCCGGCGATTCGGTCAACGAGACGGACAGCAGCGTGTGCCCCGTCAATCACCGCTGTCGCAAACACGCTGATCCAGTCGTCAAGATCGCCCCGGCGGTACGCGGTCAGGCCGCTGATGTAGCCATCTGGATTGTGCAGCAGGCCATGCGCGACCGGCACCGGTGCCGTCGCCGCTGCGGGCCTAGCTTCGAGCAACCGGTGGATCAACAGCCGACCGACGCGGCCGTTGCCGTCGACGTACGGGTGGATCGTTTCAAACTGGGCGTGCGCGATGGCAGCGTGCACTACGGGATGCACGTCTCTTCGGGTGGCGAAGCGCACAAGGTCGGCCATCAACGCGGGAACTTGCTTCCACGGCGGGGCTTCGAATTCGGCGCTCTGGCGGGTCTGACCGATCCACACCGCACAATCCCGCCACGCGCCGAGGTGTCGCCGCTCGATTTCCGGATCCGCCGAGAGCAAGCTGCGGTGCCGCCGGTGGAACCAATCCTCGGTCAGATCCTCGCCGCCACGTTGAGCGCTCAGCGCAACGGTGACGTTCGCAGCGACCAACTCGGTCGCGACCAGGTACGGGCTCTGGTCGGCATCGTCGTCGCCAAGATCGGCGAGAGCGACCGCCAGTGCCTCGCTTGAGGTCGTGATGTGCTCGATCTGAGACGACGCGACTGCATCGGCCCGGATGAGCACGGCGCTGAGGTGCCCGAGGACACCGGCCGTTTCGGCGGCGCGGTCACGAAGGTCGCCCACCGCGCGCGTTGCGTTGTCCAGCGCCTCACCCGTGGCCGGCTCAAGTGCGGGAATCCCAAGATCGCCGATGTGTGGGGGCACGGTCTGGGAGACCGTGATAGTGCGCGGGCTCTCGTCGTCCCATGACCGCCACAGCTCGTTCTCTACGGTCGCGGTCTGGAATTGCGCTGCCGGCCATCGGGACACTTGCCGCCTCCGCACCTTAACGCCGGAACAATATGTGTAAGGTTAACAGTAATTACCTTAACTTTGAAAGCAAATGTTTAGGTTGGCGTTTGAGCCTGAGATCGGCTAGTCGATGCGGACGGTGAATTCGAGGCCTCCCGTGAAGGGCAGGGTCATCGTGCGGAGCTTGTTGGCGGGATCGTTGAGGAATTCGAAGTAGGGCGCGTAGCCCTCAGCAGACGCGATGGTGTTGTCGGTGACGACGACCGCGCCGGGACGCAGGGCTGGCGCGACCAGCTCAAGCGCGTCGAGCGCGACATGCCAGATGTCGACGAGCAGGACGTCGACCGGTCCCCCGCAGTCGACCAGCGTTTCGCGCAGATCACCCTCCCGAAGCTCGATCCACGGCGCGAGACCCGCCTCGGCGAAGTTGGCCCGAGCAATGGCAGCCTTGGCCGGCTCGTACTCGGTGGCGATCACCACGCCGTCGTCGTGACCGTTGTCCCGCACCGCGGCAGCCAGATACAGCGTCGACACGCCGTGTGACGTACCGGCCTCCACAACACGGCGAGCGCCCAGAGCACGGCAGACCTGGTAGCAGAACGCCGCCTTGTCACGATCGAGCGCGACGAGCTTGTCGCTATAGAAACGGCGCATGTTGTCGTCGAAGCCGCGCTGGCTGCGGTCCCGGCCGCTCAAACGCCGTTGGGACGCAGTGAACGCCGACGTCTCGGCAACTTGCTCGTCGCTCTGGGCGTGCAGCCGGTCGAGCAGCCCCTCCAGCACAGGATCATGCAGCGGTGATGTCATGCGGTTCCTCTCCCGCTTGCCGGGTATCGCCAGCCGATGAGCTCGGCTGACCACACATAGTCACAGACCCAGGACGGCTCGCACTCCGTCGTCGATGGCATCGACTAAGACCTTCGGGAGCAAGCCCGCACGCTCCTCCAGCCAAGTGCGTTCGACCAGCTCCAGTCCGAGTGGCACGGCCACAGAGTCGTAGGGCAAACCGGTCACCGCAGCGTCGAGCAGGACGTTGCCGGCGAGACCTGCCCGATCGAGATTCGTGGTCAGCGGCACAACATGGGTTTGCCAGACGTCAACACCCAGAACGTCGTCGGACGAGACGACCACGCACGGCCGACGCTTGTCGAGATCGATCCAGTACACCCCGCCGCGCACTACCACGGCGCGGATCGCTCCATCCGCTCGCCGACTGCCGAGGAGTCCGCAGACGTCAATCCCTCCGGAGCGGCCAGGGCCGCATCCGCAACAAGCTGATCGGCGAATGACATGGTCGACTTGGCCGCATGGCGCCGCAGCTGATCGGTCACCCACCTCGAGAATGGGACGTGCAAGCTCTCGATAACCGGCACGACATCATCAGGCACACTGATCGTCTTATTGGGCACGTACGTATTATACGTACATACAACCACGAAGGCCCTCTCAGACCCAAGAGGCCTCCAAGGCCCAGCATGATTCGCGCGGGCCGACCACAAGGCCTGGTCAGTTCGGCAGGCCTCCAACTCACCTAGAGTTCGTGGCATGCACGTGTCGCTGCCGCCACAGGCTGTCGAGGTTGACGCGCGGCAGCCGTTCAAGCTGTGGATCAGGTTCGACGATGGCGTGAGCGGCATCGTGGACCTCACCCGGTGGTCAAACCGAGGGAACTTCGCTGCCTGGTCGGACGCCTCTTTCTTCAAGACTGCGCATCTGCGTCCATATGGCGCCATCGCTTGGGGCGAAGACGATGCGCTCGAACTC
This sequence comes from Acidimicrobiia bacterium, assembly GCA_022824805.1. Taxonomy (GTDB): domain Bacteria; phylum Actinomycetota; class Acidimicrobiia; order Acidimicrobiales; family Poriferisodalaceae; genus Poriferisodalis. Next base: position 3,916 of record JAJDZE010000004.1, on the reverse strand, counting down.
GATCCCACGGCCATGTACTTGGACCTCACCGGCAAGAGCTTCGAAGACCTGCACCCGAAACCGTGGCCCGAACTGGTTGGCTGAGATCATCGCAGTCCCCTCATGGCCGAACTCAGCCGCTTCTACGGAATCGTCATCCGGATGTACGGCAACGATCACGCGCCGCCTCATTTTCATGCCATCTACGCAGACCGATCAGCTCTCGTGGAAATCGCAACACTCCGGATGATTCGCGGGGACCTGCCACGCCGAGCGCGCAATCTCGTTGCTGAATGGGCCGAGCTCCACCGGACCGAACTCGCGGAGTCGTGGCGGCAACTCAACCGAGGCGAGGCTCCAGCGAAGATTGACCCACTCGACTGAACGAATGCAGGACCAGCCCGAGAACCAAAGGAGCGCCTCGATGTGGGCCATGTCGGACTTCACCGCCGACAACGGCGGCACCCAGCTCGTGCCCGGCAGCCACCGCTGGGACGCCGACCGCAAAGCCGCACCCGACGAGATCGTCCGCGCCGAGATGCCCGCCGGCTCGGTGCTGTACTGGCTCGGCGGCACCCTGCACGGCGCCGGCGCCAACAGCACCCCCGAGGACTGGCGCTACGGAATCGTGCTCACCTACAACCTCGGCTGGCTCCGCCAAGAAGAGAACCAGCACGTGTCGATTCCCCTCGCCGACGTGCTCGCACTCCCCGACGTCGTCCGCGGCCGCCTCGGGTTCGACATGGACTACGAGAACGCCCTCGGCTTCTACGACCGCTCGGTACTCGCACCCCGCCCCGCATAGACGCCGGAGCGGAGTTGTCGTCTGAGGGTTCCAGGAGCCTCGCTTGACGAGATCGAACTCGTCGAGCAGTGATGGGGAGACCGCCTATACCGGAACTACCCTTGCCGGTACGCGAGCGTGATTCCTGGGGAGCGCTGATGTCGAAGACGTACACGTTGCCGGCGAACTCGTCATCGCGGTGTGACCTATCGAGAGCGGCTCGGCCCACGGTGCATGGCGAACTCCCGCTCACGCGTGATTGCCGGGGCAGCCTCACCCGGCAGCACCGCACGGAATGCCACCTGACCGTTGAATCGCGGCGGCGATGAGTGCTAGCGCGGCAAGCTGAGCACTCGAGATCCTGCGTCACAGATGCAGGACGGCTCGATCAATCTGGCTTGAAAATCTGTCGTGAGATGATGGATTTTCAAGGACAAACCCGCAGTGCCTCCGCCGACATGGCGTAAGGCCCGGGGCATTTCGGCGTGCTGACGGGGGGCCGCGCTCGGTACCTTGCCGGCTAGCTATCCAGCGCCGCTCGGCTGAATGCGACCGGCGCCGAGCAATCGACCGCCAGGAGGCCGGCATGGCCCGTAAGCGACACGCAATCGACGAAGCGACCCGGTCGAAGGACCTCGCCGGCGCGACCTACATCGTCACGGGATCGAACTCCGGCGTGGGCCTTGAAACCGCCCGTCAGCTCGTCAGGCAGGGAGGTCACGTGGTGATGGCCTGTCGCCGGACCGAGGCAGGCGAGCTGGCGGCTCGGAGCTTCGCCGGCCTCAGCGGAACCCACGAGGTGATGCGGCTCGACCTTGCCAACCTCGCGTCGGTTCGCGAATTCGCAGATGCGTTCACCGCCAAGCACGACCGTCTCGACGGGCTCGCGTGCAACGCCGGCATGGTCAACATGCGCGGCGACCTCGAGCGAACGAAAGACGGCTTCGAGTCGACCATCGCAGTGAGCTACTTCGGCCATTTCCTGCTGAACGAACTCCTCCTAGACACGCTCAAGGCCGCTGCGCCCTCGCGTATGGCGATCGTGTCATCGGTCGTCCACGCCGGAAACCCCAAGAACCGGCCGCAGCTGGCACTCGACGACCTCCACTACGAGCGGCGCGACTTCAGCGGCACGCGTGCGTACTGCGAGGCGAAGGTGGCAACGGTCCTCTACGCCGCCGAGCTCGCCGACCGGCTGGAGGGCACCGGCGTCTCGGCGTTCTCTGTCCACCCCGGATGGGCCCGCTCGAACTTCGGGTCGGGCGGCCGCCTGCCGATGCGCATCGCGATGGCGATCATGCGACCTTTCACCCGGTTCGTGTCAGACAGCAACGAGCAGTCGGCCCAGACCACGCTCCACTGCCTCCTGTCCGACGACGCTCCCCGCCACAGCGGCGCATATTTCAGCCAGAGCAGCGTGCTCTACCGCGACAAAGGATGCAAGGACGGCGGCTGGCCTATGGAGACTCCCAACCCGAACGCCAAGAACATGGAAACCGCACGGCAGCTTGTGGCCATGAGCTACGACCTGGTCGGATTGGACGGTCGCTCGACGCCGTCGAATTGACGGCCGCGTTGACCCTCGACTTCGGCGACGCCGTCGAGGAGGTGCGGCAGCTCTGGCAGTCGGGTGACCGGGATGCCGCAGCCGCCGCCGTGCCCATCGAAATCGGGCTGCACACGAACCTGCTGGGCGGCGTTGCCGAGGTCGGCGACCGGCGCCGCGCCTACAGCGCTGCGGAAATCCGGACCCTTCGGGTCCGCGTCGACACCGGCAACCCGACCACACCGCTGGATTCGCTCGCACGATTGATGGACCACGTGCATGCCGTCAACACCGAATGAGGCACCGATGCGTCTCGACGGACTTCCGGCAGGTGCCCTGTTAGTTTCCGGAGAGCGGAGTGAATCTCGCACTGCGTTACCGGGGGAAGGGGGGACGCGATGTCGGTTTCGTCTGAGTTGGATCCGCGGGGAACCAGGGCCGTTCTTGACGAGGCCAGCCATGCGCCGGGCGCGATCTATGCCAGCCCGGAGATCTTCCGTCGCGAGGTGGACGAGTACTTCAAACGCGAGTGGCTGTATGTGGGACGGGTGGAGGAGCTGGCCGATCCGGGTGACTTCATGGCGCTGCGCCTGGTCGGCGAGCCCGTGCTGCTCTCTCGCGATCGCGACGGCGAGCTGCACGCCAACTACAACATGTGTGTCCACCGGGGCGTCGAGGTTGCGTACGGATCGGGCAATCTCAAGGCCTTCAGCTGCCCGTACCACGGCTGGGTCTACGGTCTCGACGGCCAGTTGAAGGGCGCCGCCTACATGGCCGGCTCCAAGGACTTCGACGTCGCCGACTGCGCCCTCACACCGCTGCGGCTCGATGTGTGGCGGGGCAACATGTTCATCAACTTCGACCCCGATGCCCGGCCGCTGGCCGACGCGATGGCCGTGCTCGACGAGGAGTTCTCATTCCTCGGCTGGGAGAAGTGCCGGCTGGGCAACAAGATCGACATCGGCCTGGCGTGCAACTGGAAGTTCGTGCACGAGAACCTGATGGACTTTTACCACGTCGGTGTGCTGCACGCCGGAAGCTTCGGCGCCAACTTCAGTTTCGAGCCCGACCACGTCAACATCAAGCCCGACGGCGGCCTGTCGATCTTCTACAACGCCGGCCCGCCCACCCCCGGGGCCGAGCCGCTGCTGGGCAAGATGCCATGGCTGGAGGACCGGCCGCACAGCTTTGCGTGCACTGCGTTCAGGGCGCCCAACCTGACGTTCTTCGGCCGCATCGACTGCATCCGACCGATGATCGCGTGGCCGATCGACGAGGGCCACACCCGCGTGGTCGTCTACCACCTGTTCCCCGAGGAGTTCTTTGACCGGACCGACTTCGACGAGACGCTGAAGATCTACCGCGACTACCAGATCCTGGTGCTCGAAGAGGATCGGCTGATGATCGAGTCGATGCAGCAGGCGATGAGCTCGCCCGCCTACCGGCCTGGGCGCATGAGCACCCTCGAGAAGGGCATTCACAACTACCTCAACGGCTACCTGGACCGCATTGTCGACGGGGCGACACCATGACCGCCACGGTCGCCGGTGCTGCCGACGTGCTGATGCGCGACTACATGGCGTTGGAGCCGGGCGAGACCGTCGTGA